>NZ_JBFUBH010000009.1:0-195522 GCF_056405855.1 Pararhizobium sp. P1_E7 | reverse complement strand
GATGACGACCGCGCTGCTCGACCGGCTTACCCACCACTGCCACATCCTGGAAACGGGAAACGACAGCTTCCGCTTCAAGAACAGCTCAGCGCATGAGCCCAAAACCGCAAAGGAAAAACGCAGGAACTTGACCACCACGACCAACACGAACGATACCTAAGGCGGGTCACTTCTCGGTGGAAATGCCGGGTCAGCTCTCAGTGGAAATCAACAGTTACCCCATGGTCGCCGCCCGTTGAGTTACTCGGACGTCCCGACAGGCGGCTCGCGACATACCCGCCCGCGAACGAGGCGATGATCCCGGCGACGACAAACCAGATGCCGCCTGCAATCGAGAACGTGCTGGCTTCGGGATTGTCGTAGGTCGCCGGATCAAGGACTGCTGCGCCGATGCCGACCCCGAGCAGGTTGAGCAGAAACTGCGTGCTGAGAGCAATTGCCACGCCAGCGAACACTGCTCCCCAGGATACTTTGTTGAGGGAGGCCGACGGGGCGATGCCGTAGACAGTATCATGTGGGAGATTGGTGGAGATTGGTGTCGTCATGATCGAGTCCTTTGAAGTTCATAAGGTCGTGATGACTGCTGAACTAGATCGAACTACATTTGTTCCGTCCGCGGCCACTCTTGGTGGAGCCCCCGCGTAAGCGAGCATATTCACCGCGTTCATGAAGGAGCAGGCGAGCCCATAGGCGGCAGAAATCGAAGACGCCGTCCGCTATGTGTTGATTTCCACTGAGAGCTGACCCGGCATTTCCACCGAGAAGTGACCCGCCTTAGGTATCGTTCGTGTTGGTCGTGGTGGTCAAGTTCCTGCGTTTTTCCTTTGCGGTTTTGGGCTCATGCGCTGAGCTGTTCTTGAAGCGGAAGCTGTCGTTTCCCGTTTCCAGGATGTGGCAGTGGTGGGTAAGCGAGTGCGTGCCATAGTCTTCGCGTCGTAGACCAATCGCCGTCACCCATTCGTCAACCAATCGGGCATATTGGCGAGTGCTCGGATGATCGTTATGGTCGACTCGACTGGGAAAGGCGTAGTCGTCAACCGTTCCACCTCGCCGCTCAAGCCATGCAAGCAAACGTGCCCTCACGTCCGCCGTGATTTCGAACTGAACCGGACGGCCGGTCTTTTGCTGGACGACCATGGCTCGCGTTCGAATTTCCGTTCCTGTCACAAGGCTCCCGATTTTCATTTTCACGAGATCGCAACCACCAGCTTGCTGTCGATTGCCAGGCCAAACAACGTGCGATCTCTCATGCGTCCCTCCCGGTCGAGGAAGAAGCGGATCGCCCAAATCTGGCGCTGTTTCAGCGGCTTCTTGACGCCGACCTTTCGGCCCGCGTTCCACGCCGGACGGCCCTGTGCGGTAGGATCGTATTGTGCAATACCCATTTCGGCTCTCCTTCGGCCATTCTTGGCCGTTGGGATAACGCATGTGAGCGGTGAGAGGGGGCCGAAGGCAGCCCGTGAGCACCTGGACTGGTAACTCGAAAGCCGACATCACGGACCACCTGTGGACAGTCCATGATCGCCCAAGTCACAGGCTAGTGGCTAGCGCTGGAAGGTGAGGTGGATGGTGCCGCTCGGCGCCGTTTCTGCCTTGACTGTGTAGCCAGCTTCCAAGCCGCGCAGATCGTCCCACAGGCGGATGCCACGCCCGAGCAAAATCGGCGTGATAGCAACATGAAGGCGGTCGATAAGGCCAGCTTTGAGATAGTCGCGAACGACGGTAGCGCCACCGCCAACTCGCACATCCTTGCCGTTTGCGGCCCTCACAGCCTGCTGGAGCGCATCAACCGGGGTGGTATTGAGGAAGTGGAAAGTGGTGCCACCGGCCATCTCTATGGAGGGCCGTGGGTTGCGGGTGAGGACGAAGACCGGAACCCGGAACGGCGGCTCGTCGCCCCACCAGCCACGCCAGTCCGGATCGTCGGGAAAGTTGTGGAGTCCGAACATGCCGGCGCCCATAATCTCGGCGCCCACATTGGCGAAGTATTCCTTCGCGTATTCGTCATCGACACCTGTGGTACCTGCTCCCGTGGTATCCTTGAGCACGCGCTCACGGAACGTTCGCGTTGCAGCATATGCGCCGACGAGACGTGGCCAGTCCTCGCCAAACGGGACTTCGGGCGTCTGGTCCGTCGTTGTCGCGAAACCATCGAGCGAGATCATGAGATCAACACGAACTACCATTGGAGTCCTCCTTGCGAGTTGTTGCACCATATCAGCCCCACCATTCAGGGCTAGATACTAAGGCAAGTACCTTCATATTCGGAGCCGTATACTAAGGCAAGTACCTTTTTATCCTTGACCGGTGCCCCCGGCCACTTTACTGATGCACATGCCCTACCATTCGACTCCGCTCGACCTCGCCTTTCACGCTCTCAGCGACCCGACCCGCCGCGCGGTGGTGTCGCGGCTGGTCGAGGGCGAGTTGCCGGTCAGCGCCCTGGCCGAGCCTTTCGACATGGCGCTGCCCTCCTTCGCCCAGCATCTCAAGGTGCTCGAAGATTGCGGACTGATCGCCAGCGAGAAGCGCGGGCGCAGCCGCTGGTGTCGGCTGGTGCAGGCGCGTTTCGACGAGGCGGCGGACTGGATGGAAGCGGAGCGCCGGCGCTGGGCCGAGCGGTTGGATCGCCTGGAAGTCTACCTGGACAAAACCGAAGAGGATGGTGAAGGACATGGCAAACCTGTTTGAGACCTGGTCGCTCGATCGCGAAATCGTGCTGGTGAAGCTGCTGAACCACCCACGCGACAAGGTCTTTGCCGCCTGGATGGACCCCAAGGCGCTGGCCGAATGGTACGGTCCGGCCGGCCTCAGCATCGAGAGCCACGAGGCCGATATCCGCGAGGGCGGAGTCTGGCGCTTCGACATGGTGGGCGTGTTCGAGGGTCAGGAGCTGCGCTTCCCGAACCTGATGCGCTTTCTGGAGATCGTGCCGAACGAACGGATCGTGATGGACTATGGCACGCCCGACGCCGACGACCCCGACCGTTTCCGCGCCACGGTGACCTTCGATGAGCAGGCCGACGGCAAGACGGTGCTGACCATGCGCCAGCTCCATCCCAGTCGCGAGCGGCGTCAGGTTGTCATCGGCTTCGGCGCGGTGGAATACGGGCTGCAGACGCTGGACGGCCTCGCCACCTGGCTGGACGGCTGAGCCGGCTGCTTTGCGATTTTGCGGAAAACACGGAGTGAACACAAGCTCTAACGGTATCCGATTCCGGAACGCGCGTGGCTGCTTTTGGAATCAAGACAATATGACATCAATGACCGTTTAGACGGCGCAAAGCAGCCGACGCTTCATCGCTGCGGCACCTTAAACCTGAGGTACGAAAGCGGAAATTATTGCCGCTTGCCCGTCCTGTTGACTGATGCCCAAAGCCAGGGCACAAAGGTGGCATCCACGATCGCTCGCGATGGGAAAACAGAGGGAATTTCAAGGCGATTTCGTTAAGCCATTGAAATCATGTGAAAATCCAGACTACCCCTAAAACATCGCTTGAGCGCCTCCGCCGACTTCGGCGGACTAAAGCTTATTCACGGCTTGGCCTCGCCGTGCCAGCAATAGAGCTGTCCGCGGCAGAGGTTGAAAACAGTCTGTTTGGCTCCGTCAGGCCCCTCCCCCCCTGAATGAAGCAACCTCAAAAAAAACAAACGGTCTCGAAATTCTTGTCAAAATGACCGTCTCTCCACCCCATGACAGCCAGCAGGCCCCAAATTAGGGTATCAATTGCCTGAAAAATCTGCGAAAGGCCTGTCGTCCGCAAGGACAGGACGCGGCTGCTATTAGATTTAGAATAGGGCCGGGCGGGCAGATTGACGTCTCTCCTGCTGCCACGAAAGAACGTGGCCGTCCATTTCGGCCGGCCCCTTGTGCGCCAGTGCTCCCTGAAATGCTGCATTTTTCAACGCCGAACCCAAAGCCTCGGCTTGGTTTCCGGTTTCTGATCCGCCCCGCACAAGCATTGGGCGCTATTTTGCCGTTTTCCCCGATTGAGCTTCCTGGAACGGCGGATATGGACGGACAAGGACTTGCCGCGGCGAGGGTCGCATTTGAACAGGCTGACTATCTGGAAACCCTGGCGCTCCTCAGCCCCCTCATTGGAACGGCCACGGATCCAGCCCCCCTGGCGCTTCTCGGCGAAGCTCTGGACAAGCTCGGCCTGCCGGCCGAGGCCGCACAAGCCTTCGAGCAGGCAGCCCCCTATGCCGGGCGCGATGCCGGCACATTGCTCGGCCGCGCCACGGCACTTTATGTCCAGTCCGGCGATGACGAGCGCGCGCAGCTGATCGGCATCAAACTCTTGGACAGCAGGCCGGACGATGCCGCCCTCGCCTATAGTCTGGCGCTGTCGTTCCGGCGGACCGGCGATACGGCCCTTGCCGATCTCGTCAAACAAACGCTGGCCAAAAGCGACGATGCCGAGCATCTGAAACTTGCCGGTGCAATCCTCGGTGAAAACGAGCGTGATCCGTCGGCCTTGACCGTGTTTCGCAGACTTGCAGCACTCTTTCCGGACGATCCTTATACGCAGTTCAAATTCATGTCGGTTGCCCGTGACTTCTGCGATTTCGAGGCGATCGAGACACTCGAGCAGGCGCATGCCGGTCAACTGGCGGCTGGTGATCTTTCCGCGCTCGAAGGCGAAACGGCCTATTCGAACCTGTTGCGTTGCGGYGACGAGCGGCTCAACCGGCGGGCAACCAACAATCCCGGACTGACCTCGCCCCCTTCGCCGGCCGGCAGCAGACAGAGACGGATGCGGCCGCATCCCTGGGGCGAGCGGTTGCGTATCGGTTATCTTTCCAGCGATTTCTGGAGCGAACATGCCACCATGCGGCTCTTGCAAAGCGTGCTCGAGGCGCATGACTTCAGCCGCTTCGACGTCACCCTCTACTGCTACACGCCACCACACCAGACGGTAAATGATGGCAGCCGGTCAAAATGGGGCCGGATCGTTTCCCTGCACGGCAAGACCGATGCGGAGGCGGCCGACATCATCCGCCAGCAGAACATCGACATCCTCGTTGACCTCAAGGGTCATACCGGCGGCTCCCGTTCCAATATCCTGAACCAGATGGCCGCACCGGTTCAGGCCGCCTGGCTCGGCTTTCCCGGCAGCGCCGTGAACATCGATTGCGACTATGTCATCGGCGACCGGATCGTGCTGCCGGGCAGTTCCAGGCAGAGCTATCACGAGAAATTCTGCCTGCTGCCGGAAAGCTACCAGCCCAACGATCCAATTCACCGTGCCCTGCCGCCGGCCGCCAGCCGGCAGGCGCTCGGCCTGCCGCAAGACCGCTTCGTCTTCGCCGCCTTCAATGCGGCCCGCAAGATATCGCTTGCGGTGGTTGATCGCTGGGCGGAGATCCTGCGCCGTTCCAACAATTCGGTTCTCTGGGTGATGGTCGAAGGCGAACTGGCGCGCAGCAATTTTCTCGCCGCCTTAGGCAAACGCGGGGTCGGGGCGGAACGGATCATCTTTGCATCTTCGACAGGCTATGACGCCCATATCGCCCGGTTGCAGGCCGCCGATATCGGGCTCGATACGTTCCCTTATAACGGCCATACGACAACATCGGACAAATTATGGGCCGGCCTGCCCGTCGTCACGCTGAAAGGCAGCAATTTTGCCTCGCGGGTCTCCGAGAGCCTGCTGACGGCCTGTGGGCTGGCGCAACTAGTGGCGGCGACGCCCGGCGCTTTCGTCGATCTCGCCGTTGCACTGTCGCAAAATCCAGACGAGGTCACGCGACTGAAGCTGGAGATTTCACAAAACAGGTTTCTGGCGCCGCTGTTTGATGCCGAGCGCTTCTGCCGCCACCTGGAGAACGGCTATGCGATGATGGCGGAGCGTGCCAAGGCCAAACTGCCTCCCGACCATCTTGAYGTACCGTGCCTGCCGGTTCGATCGGTCGCCTTTCGAGGTGAACGCAAGGGGTAATCCGGACTATCGAATGCGCAGCCGGCATTTTGTGCATCGCCGGCTGCGATTGCCGGTACAGTCTGTCGCAATCGATGCTAAAGATCTCAGCCATGTCATCGGCACTCCTGCCGTGTTTGCCGCAGTTACCCTGTCGCCGCGCATTCCATCGAACGGCCCTGTCCGGCGGTGCCGGCACCAATCCTCGAAAGGGCCGCGCATGGCCGAGAAATTCATCGTTATCCCCTATCGCAAGACGCGGGGCGGACTGGCGCCGGGAGAAATGCGCCAGGCCTCCAATGCTGCGAGCGCCGAAAAGATTGCCGCGGCCATGGCCGGCCGGTTTCCCGGGGTCGCCGCCTATGCCGTCGAGGTCGATGAGGAGAGTGGCGACATGACCAGTCCGCGCCTGCTTGCCCAATTTGGAGATATCGCCGAACTGCCGTCAACCTGACCGGCTCCTGGCGGCTTTGGGCGCTGGAAAAGTCATTTCGAGGAACATTCGTCTCCTAGAGACGTTTATCGGGGAGTTGCCTTCAACGTTTGCTGGCACAGGCACCATTTCTCGAAAGGATGTGACCGCCATGAATCAACGTTTTGACCCCAGTGAAAACCGTAACGTGAATCCTGCGGCATGGCCGGCCGAACAGGCAGACCCGCGTATCGATCCCGTAACAGGAACGCCGGTGAACGACCCGTTGGCCAACCAGCAGCGGCCGGAAGATATCGAACCCCGCTCGGCACGCTCGAAATGGCCGGTTCTGATCATCCTGCTTGCAGGTCTGGTGCTGGCGCTTGTCGTCTGGCTGCCGAAAGAACTGTCGACCGATCAGACCAATGATGCGGTAACGCAGCCTTCGGCGACACAGCAGACAACCACGCCGCCGGCCGATACCGCCACTCCGCCGGTTGACAACAGCGCAACGCCAGGCACCGTGACGCCGGGCATGGCAACTTCGGGCACCAGCGCGACACCGGATACCACGACGACGCCGAACGCAACGCCTGCGACCCCGGATACCCAGACCCCGGCAACCGGCACGCAGACGCCTGCCACGGGCACTACGCCGTAGTCCCAAACCGATCAGACCTTTATTGCAAATGGCGGAACTGCTTCGGCGGCTCCGCCTTTTTTTGTTGCCGCACCAGTACGGGAATATTTCGCAGCGGTCTCTCGGGCGAATGAACCAAATGTCCCGTCATCCGTTTCTCCTCAATTCCATTTAAAGCAAGGATATGGCGATGAACGGCAAAACACCTAAAACAACAGGGCGGGAGGATGATTATCGCGATTACAAGGAACGCGATCTGGACGAAGGCTGGCCCTATGCCGACGCGTCACCCGGATCGGAGACCGAGGTTGGCAACAGCTCATACGGACAGGGCGGCGAAAATTTCGACGAAGCGGGAAACCCCGGATTCCAGCGCAGCAACGACACTGTCATCGAAAGCCAAAACGGCCCCGACCTTTTTGGCGACGATACCGATGCCGATGTCGATGACGACACGCTTGAAGACGTGATCGCCACGACGCTTGAAGACAGCGGCATCGACACATCGGGTGTCGATATCAAGGCCCGCCGCGGAGCGGTCTGGCTGAAGGGCTCTGTCGATACGGCCGGGGAGCGGCGCAGGATCGAAATGTTGATCTATGCGGTTTCCGGCGTGGTCAGCATCCGCAACGACTTGGAAACAATCGGCGCCGATAGCGGCATTCCCGCGGATTGGGACGATTGATCGAACGGTGCCGGCGAGGATTGCCGGCACGGGGCGCTTTTTCGTTCAATTGGCAACAGGGGATTTCATCCTGAATGCGGGCGCCGGCCCGGATCAGGTTGGCCGTCAGGCGCGATTTTCCTTGAGGGGCGAAGGGATCGCGGAAACGGCATTCCAGCGGAACTGGCTGCTTGAAGGATCCCCTTCACCGGGCACCCAGAAGCTGGCCGGCGGCATAGAGCGCCCTGCCGGTTTCGACAGAAGCGCCTTGACTGCACGCCTGGCCTCGGATGCATGTGAAAACCGGCGGCCATCAAGGCTCCAGACGCCGTATTTGACCGCGATGAACCGCAATCCACCATCGTCGGGCATCAAGACGCCCACGGCTTCGCCGTTGAACTCTATCACCTGTTTCTGCATGAAATATCGCTCCCGCTGCCGCGTCTCAACGGCAATCATTTCCATTCGCTGCGCATGACGCAGCCGACCGAGCCCTCGCCTTCAGCCAACCGTCCTAACGGGCGACTTTGACGTTTGTTCCAGTGCACGGGAAAATAATCGGAAAAAAGCGACAGGGTGGTGCCGGGGATAAACTTGCCCGGCACCTTGGTATCTCGTCTTTGCTAGGCCACAAACCGGTCGGGCCTGAACGGCTTGATGTCGATCACCGTCTTTTCGCCGGTCATTTTTTCGGCAAGCGCACGGCCGGTAACCGGGCCAAGGGTCATGCCGTGATGGGCATGGCCAAAGGCGAACCACAGGCCCTCGTGACGCGGTGCCTTGCCGATGATCGGCATCATGTCCGGCGTACAGGGGCGCGCGCCCATCCACGGTTCCTCGTCGCGGCGTTCGGCAAGCGGGAAGAATTCGCGGGCGACGCGTTCGGCCCTCGTCAGCTGTACCGGGGTCTTCGGCGCATCGCGATTGGCAAATTCGGCACCCGTGGTGAGCCGGATGCCGCGCAACATCGGCGCCAGGAAATAACCCCTTTCGGCATCGAGCACCCAGTTGTTCAACTGCGCGCCCTCATCCATGCCATAGTGCATGTGGTAACCGCGCTTGACCGCCAGCGGGAAGCGGTAGCCAAGCTTCCTGGTCACCGTATCGGCCCAGGGGCCGAGCGCCACGACCACTTCCTTGGCTTCAAGCGGACCTTCCGGGGTTGCAACACGCCAGCCGGCACCTTCAAGAATATGCTCAAGCGTCGCCGCGTCACCGGAAACCAGACGGCCGCCCAGCGATTGGAAATAGCTGAGGTAGGCCTTGTTGAGGCTGTGCGGATCGCGGATCGACCAAGGGTCGGTCCAGCGCAGGCCGCCGGTGAGATCCGCCCGGATCGACGGCTCCATCGTCTTCAGATCGCTGCTGGACAATTTATGATGGTTGACGCCAAAGGTCGATGAGAGCTTTTCTGCTTCCTTGTAGGCCGCGTCGCGCGCAGCCTCGGTGCGGAAAACCTTCATCCAGCCGTCCTTGCGGATGAGATCGCCAGCGCCAGACGCGTTGATCAGGTCGGCATGTTCCGTGATCGAATTCTCGATCAGCGGCGCATACATCGAGGCAATGTTCTGGTGCTGCGTGAAGCCCGAATTCCACCAGTAACGGATCAGGAACGGTACGAGACCGGGCAGTGCGCGAAAATGGTAATGCGCGTCGATGGTGTTGTTCAGCGCATACCGGAACAGCGCGCCAAAATCATGCGGGAAACCATAGGGAAAGACGCCTTCGCGCTGGATCAGGCCGGCATTGCCATAGGAGGTCTCTTCGCCGGCGCCGCGGCGGTCAAGCAGCACCACGGATTTGCCCCGCCGCGCAAGGTGAATGGCCGTCGATAGGCCGACAATGCCTGCGCCCAAAACAACAACGTCTGTCTTCATGCCCGCTACCCCAATCTTCCTGCTTATTTTTTCCGTCCGATCTTGATCTACTCAAGCAGACCGAGCCTCAGCGCCAAGCCCCCGAAAGCGCTATGAATGACGCCACCCACATCATTTGCCCGCCGGTGCCGTTCTGCGCATTGCAACCGGACCGGGACTGACGACCACCAGGAGCCGGCGGCTCCACAGGATGATCCCTTCAACGATGAGTTCCAGCGATTTCATGCTGCGCCCGGCTCCGGAATGTGCGGTTGCGAGATAGTCGCTCATGCATAGCCAAGCCTATGGTCTTCGGCAAGGCAGAAGCGGCGTGCGAGGGCGCGACATTTGGCTGACAACGATAAAGGGAGCGATGCTTGCGCACCGCTCCCTTCTTTTACGCATCACCTGATCCTTTACGCATCACCTGAGATGGGATCAGGTTCGGCGCATCAGGCCGGCCACCAGAGAGATGACCAAAAAGGCAAGGAACAGGAAGAACAGAATCTGCGCAATACCTGCAGACGCACCGGCAATACCGCCAAATCCCAGAACGCCGGCGATAATAGCTACGATGAGAAAGATGAGAGCATAGTACAGCATCGGGGATTCTCCTTTGTTTAAATCCTTGCCGAATAAACGCCGGGCGGGAGACTTTGTTCCGGACAAAAAGGGCAGGATGCCGCGCGCCGCACTCGAAACCAATCATTAACCATGAACCGCAGATTGCCCCGATTTGACACGGTTTGACCAAGTATTTCTCGGAACTTTACCGAGGCGGAAGCGTTTTGAAGACCTAAGCCTTCCATGCGAGATGGTGAAATGTCGGTATCGATAGCCCATATCTGGAAATCTGCAGCGGCGTCTGTTCATTCATCCGACCAGAAACGCGACGGAAATCTGCATATCGGCATAACCTTGCGCGGCCTGTACTCCACCGGGACCGTTCCTACGACAGAAGGTCCGCTAGAGGACCTTCTCGCCGATCTCGACGCTGCAGAAGAACGTTTCGAGAGGCGCGAATGACAATGAAGGCGTTCAGCGTTGCGGAGCAAAATGTGCGGCCATGGGCCGTTTTTTTTGTGGCCGCTGGCAGGCAGAGAGAAACCGGCCGTTGATGATGTCGAGGCCGTCATCGGTCAGCTTTCCCCATTGGGCCTGGGCCTTGCCGCGATACTCGTTCCATTTGCCTTCGGTCGCAGCGCACTATGCAAACTGGAGCTGCACACTGGAACAAAATCGCGTGAGCGACGTTACCGCGGCAGACCCGCACCCCGGGCCGAAACTCGAAGAGGAAATGTCATGCTCGGTACAATTCTCCTGATTGTCTTGGTGCTTTTGCTGATCGGCGCGCTGCCGAGCTGGGGCCACAGCCGCAATTGGGGCTATGGGCCTTCAGGTGGCCTCGGGCTGGTCGTCTTGATCCTCCTCATCCTCGTACTGATGGGCCGTATCTGACCGGCCACCAAGCTCTACCCTTCGTCCATCAACGCCCTTGAAAAGGAACCAGTCATGAAGAAAATCCTTCTCGCAGCCGTCCTTATCCTTCCCCTCGCCGCTTGTACGCAAACGGAAAAGGGCGCCGGCATCGGCGCCGCGTCCGGCGCCATTATCGGCGGTGCGGCGACCGGCAATGTGCGCGGTGCCGCAGTGGGCGCTGCCGTCGGCGGTGTGGCTGGGGCCTTGATCGGCAATGCCAGTGAGCCAGGCCAATGCGTATACCGCGACCGCTATGGCCGCCGTTATACCGCATCGTGCTGATCAGACAGCACACAGTCCAAGACAGGAAAACGGGCCTCGGCCCGTTTTTCGCGTTTAGATAAAAGATGGTTTGAATTGGCTGAGGTCAGGACGCGCCAACAAGGTCACGACCGCGATTTACCGAGCTGCTCGGCCTTGTCGAGTTTTTCGAGAAGATCAAGAAACATATCGGGAATGGGCTCCTGCTCGACTGCGCTATAAAGAGCCTTCAGTTTCGAGGCGATCTGCGTGCTGGGATCGCTGGCACGGGTGCCTGCCCTACCGACCATATCGGCGCGCCGCTGATTTTCCGGTCTTTCAACCATAGGCAGTTTCACTCCCGAGCCCGCATCGGCTATCGCCACGCAGCGACGCTTCCACGCGTCCTCTTTGGTACATTAAAAACGTTGCTATATTCCGAATCTCTAAGCGGAAACCTTGGAACCGACAGACAATTCGTTCAGCTGAAAAACTTCCCATAAACCATAAAACATGTTCAAACCGATGCATGTTTCGCAACGCGATAGCGTCGGGCACCGGCAAAATCCGGCGCCATCATACTGAAGGAAGTCATAAATGTCACTTTCCATGCGGATCGCAGCCCATCTTCCCTATCTGCGCCGTTTCTCACGTGCGGTGACGGGGTCGCAAACCTCGGGCGACGCCTATGTCGCCGCCGTGCTGGAAGCATTGATCGCAGACATCACACTTTTTCCGCAAGGGCCCAATGACCGGGTCAATCTTTTCAAACTGTTCTGCTCTGTGTTCGACACACTGACCATCGACTTGCCGGAATCAGCTTCGCCTTTCGGCTGGGAGGCGCGCGCGGCAGCAAATCTTTCGGTGATCTCGCCCGCCGCCCGCAAGGCTTTCCTGCTCGTCTCCGTCGAAGGTTTTTCGGCGGATGAAACGGCGCAAATCCTTGGCGTCACGGATGCCGAAATCGCCCGTCTGCTGCACGAGGCTTCCGCGGATATTTCGCGGCAGGTTGCCACCGAAATCCTGATCATCGAAGACGAACCGCTGATCGCTCTGGATATCGAGGACATGGTGACCAGCCTCGGCCACAAGGTGGCAGGCGTGGCGAGAACCCACGGCGAGGCCATCGCGCTGTTTGAAAAGACGGCTCCGAAAATGATCCTTGCCGATATCCAGCTCGCCGATGGCAGCTCGGGGATCGATGCGGTCAACGAGATCCTCAAAAGCGCGACGATCCCGGTGATTTTCATCACCGCCTTCCCCGAACGTCTGCTGACGGGGACCAAGCCTGAACCGGCCTTTCTGGTGACGAAGCCGTTCAACCCGGACATGGTCAAGGCACTGATCAGCCAGGCTCTGTTCTTCGACGAGAGCGCCCGCGCCCATAAATCCTGAGCCCTGCCCGCCAGCCCCCGAATTGGCACGCTTGCTCAGCCCGGCAATTGCCGTTCCGGCGGCTGGGTGCGGACCTCGTTGAAAATGGTCATCGCGATCAGCGACAAGGGCAATGCCAGCATGGCACCGGCTGCGCCCCACATCCAGGTCCAGAAGATGATCGCCAGAAAGACCAGGAAGGGATTGATCTCCAGCCGGTGGCCGAGGAACGCCGGTGTCACAAGGTTTTCCATCACCACATGCAAAGTGAAAAAGGCGGCCGCGGGTGCAACCGCCATTAGCAGTGCGTCATGGGCCATCAGGCCGGCGCAGAGAAGCGCCACCGTCATCGCCGTTACCCCGAGGTAGGGAATGAAGCTGGATATGAAGGCGAACAGGCCCCAGAGCGGCGCCATCGTCAAGCCGCCGGCAAAGGCGATCGCGGCCGTGATGCTTCCGAGAGCGAGATAGATCAGGCTCGCAGTCGAAAAGTAGAAGCCAATCGCATTTTCCGTGGCGTTCATGATGCGGATCGCGGCGAGCCGTCGGTCACGCGTCGCAAACGCAAGAATGATCGTCTTGCGCAAATGCGCGCGCCCCACCAGGAAAAGCCCGAGCGCCGCGATGAAAATCAGAGTCTGGATGAAGGCAGGCGTGACCCCTGCGGCAACCAGTCCAAGCATGGCGCCGGCATTCTGGATGGCAACATCGGTCACGGCTTTTTCGTCGGCGCCGGCAATGGCTATCTTCGCCCATTCGAAGCGCTGAATGTAGGGAAGCATGCGTTGGACGGCCCGATCAAGTATCCCTGGGGCTTGTCCTGCCAGTGACGTCAGCGGCTCGATCAGCGTGTTGATCAGGAGAAACAATCCGACGACAAAAACGATTGCGAGAAGCAATCCACCGAGCGCCGGTGGCAATCCGAACTGTTCCAGCCGGTCCGCAGCAAGGCCCAACACCATGCCGATGACGATGGCGAGGGTGACCGGCATCAGGATCGCTTCCATCATGTAGATAGCCGCCGAGGCGAGGAGAATGAACGTCCCAACGACGCTCCATGCGACCACCAGATCAAGCCCCGTTTTCGTTGATGCTTCCGGAAGCTCGGCCTCGGCGACCTGTATTTCTATATCCGCCTGCTTTCGCTTCTTGAAAATTCCACTCCCCGGCAAAGCAGTATTCATCGTCCGATTCTCCATCTGCCCGCTCCGGTGCGGCCGGGCGGACATGCCAGGTCAGGTCAGTAGCGTTCCGGGGGGAAAACGTGGAGTGTCAGGGAGAACAGGCCAAGGCCCAGAATCACCACAATCAGTGTATGGGCGATGTCTTCCGACGTCGCGGACACAACCCCAAAGCCCAGAACCGCAGCAATGAGCAGCAACAGGCATACCCTTGGCAACCAGTACAGCATGGCACACTCCCTTTGTTCTTGAGAGCATTCCGAAGGAATGCCCGGACTAACGCGGGGGCGCGCGAATCGTTCCATATCCAAATATTGCGAAACCTTGGAATGGGGCGGGGTGGTCATTTCCGACCCGCGGTTGCAACAGTGGAAGCCGGTCTGTGGTGGATTACCGGGACTGACCATCTGTAACAAAAAAAAGCCGGCGCCCTTTGACAGGCGCCGGCTTTTTCCGATCAAAGGCAGCTCTTAGAGAGCGGCGATGACGATGACTTCGACGAGATAGTCCGGGGTTGCGAGCTTGGCTTCGCCAGTCGCGCGGGCCGGCGTGTTGCCCTGCGAAGCCCAGGCATCCCACACGGCGTTCATCTTCGGGAAATCGACCATGTCAGCCAGCCAGATGGTTGCCGACAGGATGCGGGACTTGTCCGTCCCAGCCTGCGCCAACAGGCGGTCGACCGATGCGAGAGCCTGCTTGGTCTGGGTCGCAACATCCGAGCCGGCCTCACCGACCTGGCCAGCGAGATAAACCGTTCCATTGTGCACAACAGCCTGGCTCATGCGCGGACCGGTTTCGAAGCGTTTGATTTCCATCTTCATATTCCTCGTAAAGTGCGGCAGGCCGCATGTGAATTGTTGTAACGCTGGCGCTTTATCGCAGATTTCCGGTCATTGGAACCGTGATTGCGCAAACTTACAAACGATACGCCCTCTTCAAGCCGCGTTTTTCCGGGCAAGCCGCGCCTTGATGCTTTCAACATCGGCGCGCGGCGTCGCGGCGAAAAGCGTCTTGGTGTAGCTGTGCTTGGGATCGCTGAAGACTTCCTCGCGGCTGCCGTATTCCACGGCTTCACCGTAGTACATCACCATGACGTCGTCGGCGATGTAGCGCACCACTGACAGGTCGTGGCTGATGAAGACATAGGTCAGCTGGAACTCGTCCTGCAGGTCGGCGAGCAGGTTGAGAACCTGTGCCTGCACCGACAGGTCAAGCGCCGAAACCGGCTCGTCCAGCACCAGCAGACGCGGGTTGAGCATCAGCGCACGGGCGATCGCCACGCGCTGGCGCTGGCCGCCGGAAAACATATGCGGGTAGCGGCCGTAATGCTTTTCCTCCAGCCCGACCTTCTTCAGCATGGCCATCGCCTTGTCGCGCCGGTCGTCCGCTTTCATATTGGTGTTGATGATCAGCGGCTCGGTAAGGATTTCGCCGATCTTCTTGCGCGGATTGAGCGTGCCGTAGGGATTCTGGAAGACGATCTGCACCTTCTGGCGCATTTCCGGCGTCAGCCGTTCCCTGGCAATATCAACCTTAACGCCATCGATCAGCATGTCGCCCGCGGTTGCCGGATCGATCATGGTGACGATGCGCGCCAGCGTCGATTTTCCGCAACCGCTTTCGCCGACGATGGCAAGCGTCTTGCCCTGATCGACGGAAAAGCTCACGCCTTTGACGGCGTGAACGGTCTTTGCCTTTTTGAGAAGGCTGCCGGGAATATGATAGTCACGGACAAGGTTTCTGGCTTCGAGAACATGGGTCATCGAACAGCTCCTGCAAAGATCTGGTCGTCGCTGAGGAATTCCGCGATCGTCGGGAGGCGGTCGCCGGTGGCATTGTCCGGCAATGCCGAGAGAAGCGCACGGGTATATTCGCTCTTCGGGGCTTCGAACAGCGATAGAACGCCGGCCTCCTCGATCTTGCGGCCCTTGTACTGGACGATAACGCGATCGGCCGTCTCCGCCACCACACCCATATTGTGGGTGATGATGATCAGCCCCATGCCATGCTCGGCCTGCAGCCGCATCAAGAGATCGAGGATCTGCTTCTGAATGGTGACGTCGAGTGCGGTGGTCGGCTCATCGGCGATCAGGAGTTTCGGATTGCAGGAAAGCGCAATCGCGATCATCACGCGCTGGCACTGGCCACCCGACATCTGGTGCGGGAAATGTCCAAGCCGCTCGGCGGGATTGGGAATGCCGACCAGATCGAACAGCTCGATCGCGCGCGCGCGGCGGGCTGCCCTGTCGAGACCGAGATGAATGCGCAGTACTTCCTCGATCTGGTACCCCACCGTAAAGCAGGGATTGAGGCTGGCGACAGGCTCCTGGAAGATCATGGCAATATCCTTGCCGACGATCTTGCGCCGATCGGACGGCGACAGGCCGAGCAGATCGATACCGTTGAATTGCAGCCTGTCGGCGGTAACCTTGGCAGTCCAGGGCAGAAGGCCCATGGCGGCCAGCATGGAGACCGACTTGCCGGAGCCGGATTCGCCGACGATCGCCAGGACCTCGCCTGCATCGACTTTCATCGATACGCCATCGACCGCGCGGAAGGGACCGGCAGCCGTCTGGAATTCGACAACGAGATTTTCGATTTCGAAAAGGGACATCATGACCTCTTCAGCTTGGGATCAAGCGCATCGCGCAGGCCGTCGCCCATCAGGTTGATGGCAAGGACGGTGATGAGAATGGCAAGGCCGGGGAACGTCACGACCCACCAGGCGCGTTGGATGAATTCGCGGGCTTCGGCCAGCATCGTGCCCCATTCCGGTGTCGGCGGCTGGGCGCCCATGCCGAGGAAGCCGAGCGCTGCCGCGTCGAGGATCGCTGCCGAGAAGGCGAGCGTCGCCTGAACGATCAGCGGTGCCAGGCAATTGGGCAGGATGGTCAGGAACATCAGGCGCATTGTGCCGGCACCGGCGACCCTGGAAGCAATGACATAGTCCTTGGTGCGCTCCGACATGACGGCGGCACGCGTCAGGCGCACGAAGTGCGGCAGGTTGACGAGCGAGATCGCGATCATCGCATTGAGCAGCCCCGGCCCCAGAACAGCCACCAGCACGAGAGCCAGAAGCAGCGACGGAAAGGCCAGGATGATATCCATGACGCGCATGATGATCGTATCGGTGCGGCCGCGGAAATAGCCGGCGATCAGGCCGACCAGTACCCCGGAAATAACCGAAAGGGTCACGACGACGAGGCCGATGAACAGCGAGAAACGTGCACCATAGATCAGCCGGGACAGGATATCGCGGCCGACGGCATCGGTTCCGAAAAAATAGGTCCACTGCCCGCCCGCAACAAATGCCGGGGGAAGGAGGAGCACGTCGCGGTTCTGGGCGCTGGGGCTATGCGGCGTTACCCACGGCGCAAAGATTGCCAGCACCAGGATGATCAGGAAGATCGCAAGGCCGATCACGGCGCCCTTGTTGCGTGAAAAGTAGAACCAGAACTCGGCAAGGCCGGTCGGTGGTGTGGTGGTTTTGATTTCGGCGACAGCCATCGGACCCTCCTAGTACCGGATACGCGGATTGATGAAGCCGTAGAGCACATCAACGATGAGGTTCACGACCATGATCACCGCGGCGATCAGCATCAGCCCGCCCTGCACGACCTGATAGTCACGCTTGAAGACGGAATCGACCATCCATTTGCCGATCCCCGGCCAGGAGAAGATCGTCTCCGTCAGGATCGCGCCGGCAAGCAGCACACCGACCTGCAGGCCGATGGTGGTGACGACCGGGATCAAGGCGTTGCGCAGCGCATGCACACCAATGACGCGGAACGGCGACAGGCCCTTGGAACGGGCGGTGCGGACATAGTCTTCGCCCAGCACTTCCAGCATCGCCGAGCGCGTCTGGCGGGCAATCACGGCAAGCGGGATTGTCGCAAGCACGATCGTCGGCAGAACCAGATAGGTGACCGCCGATTTGAAGGCACCCGCCTGCCCCGAAATCAGGCTGTCGATCAACATGAAGCCGGTGACCTGCGGGAAGAAATACATCAGCGAGATGCGGCCCGAAACAGGTGTCCAGCCGAGATAACCGGAAAAGAAGATGACGAGCAGCAGGCCCCACCAGAAGATCGGCATCGAATAACCGACCAATGCGGTTCCCATCAGCGTCTGGTCCATCCAGGTACCGCGCTTGACAGCAGCCAGGACGCCGGCCGGAACGCCAAGGGCGACGGCCAGGATGATGGCGCAGAGCGACAATTCGATGGTTGCCGGAAACAGCTGCAGGAAGTCCTCGAGCACGGCCCGTTTGGTGACGATCGAGCTTCCGAAATCACCGTGCAGCAGGTTCACGAGATAATCGAAATACTGGATGTAGATCGGCCGGTCGAGACCGAGATCCGTCATGATCTGGGCATGACGTTCCGGAGACATCACACGTTCGCCGGACATCAGCATGACCGGATCACCGGGCAACAGGCGGATGAACGAGAAGGCGATAATGGAAACCCCGATGAAGGTGGGGATCAGGACGGCGAGCCGTCCGAAAATAAAGCGCAACATGGGCTCTAGTCCGATTGTAAAACCGGCGGCCCGAGGAATTCGAGCCGCCGGAAACTGCCACCGCGGATGCGGCGACATAGATCATACAGGAGGATTACTCAGCAATATCAACGCCGTTAAAGCGGTGAATACCAAGCGGATCCATGACGAAACCGGTCACTTTCTTGTTCATCGGAACAAAGACGAGCGAATGGTCAAGGGTATTCCACGGAGCTTCCTTCTTGAAGATGACCTGGGCCTCTTCATAGTACTTCGTGCGTTCTGCGACGTCGGCGGTTGCCTTCGCCTTGGTCATCAGGTCGTCGAACTCCTTGTTGCACCACTGCGCACGGTTGTTGCCGCCGACAGCGTCGCAACCGAGCAGGGTGTCGAGGAAGTTGTCCGGATCACCATTGTCGCCGGTCCAGCCGAGGATAGCCGCACCGTCGCGGTCCTTGGCGGACGAGAGCTTCAGGTATTCGGCCCATTCGTAGGAGACGATCTCGACGGTGACGCCGATTGCAGCAAGATCCGACTGCATCAGTTCAGCTGCACGGCGGGCGTTCAGCATGTACGGACGGGCAACCGGCATTGCCCAGATCTTCATCTTGAGATCCTTGACGCCGGCGTCTGCGAGCATCTTCTTGGCGGCTTCCGGGTCGAACTTGTCGTCTTCAACGGCATTGTTGTAGGACCACATTGTCGGCGGGATCGGGTTCTTGGCAACCGTTGCGGCACCCTGGAACACGGCATCGACGATGGCTTGCTTGTTGACGGCCATGTTGAGCGCCTTGCGCACTTCAGGCTTGTCGAACGGAGCAACCAGCGTGTTGTAGGCGAGGTAGGAAACGTTGAGACCTTCCTGCTCCAGAACCGTCAGGCTCTCGTCCTTCTTCAGCTCGGCAACGTCGGCGGCGTTCGGATATGCCATGATGTGGCACTCGCCGGCCTTCAGCTTCTGCGCGCGGATTGCGGCATCGGTGGTGATGGCGAAAACGAGATCGTCGATCTTTTCCTTGCCGGCCCAGTAATCCGGGTTGGCCTTGTAGCGGATCGCAGCATCCGTCTGGTAGGCAACGAAGGTGAACGGACCCGTTCCCAGCGGCTGCTGGTTCAGCAGTTCCATCTTGCCGTCGGCGGCCAGCTTGTCGGCATATTCCTTCGACATGATCGAGGCGAAGTCCATGCCGAGGTTGGCGATGAACGGTGCTTCAGCCTGCTTCAGCTTGAACTTGACGGTCAGATCATCGACCTTAGTGATCGACTGGATCAGGTCAGGAAAACCCATGCCCGCGAAATATTCCCAGGAAGCGCCGGCAACATATTTGTTCCAGGGATTGTCAGCCTTGTACTGGCGCTCGAACGAGAAAATCACGTCATCAGCATTGAGTTCGCGCGTCGGCGTGAAAAATTCGGTGGTCTGGAATTTGACGCCTGGGCGCAGCTTGAAGGTGTATTCCGTCCCGTCAGACGAAACTTCCCAGCTTTCAGCGAGGCCCGGCTCGATTTCCGTCCCGCCGTGCTTGAATTCCACCAGGCGGTTGTAAACCGTGCGCGACGATGCGTCGAATGTCTGGCCGCCGGTATAGAGGCCCGGATCGAACCCTTCCGGCGAGGCTTCAGAGCAATAAACCAACGTCTTCGACCATGCCGAACCGGCCATCAAAGTGGCGATTGCGGTCGCAGCAAGGAGAGTAGAGAGCTTTTTCATGAGTTTGCTTCCCAGATTTGTTCTTGTTCTCGTATTTTTCTGACGCAGAAGCCGTTGTTTCCGGTCAAGGCCGGATGGAACGACATTTGACCCGGCAATGCAATAAGCGACCAAAAAAATTTGTCCAATTGGAAAATCCTTCCGGATGCGACAAGCCGGGAGGCTATACACGACTTTCTTCCGGTCGCCACCATCACCGTGCGAATCGATTTCGTTTTACCGTTAAAGTCAATCCCAAATTGCAACGATAGCGCGGCAGGAGTCATCGTGACATAAGCGCGGTGCGGGGCGGGGAGGACTGTTCAGCTTTCATCTACCAGGCGGGGATGAGACGAAGGCAACCATACTCAGTCCTCCCTCTCGCCACAGCCTTCGAGGCCTGCCCCGTTGTCAAAACTGCTGACAACTCTCCCATTCGATTGCGGCGCAGTTGCTTATCGAAAAACGCTCGTTAGAATGGCCGCCGCGGAATACGTGGGGGGACGGCCGCGACGTGACAACGGATTTAAAGAACCAGCGGCGATACCATTGCGACAGCGATTTGGAGAAAGCTCTCAATCGGGTCGATTTCTTTCGAATTTTCCATACGATGGCACTCCGGCATGGTTTCGACCATTTCGGCGTGCTGCAGCTTGGAAACGAGGGTGACGCCTGCACGCTGACCAACCGGTTGGCTCTGCACGATCTCCCGGCAGGGCTTTCCAGTGAATACGACAAGCGCCACCGCTTCGGCGATTCTGCCGTTTTCAGAAGTCTTCACACATCGGCCATCCCGTCCATCTGGAAAGCTGAAGACCCCCATCCCGGCCATGGCGGCAATCTTCTGAGCCAACTTGGCTTCGACATGCTGATATGCGTCCCGGTCACCGGCATCAACGGTGCGCGCTATGCCGTGCTGTTTCTCGGCGACGGTGAAGAGATGGACCGGCAGGCACATTTCGCGCTGTGCTATGACGCCGTTTGCGCCTTCGACTATTTCTACCGGCTGGTTTTGTCCAATAAGACGGGCCTGGGCCTGACGCCGCGGGAAACGGAAATCCTGCGCTGGATTTCCCATGGCAAGACGGCCAGCGAAATCGCCCTGATCGTCTCCGTCTCGGAACACACGGTCAACTCGCATACGGCGACGATCCTCAAGAAGCTCGACGTCGTCAACCGAACCCAGATGGTGGCGAAGGCAATCCGGGAACAGATCATTTAAGGACGCCAGCGGGCGTCCGCCTGATCATGCGCGGCATGCTGAAAAGGGCTTCAGGCGCAGAGACTCATCCTGCGGGAATATGTGCGAGAGCATAGGCAACAAAAAACCCGGACGAACCGGGTTTCCTGTTGGACCATGACGGTATCAGGCAGCCGTTTTCGGATGGGTAATCTGGTCGAGGCCAAGCAGGAAGTTGATCTGCGGCCGGGCCTTGACCAGGTCGTCGATCGAATATTGCTGCAGGACTTCGAAAAACGCGTTCAGCGCCTTGCGCAAGGCGGAGTTCAAACCGCAGCTATCGACCAGCGGACAGTCGATCTCGCCAGCTTCAAAACATTCCGCCATGGCAAAGCTGTCTTCGGTGACCTTGACGATATCGAAAAGGCTGATATCGGCCGCAGGCTTGGGCAGGCGCACGCCGCCGTTGCGGCCACGAACCGTCTCGACGAGGCCGGCCTTGTTCAAGGGCTGAAGGATCTTGAAAAGGAAGAGTTCCGATACTCCGTAGGCCTTGGCAATTTCCGGAATGCGGCTGAGGTGGCCGTCATTGGCAGCGCAATACATCAGCATGCGGACTGCGTAGTTCGTTTGCTTCGTCAGACGCATCATTTACTCCAGGCTTCGATTTCGGTGCCCCGGTTCGGATGAACCCGCGAGCCTCTAGCACTCAACAACTTGCGACCATTTGGCGATTCCACCGGCGGCGTCACCATCTGCTTCCTCATATAAGGCGTATGATAGTTTGGAACAATTCCAAAAAGCAGAAAATCATGCCGAAGTGATCATGATCAGCTTCTGATGTGCTGTCCACCCTCCGGGCGGCAGAAAGGTTGACAATGCGTATCAGGTTTGAGCCGACAGCCGCCAGCAACAAGTCTTAAACGGCCACCACCGCAGTCAACCGCACCGGGCAGACCACAACAAAAAAGGGCCTCCATACGGAGGCCCAATCGGGGAGGATACTCGGTATCTCGACGTTACTTCATCGTCGGGATGGAGAACTCGGCACCGTCCTTGATGCCGGACGGCCAGCGCGAGGTGATCGTCTTGGTCTTGGTCCAGAACCTGATCGAGTCCGTGCCGTGCTGGTTGAGGTCGCCGAAGGACGAGGACTTCCAGCCGCCGAAGGAATGGTAGGCCAGCGGAACCGGGATCGGGACGTTGACGCCGACCATGCCGATGTTGATGCGGCTTGCGAAGTCGCGGGCCGCATCGCCGTCGCGGGTGTAGATCGCGACGCCGTTGCCGTATTCATGCTTCATCGGCAGATCGAGGGCTTCCTCGTAAGTCTTGGCGCGAACGACGGAGAGAACCGGCCCGAAGATTTCCTGCTTGTAGATGTCCATATCCGGCGTGACGTCATCGAACAGGCAGCCGCCGACGAAGTGACCGTTTTCATAGCCCTGCAGCTTGAAGTCGCGGCCATCGACGACGAGCTTGGCGCCGTCTTCGATACCCTTGTTGATCAGGCCGAGAATGCGTTCCTTGGCTTCCTTGGTGACGACCGGACCCATATCGGCCTTCTCGTCGGTATAAGGGCCGATGCGCAAGCTCTCGACCATCGGGGTCAGTTTTTCGATCAGGCGGTCGGCGGTTTCCTTGCCGACAGGCACGGCAACCGAGATCGCCATGCAGCGCTCGCCGGCCGAGCCGTAACCGGCGCCCATCAGCGCGTTGGCAGCCTGGTCGAGATCGGCATCCGGCATGATGATCATGTGGTTCTTGGCGCCACCGAAGCACTGGGCGCGCTTGCCGTTCATCGCAGCCGTGCCATAGACATAGCGGGCGATCGGTGTCGAGCCGACGAAGGAAACGGCGGAAATGTCGGGATGGGTCAGGATCGCATCGACGGCACCCTTGTCACCGTTGACGACGTTGAGGATACCGGCCGGCAGACCGGCTTCGATCATCAGTTCGGCAAGGCGGATCGGCACGGACGGATCGCGCTCCGAAGGCTTCAGGATGAAGGCGTTGCCGCAGGCGATTGCCGGGGCAAACATCCACATCGGGATCATGGCCGGGAAGTTGAACGGCGTGATGCCGGCGCCGATGCCGACGGCCTGGCGGATCGAATACATGTCGATGTTCGGGCCGGCGCCTTCGGTGAATTCGCTCTTGGAGAGATGCGGAATGCCGATGACGAATTCGCAGACTTCAAGACCGCGCACGAGGTCGCCCTTGGCATCTTCAATGGTCTTGCCATGCTCGCGCGACAGGATTTCGGCCAGTTCGTCCATGTTGTCGTTCAGGAGCTGGACGAACTTCATGAAGACACGGGCGCGGCGCTGCGGGTTGGTGGCTGCCCATTTCGGCTGTGCAGCCTTGGCGTTCTGAACGGCTGCGTCCATTTCCGCTTCGCTGGCAAGCGCCACGGTCGCCTGAACTTCGCCGGTTGCCGGATTGAAGACATTGCTTGTGCGTCCGCTGGTGCCCGCAACGCGCTTGCCGCCAATGAAATGACCAATCTCGTACATGGGTGATCCTCCTGATCTTGATTATGGCGGAAGTGTCGCACTACAATATGCACAAATCAACGCGCGATATTCAGCAACCGTTGTGCAAAAATTGATGCCACTAATCCCCATTGAGGTTCTCTGATGAAAACCGGGACCGAGAAAATTGTCAGGATCGCGGAGCTGGAAATCGATCCGGCCCAGCTTGAGGACTATATCGCCCTTTTGACCGGGGAGATCGAAGCCTCCGTTGCGACGGAACCGGGCGTGCTGATGCTGCATGCCGTCTCGGTCAAAGGCGCGCCTCAAAACGTTCGCATCCTGGAAGTCTATGCCAGCCAGCAGGACTACGAAGCCCACATTCTAACGCCGCATTTCCTCAAATATAAGATGCTGACGGCCGGCATGGTGATGTCGCTCAACCTTGTTGATGTCGATCCCATCGCACTCTTGGCCAAGTGAGGGTGGCCCGATGAACTGGGATGATGTCCGCATGTTTCTGGCGGTTGCCCGCAGCGGCCAGATCCTGTCTGCCTCCAAGCGGCTGGGTGTCAATCACGCCACCTTGAGCCGGCGCGTCACGGCGCTGGAGGAAGCGCTGAAGACCCGGCTTTTGATCCGCCGGACCAATGGCTGCGACCTGACAGCGGAAGGCGAAATCTTCCTGCATGCCGCCGAGCGGATGGAAACCGAGATGCTGGCCGCGCAGGCGCAGATCGGCCGGATCGACACCGCGGTCGCCGGCACAGTCCGCGTCGGCGCACCGGACGGTTTCGGCGTCTCGTTTCTTGCGCCGCGGCTCGGCAAGCTGACGGCGCGGTTTCCGGAATTGCGCATCCAATTGGTGCCGGTCCCCCGCTCCTTTTCGCTGTCGCAGCGCGAGGCGGATATTGCCATTACGCTTGAGCGCCCGGAACAGGGCCGGCTGATATCATCGAAGCTGACCGACTACACGCTCGGGCTCTATGCCTCGCAGGATTATCTGTCGTCCCATGGAGCGCCCAAAACCGTCGATGACCTGAAGAGCCATCGCCGCATCGGCTATGTCGAAGACCTGATCTTTACCGCATCGCTGAATTTTACCGGCGAGGTGATGCGAAGCTGGGATGCCTCCTTCGAGATTTCCAGCGCCACAGGCCAGACCGAGGCCGTGCGCTCCAGTGCCGGGATCGGCATCCTGCACAATTATATCGCCCGCCAATATCCGGAACTGATCCGCATCCTGCCGGAAACGACGATCCGCCGGGCCTATTGGACCACCTACCACGAAAGCGCCCGCGAACTCGTCCGCGTCCGTACTGTCGTCGACTTCCTTCAGGAGCTGGTGACCGAGGAGCACGGCATTTTCATTTGAAATCAGCGAATAATGTTTTCAATTAAACCTCTAGCGACGTAACCCTGCCGCCTTTCCCACGGCCCGCAATACCGGGTGGTTGACACGATTAAAAAACGCCAAGGGATTATGTTCGTAGGAGAACCTTTCACCTTCGCTTAAGTGCCGCCTCAGTACCGGAAATGCCAAACCCAACACGGTACGCGCCCTTAACGACTCCCGCCCGGTTTTTACAGTTGGAAGCGTTCCGTGATCGACGGTGCGGAGCCTTCCCCCGGTCGGCTCCCCGGCGAATTGGGAAGCGGTACTTTCTTGAGAATTATTCTCCTCCGTTGATTTGCGCGACCGCGCCGCTTGGGCGCCTGCTATCCAGTAAGAGGGGGTTGTGCTGGGAATAGACTTTTCGAGTTGAGGGGAAATGAGGTAACGGCGTCGCGCACCGCTGAAACTATCATCCAAGGGCTGGCCGATGAACAAAGCTGCATCTGCAGGTGCTGGAGTTGCCAGAAATGTCTTCATAAGGGCTGTCATTACGTCAGGCCGAAAATCAATAGAGGCGATGTTCGGTCCAAGCGTCCTGCAAACATCATCGGCGAAGCATCTGGCTCCCTCATGCAAAGGAGCAACCAGGTCAAGGCGCTGCTCCGAAACGGGATTGCCACCAAAATCAGGCTTGAACCCCTCTTCTTTGCGCTTGAGAGACACCACGCTTGGAATGAGGTCACAAAGCATATGCTCCAGGACGAGCCGATTTGACAGAATGTGGTCGTCATCCGTGATTGTGCAATTTTCTGCGTAATACCCGTGTATGAAATGTCCCTGCGCGCGCCATCGTGATGCGGCTTCAAGTGTTGCGAAATAATAGCCCCTAAGTGGGCGGCCCAATAAATCTCCGAGGCTACCTTGCATATTGGCATTCCAGCCAACGTCCACGACGGCCTGTTTTTGCGAAGCACCGAAGCTTAACGACTTGAGGTAAGCCTCATAAACTGATCGTTCCTGGGCACTCTGTGAAAGAATGGTACTCGAAAGCAGTTGCAAAAGAGCCGTCAATTTCAGCTTCCAGTCGGGAACTGATTGGATGACGTCGTCAACTCCGGTAAAACCAGCAGCCTCCAGATCCACCTGCTTGATGATATTCGACGAAAGCCCGAACCTGCCTTCCAACAAGGAACGGAGCGAGGCGTGCCGGTCAACAGTTTGGTTCGCCAGTTCAACGATGTCCTGAAACGACTTGAGTTGGGCGACGCGGATGCAGCGGCGGGAGCCAAGAAGATATTTGCTCTCGATACCGGTTTTACTTTCCAGTTCGAGGCGGTCGAAGACGTCTTTGAAAATCTTGCCCTCTCGGGAGAGAAAATACAGATCCGAGGACCGGAAAAACAGAAATTCCGAAGAGCTGTGTCAAAATTCCGAAGAGTCGCGGCGAGTTACAAAAGGGGATTTATGCCAATGACTTAGTTGTGACCTAGGTCATTGAGAAGAATGGTACGGTTGGGGGGTCTCGAACCTCCGACCTCAGGTGCCACAAACCTGCGCTCTAACCAACTGAGCTACAACCGCACAAAAACAAAGCTGACGAAACACTGTCGCGCCGCGCTTTCCGGGTCAAATACGGGCAGTCCGTCTTTTTTGCAAGCCATAACTTGCCCGTAGATGTGAAAAAACCGGGTAAACAATTACCCGGCTCTTTTTGGCATGCCGCACCGGCGATGCCGGCGCTCGCAAAATCAGTTCTTCTTGAAGCCGGAGATGACCTTTTCGGCGGCATCCTTGCCGGGCTTCGTCACGGTTTCGGCAACCTTGCGGGTGGCTTCCTGCATCGACTTTGCCTGCTCCATGGCAAGCTCGGCCTGCTTGCGGATGAAGGCGGTCTGCAGTTCGAACAGTTCCGAAACCGACTTGACGCCGAGCAGCGCTTCCATGTGCGACAGCGAATTCTCGGCATTGGTGCGCAGGGCGTCGATCGCCTTGAGGCCGAGTTCGACGGTGCCGGACTGCGCGCTTTCGATGGTCGCTTCAACGGTCTTCGTTGCGTCTTCGGCGGCGGTCTTCATCTTGGAATAGGCTTCCTTGGACTGGGCGGCACCCTTTTCAGCGAAATCGCGAAAAGTTTCGGTGACCTTTGCCGGGTCGAACGAGGCAAGCGAAAAGACGTCGTCGGTTTTCTTGGTAGCCATGATCAGCGCTCCTTGGTTTCGGGCCCTCTCATGAGGCACCCGTTGTGCGATGATGTCTATATAGGCGATTTCGTTGTGCATTGCAATATATTTGTGCATCGCAACATTCATTAAAATCACCGGCATTAACCTTCTGCGCCAAAAGGCCTGTGCGTGATGGTCAGCAAGCTGGACCCTTGGCGTCCCGGCGTCTATTAATAGACTGTTAACAATCCCGTCCGTGTGACGGTTGCGCAAACCAGGTCAGCCGATGCCCGCAAAATTGTATCCCTTTATCGACATCGCCGTTCATGAGCGGGTGCGGGAGCATTTTGTCAAAGGCGACGCGGCCGTTTTGTTTTCGCCGGATATGAACCAGGTGCTGTGGTCGAATGGCGAAGGGGCATTCCTGTTCGGCCTGCCGTCAATCTACGACTTCATCGACGGTGGCGCCAATCGCAACGACGCCGCCTACCGCCAGATGGAGGCTGCAGCCCGGCAGTTGAGCCGCAGCGGCGACAGGCGGGCGTTCCTGATGCGCATCGCCTCGGGCTTCCAGCGCGCTTCCGTCCATGCGTCGGTCGAGATGATCACCGTGCAGCCGGGCGAAACCGCCATCCTGTTTGCAGCGCCCCGTACCGGCAAGCCGCTTAACCTTGAAGACCGCGCAGCGCGGATGATCTCCGGCTTCGACGATCCGGATACGCATATGGCCGTGCTCGACGGCGACGGCACCATCCTTGCCGCCTCTTCCGGTTTTGCGGCGCTGTCGATGACGCCGCAAACCTGCCGCTCGCTGGTCAGCGCCGTTTCGCGCGATAGTGACTGGCTGCTCAAGCGGCCGGTCCCGACTGGCAAGGGTCATTTGCCCGCAGCGATCGGCAAGCTGTCGGAAGACCCTGCCCTGCACCTGCTTTTCGCCGTCGAGACGATACTCGGCAATCTCGATCCGGGCGCCGATTTCCACGAGACCGAGGGTGCAGGCACACCGTCCATCACGGAAGAGCCCGCTTCATCGAGCGCGGCAGCGTTGCTTTCCGCGCAGGCAACCGTGCCGGACGATGTCATCGACGAGATCGAACAGATCGAGGAAATCGCGGCGGAAACAGATGATTTCATTGAAGCGCCCGGCCAGACAGAGACCGATGCCGAAACCGCAGAGCTCCTGCCGGGGCTGCGCGCCGATGAGCCCTCTGCACAAGCCACAGCGGCAGTAGCCGAAACCGGCGACAGTCTCGCCGGGGCCGAGCGACGCGAAGCGGTTCCAGAGGAGCCGGTTTCCGAAACACCGCAGGCCGATGTCGAAACGGATGCCGCGCCGGGCGCGATTGCCCTGGGTGAACCGGAGTTTGCCCCACAGGACGATGCTTCCGCCAATGCGAACGGCAAAGACAGTGCCGAGGCTACGGAACCGGTCGACATCATCCCGCAAGGCGTGCCGGGCGAAGAACCCGGCACCGCGGACATGGCGCAAGGTTTCGTCTTCAATCCCAACAGCCGGGCTATCCGCTTCGTCTGGAAGATCGACGCGGACGGCCGTTTCAGCGAGATTTCCGAGGAATTCGCAACCGCCGTCGGCCCTGCCTCCGCCGATATTTGCGGACGCAGCTTCACGGAGCTCGCTGGCCGCTATCACCTTGACCCCGGCAATACGATCAGCGAGCTCCTGAAGCGGCGCGATACATGGTCGGGCAAGACCATCTACTGGCCCGTCGAAGGCACCAGCCTGCAGGTTCCGGTCGATCTGGCAGCCCTTCCGACCTATTCGCGCAACCGCGAGTTCGACGGTTTCCGCGGCTTCGGCATCGTCCGCGTCGCCGATATGGCCGATGACGAACAGGCCATCGGCCTGACGTTTGGCACGCAGCCAGCCGGTGAAGGGGATGCCGCGGACGGGATGGATGGCGCAGCGCAGGATCTGCTGCCCGCCGGTCAAGAGGCAGTGGCAGGCGATGCAGCCGCAAACGATGCGATCGCAGAAGACCATACAACCGAACACAACGAAGATGCAGATAATCAAAAGGACGTTTCGGAGTTTGCGCCGGAGCTGACGGCATCGGAAGACGACGTCGGTGATCTGGCGACCGTCCCCGGCGTCGGCCAGCCTGTGGCTGACGAGGATCCGGAAGACCCTTTCCGCGGCGAGCTTCCGGCGCTGAAACTGGTCCAGACCCCGGGGCGCCGCACATCGGACAAGATCGTCCAGCTCGACAATCACCGCCCGCCGGGCACGGAACCGTTGAGCCGCAGCGAACAGGCGGCGTTTCGCGAGATCGCGCGTCAACTCGGCGAGAGTTTCGGCAAACGTCCGAACGAAGACATGCCTGTCGCCGAAGAGGGGCCGGTCAAAGACGAAACCGCAGCGGGCAATCCGCTCCATGACGATGCCTCAGCGAAAACCGAAGCGGCCGGCGAGGATGGCCGTGCCGGCATCGAGGCTGTTGCAGAACCGGTCACCAGGGATGTCCTGCCCGAGGCGCCCGCCCCGATCGTGCCGGCGCGCACCAGCGCCAGCAGCCGCCTGACGCCGGAAATCCTCGACAATCTTCCGCTCGCTCTTCTGGTCCATAGCGGCGACGATCTGTTTCACGCCAATTCCGAGTTTTTGGCGCTGACCGGTTATGCCGATCTTAACGAACTGCGCGAGGAAGGCGGGATCGATGCCCTTTTCGCAGGCGACGAGGATGGTCTTGTCGACTTGCCGGATGGCGCGATGATGCTGATCCGCAACGACGGCCAGCTCGTGCCGGTCGCAGCCCGGCTCCAGTCGATCCGTTGGGAAGACAAGAACGCGCTGATGATGGCGCTTTCGGCGGCGCTGCCAGCTCCGGTGTTTCCCGTTGCAGAGATCCAGCCCGCGACCGCCGTCGAAGAGCCCACGGAGGCGCCGGAAATCCAGGCGCTGCGCATGGAGGCGGAAGAACTCCATTCCATTCTCGAGACCGCAACCGACGGCGTCGTCGTCGTCGGTGCCGAGGGTGAAATCCGCTCGCTCAACCGCTCGGCGAGCGCCCTGTTCAACTATGACGACGGCGAAATCCGCGGCAAGCCGTTCGCCATCCTGTTTGCTCACGAGAGCCAGAAGGCCGTTCTCGATTATCTCGCCGGCCTTTCCGGCCACGGCGTCGCCAGCGTCCTCAACGATGGCCGCGAAGTCATTGGCCGCGAGGCCTCCGGCGGCTTCATTCCGCTCTTCATGACCATGGGCCGCCTATCCTCCTCCAACGGCTTTTGCGCCGTCATCCGCGACATCACCCAGTGGAAGCGGACGGAAGAGGAACTGCGCAACGCCAAGCGGGCCGCCGAAACGGCCAATGCCCACAAGAGCGATTTTCTCGCCCGCGTCAGCCACGAAATCCGCACGCCGCTCAATGCGATCATCGGCTTTTCCGACATGATGGCGAGTGAGCATTTCGGCCCGATCGGCAATCCGCGCTATGTCGAATATGCAGGCGACATCGGCCGCTCCGGCCGCCATGTTCTCGATATCGTCAACGACCTCCTGGATATTTCGAAGATCGAGGCTGGCGAGATGGATCTCGAATTCACTGCCGTCGAGATCAACGACGCGGTGTCGGAGGCTGTCTCCCTGGTACAGCCGCAGGCCAACAGCCAGCGTGTGATCATCCGCACCTCGCTTTCGGGCTCGGTTCCGAACGTTGTTGCCGACAACCGCTCGATCAAGCAGATCGCGCTGAATATCCTGTCCAACGCCATCCGCTTCACCCCGTCGGGCGGACAGATCGTCGTCTCGACCGCCTATGAGGCCAATGGCAGCGTTATCCTGCGCATCCGCGACACCGGCGTCGGTATGACCCGCACCGAACTCGAACAGGCGATGAAGCCGTTCCGCCAGGTGACGACCGGGGCGCGCAAGCGCGGCGACGGCACCGGCCTCGGCCTGCCGCTGACCAAGGCGATGGCCGAGGCAAACCGGGCCCAGTTCTCGATCAACTCGGCACCCAACGAAGGCACGCTGGTAGAAATTTCCTTCCCGTCGCAGCGGGTTCTGGCCAACTAGCCAACGTCTGGGAGTATGGGCACTGCGGCAGTCACGAAGCGGATGATCGCGGCTGCCGGTTTTGCTCGCGCCAGGACGCCGGGCTGAGGGATGTCACCCGCCGGAACTCGCGATTGAAGTTCGATTTCGTCTGAAAACCGCATTCGAACATGGCTGATGTCACCGACATGTCGGTTTCGCGGAGTAGCCGGCAGGCTTCGGCAATTCGAAAATCGTTGATGTACTGTGAAACGTTCTTGCCGGCGTGCCGGTTGACCGCGCCGGATATCTGCCGGGCCGGTACGCCTGCACGCCGCGCCAGCCGCGACAAGGTCAGGTTTTCATCGCGCGACAATTTTTGCTCAGTCAGCAAACGATCCACCCGCTCCAAAATCTCGCGATCCTGTGCTGCCTGGGACAAGAGATGATCATCATTGGCGACAGGCGCCGGGGCCGCCCGCTCGCGGGCGGCGACAAGGGCGGTTACACCCAATAGAAATAGCCCCAGAAGGCTCGCGTTGCCGACGAGTAGAGCTGTATTMTCCCCCTTGCTCCACTTGAAATCCAGGACAATCGCAAGGTCGAACAAGGCAGACAGGCAAAGCGATGCGGCGGCGAGAAACAGAGCGCGATGTGCCGCAAAGACACCTTCCAGACGCGCTTCGTCCAACGCATCGGTGCCGCTGCGGGCCAGATTCAGCAGCGCCAGAGCGTATCCAACGAACAGCACGATCAAGGCAACGTCGATCAATGCGGGCGCCAGCAGTAACAGCGCGACCATGCCGAAGGGTGGGGCGGCATGAAACCAGCTGATCCTGCTCACCCCTGCCTCATCGTGTTGGGTCAGGCTGCGGAAACTTGCCCATACGAGGGGCGGTAGACCGCTTGGCAAAATAGGCAGCACGTATCGCAGTTCCTCAATGCCGTAGCCCCATCGCAAACCGACGATAATCGATTGCACGGCGCACAGACCAACCAGGGCAAAGAACGGCCGATTTCCTTTCGAGGGCTCCGCCCCACGCAGCATCGCGGCGAGCAGGATTAGAAGCATCAATGCGACAACGAACGGCAGCGGCACGAAGATCAAGACATGTCCTTTAAGTGGCTATCAACCGGCCAATGGTGGCCCATATCGCGATTCGGGACGACCTGAATCGTGATTGAGGAAGCGGTGGGCCATGCAACTGGGATCATTAGCGGGTTCTTCGCAACCAAGTGAGATCCTGATGAACCTTTTCCAGATTTTTTGCTCCGTCGTCCTTCCCGTCACGTTCACCGTTCCCTGCTATGCAACTGAGGTTGGTATGCGTGAAATCAAAGTGGCCGCACCCGAACGCGGCCGCGATCTTGCGGTCACGGTGTGGTATCCCGCCGAAGCTGGTGGCGAACCTGCTCTTGTTGGTGACAACAAGATCTTCAAGGGCGCGCCGGCCTTTCGCAACGCACCGATCGTCAAAGGATCCTTTCCGCTGGTCGTGATGTCGCATGGCTCGGGCGGCCGCATTGAAGGCATGACCTGGCTTGCCACCGGGCTCGCCAAGGCCGGCTTTGTCGTTGCCGGCCCCAATCATCCCGGCACGACCAGCGGTGACTCGACACCAGCCAACACGCCGAAACTGTGGGAGCGCACGCAAGATCTGTCGGCGGTGATCGACGCACTCACGACAGACACGAGTTGGAGCAGCGCCATCGACGCTGACCGTATCGGGGTTGTCGGCTTCTCGCTTGGAGGGGCGGCCGCCACGGAGATCGCCGGCGCCCGGGCAAATCTCGAGGCCTTTGCGCGCTACTGCGACACCTACACGAAATGGGATTGCGCCTGGTTCGCAGGCGGCAAGGGGTACGTCAACGACGAACCGGTGAAGGTTGAGAAAGTCGATCTGCGGTCGATCGACAAGGCGCGCTTCGAACAATCGAACCTCGATCGCCGCGTTCAAACCGCCGTTCTCGTCGACCCGGGACTCGCCCAGGCCATTGAAGCGGAGAGCCTTAAAGAGATCGCGATACCGATGAATTTCATCAATCTCGGCAGCGCCGGAACCATGCCCATGGCGGTGATCGCCGACCGGCTGGCGGCTCTGTCGCCACAGGGATCCTATGCCACCGTGACCGATGCCGACCATTTCAGTTTTCTGCCGGAATGTAAGCAAGGCGGTGCCGAATTGCTAAAATCATTCGGAGAAGTCGATCCAATCTGCTCGGATAGCAGCAACCGGTCGCGCGCAGATATCCATGCAGAACTCACGCACCTCATACAGGACGCTTTGCAGAAGACTCTCAAAGACCGCCAGTAATACGTGGCATCTTGCCTCCCGAAATAGCGGACAAAAAAAAGAGGCAGCTGAGAAGCTGCCTCGATAAGTTGAATGCTAAAACAGGTGCTCGAGAAGTAGTGACATCATGTCTGCGCCGGCATCTCTGCCAAAGCCACCCTCACATCGGGTGGCCTCAAGTTGAGATCAACATGCGCTGCCATTCGTAAACAAAACCTTTCCACGAAACCCGCGAATTTTAAGCATTGGCGGCAAAGACCAAAGCCTTGGTTAATTCGGCAAGCGCGAAATCGTTAACGCGGCGAGGTCAGTTTCCAAGCTCTGCAAGGTTTGCGTAGAGATCGAGCGCTTCCGGATTGGCCAGCGCCTCCTTGTTTTTGACCGCCCGGCCATGCACGACTTCGCGCACGGCAAGCTCGACGATCTTGCCGGATTTGGTGCGCGGGATATCGCTGACGGCGATGATCTTTGCCGGCACGTGACGCGGTGAAGCGCCGCTGCGGATCCTCGCCTTGATTGCCTTGACGAGATCGTCCGTCAGTACGACGCCCTTCGCCAGCCGCACGAACAGGATGACGCGGACATCGTCATCCCAGTCCTGACCGATGCAGATGGCTTCAGCCACCTCGTCCATCTGCTCGACCTGATTGTAGATCTCGGCCGTGCCGATGCGCACGCCGCCCGGGTTGAGCGTCGCGTCCGAGCGGCCATGAATGACGATGCCGCCGTGCTCGGTCCACTCGGCAAAATCGCCGTGGCACCAGATATTGTCGAAACGTTCGAAATAGGCAGCCTTGTATTTGGCGCCTTCCGGATCGTTCCAGAACATCACCGGCATCGAGGGAAACGCTTTCGTGCAGACGAGCTCGCCCTTTTCCTGGCGCACCGGCTGGCCATCGTCGTTCCAGACATCCATGGCAAGGCCGAGCCCCGGCCCCTGGATTTCGCCGCGCCAGACGGGCTTCAGCGGATTGCCGAGCACGAAGCAGGAAACGATGTCGGTGCCGCCGGAAATCGAAGCCAGCTGGACGTCCGGCTTGATGCCCTCATAGACGAAGGAAAAGCCTTCCGGCGACAGCGGCGAGCCGGTCGAGGTCATCAGCCGAAGCGACGACAGGTCATGCGTGGAGACCGGCGTGAAGCCGCCCTTGCGAACCGCGTCGATATATTTCGCCGAAGTCCCGAAGATGGCGAACTGCTCGTCGCGAGCGTAGTCGAACAGGACATTGCCGTCCGGATGAAACGGCGAGCCGTCGAAAAGACACAGCGTCGCCCCGAGCGCGAGACCGGACATCAGCCAGTTCCACATCATCCAGCCGCAGGTGGTAAAATAGAAGAGCTTTTCGCCCTCCCTCAGCCCGCAATGGAACCGATGTTCCTTCAGGTGCTGCAGCAAAGTGCCGCCAGCCGAATGGACGATGCATTTCGGAACGCCCGTGGTGCCTGACGAAAAGAGAATATAGAGCGGATGCGCGAATGGCAGCGGCAGGAATTCAAGCGTTTTTACGGTGAACGGCGCGACGAAATCGGCCAGTGTCATGCCGGCCTCAACCGAAGCCGCGAGCGCTTCCGCGTCGCCGGCATAGGGAACGATCAGCGTGGGAACGCCAAGCTTCCTGGTCACAGCCTGCACCTTGGCGGCAACATCCTGACGCTTGCCGGCGTACCAGTAGCCGTCGCAGGCGATGAACAGCCTGGGCTCGATCTGGCCGAAGCGGTCAAGCACGCCCTGCTCGCCGAAATCCGGGGAACACGACGACCAGATGGCGCCGATGGATGCAGTGGCCAGCATCAAAGCAAGGGTTTCGGGCATGTTCGGCATCATCGCCGCGACGCGGTCGCCCTTGCCGATACCCTGCGCCTTCAGGGCCTGCTGCAGCCTGGAGACCAGCGCCCGCAGCTCATCCCAGGACATGCGCGATTGCACCTTGTCCTCACCACGGAAAACCAGCGCGTCGCCGCTGCCGCTGTGGCGCAGAAGATTTTCGGCAAAATTGAGGGTTGCGTCGGGAAAGAAGCGCGCCTCCAGCATGACGTCGCCGTTGATCAGCGCCCGTTCGCCACGATTGCCGATGACGCCGCAATGCTCCCAGACCGCTGTCCAGAAATCGGCCCGCTCGGTGATCGACCAGTCATGGAACGCATCATAGTCCCCAAAAGTCCTCGAAAAGCGTTGTCCGCACCAGTCGATGAACGCCTTCATCGGCGTCTGTCCGATGAATTCTGCCGACGGTATCCAAAGAGGCCGATCTGACTGCATGTTTTCCTCCGTTTCCCACGCCAGCTTCTATATCATGCTGCGACGCAAGATAAACAGGCGGCGTAAACGATGGCTGTGGCAGTTGCGACATTTCGCGTGTCAACCGTTTGATTTCTGAGCGACGAAAGCCTATCCAGTGGCCTTTCAAACCGATTGAAAGTGCGCCGGACGGCCATGAGGCAATTCTTAACCACCGCCAGCAGGAAAATCGGATGGCGCGCATTTTTCCTCTCGCGCACCGTCGCGTGGCTGCTTGTCGGCGCGGTCGTCCTCACGGCCCTGTTTAAAATCGCTCTGCCTCTGTTCGTCTCGACGGCCAGCGTCAAGACGAACATGGAGGACGTGCTGTCTTCCTGGACGGGCGCGCGGGCAAATATTGCCGGCGATCCGCAAATCAGCTTCTGGCCGCACCCGGTCTTGACCTTGCGCGCCGTCACCTTCGAAGGCGGCGATGCGGCCGCACCGGAACTCCTGGCGAAGGCTGACGCGATTGCCGCCGGCTTCGATATCCTGGCAGCACTGCGCGGCACGCCGGTCTTCTACGATTTCCATCTGGTCAATCCGGTTTTCAAGGTGGAGCGCAGGCTTGACGGCACGTTCAACTGGCGGCGCGCCGGCTGGATGGCCGATGCCGTCGCCGACGCTTCGGGCAAGACACTCTCCACCGCCCGCAATACACCCATCGGCGACATCGAGATCGTCAACGGCACGCTCGAACTGACCGACCGCGTCTCGTCCAGCGTGTATCGCGTCGGTGCCATCACCGGCTCCGTGCAATGGCCGACCCCGACCACACGGATGAGCGCAGACCTCTCGGCTCTCATGAACGGTGAAAAGGTTCAGTGGTCCCTCAGCTGTGATGAACCGCTGATGCTGCTTTCGGGCCAGAACAGCACGTTCCAGACGTCGTTCAATTCCATGCCGCTGACCCTCAGTTTCGACGGCAATGGCAACGGTTCAAGCCATCCCTTTGCCACCGGCCAGCTTCAGATCAAGGCAAAATCGGCCGGTGCGCTGCTGGCCTGGTTCAAAGGCGATCCGCTGCCGCTCGCGCCCACCGGGTCCGTCACCATTGACACGAGCATGACCATATCTGCGCAGGCTTTGAAGATGGACAACCTGTCGCTGACTCTTGATGACGCCAATGCGACCGGCGTCCTCGGCATCGCCTGGGACCCTGCACGCGGCCCGCGCATCGATGGCACGCTCGCCTTTGACCGGATTGACCTGGCCGCGCTTTTCTCATCGGCTTTGCCACTCCCGCTGCAACCCGGTCCGGTGAGTGGGCCGGATATGGCGTTGCTCAAGCAGATCAGTCTTGATCTTCGCCTTTCGGCGCAGGAGGCAAGTTACGGTCCGGCCGCCCTGACGAATGTCGCCGCCGGTATCATGGTGGAAAATGGCCGCGCTTCCATCGACATCGGTGACGGCACCTTTGCCGGCGGCTCGATCAGCGGCCGCATCGCCCTTGCCAATGGCGGCGTCGAGGGTGGACAATTGCAGTTCGCACTAAAGAATGCGGATCTCGCGCCCGTTGCCGCCAGGCTCGGCCTGACGGGCCCCTTGCCGCTTGGCCGGGGCGTGCTGAGCGTCGACCTGTCGACCGCCGAACCCCTGTCGAAAATGACGGCGGACGGGGTCTCCGGAGAATTTCGCTACTTCGCGAACAATGGCACCATGGTGAATTTCGACGTGCCGGAATTCGAGCGGCTTGCGGCACAGGGCCATGTCTTCAACCTCAGCCATGCCACCAATGGTTCCTTGGCCTTTACCCGGGCGGAGATCGCTGCAACCTTGCGCAAGGGCGTTGTCGAACTGACCACGGCGGACATCAGCGGCGAAGGACGAACATTGTCTGTTGCCGGCATCATTCCATTCAGGAACGGGAAACTGGCGCTTGCCGGCGCCATCCGGCCTGACGATAGCCCGGCGTCCGCCATTCGCTTCTATGTCGAGGGATCCTGGCCGAGCCCGGTCATTTTCCCCCTGCCCGCGGTCCCGGCGCAACCATGACCGCCGCATTCCAAGACACCGACAGCGCCGCGCATCATTCACGTCGCGCAAGGTCGCTGTAGCACCTTAAATCTGCTGCATAATTTTTCCCTAAATCGATTCCGATTTCAGGAATTATGCGAGTAGAACAACCAGCTCACGCCGTATTCACCTCAATGCGCGAACGCCGCCTGCTCGTCCTTGACCCGCTGGATTTCGCGGCTGCGCGAGACCATCGACGCGATCAGCACGCCGATGGCGACGACGCCGATCAGGATTGTGCAGACCGCGTTGATCTCGGGCGTGACACCCAACCGGACCTGGCTGTAGATCCGCATCGGCAGCGTGGTGGCTCCGGGACCTGAGGTGAAGCTCGAGATCACCAGATCGTCCAGCGACAGCGTGAAGGCAAGCACCCAGCCGGAAAAGACCGCCGGCGCGATGACGGGCAAGGTCACCTGCAGGAAGGTCGCCACCGGCGTCGCACCCAGGTCCATCGCAGCCTCTTCGATCGAGCGATCGAAGCTCAACAGACGGGATTGCACCACGACGGCGACGAAGCACATGGTGAAGGTGATGTGCGCCAGGGTCAGCGTCCAGAAGCCGCGATCAAAGCCGATGGCGACGAACAGAAGCAGCATCGACAGGCCGGTGATGACTTCCGGCATGACCAGCGGCGCGTAGATCATTCCGGAAAACAGCATGCGGCCGCGAAAGCGCGTGTAGCGGGTCATAGCGAGTGCTGCCAGCGTGCCAAACACGGTTGCCACCGTCGCCGAGATCAGGCCGACGCGGACGGTAACCCAGGCGGCATCCAGAAGCGCCTGGTTGTGCAGCAGCTGCACATACCATTTGGTCGAGAAGCCCGCCCAGACGGTGACCAGCTTGGATTCGTTGAAGGAGAAGATCACCAGCAACACGATCGGCAGGTACAGAAAGGCGAACCCGAGGACGATGGAGGCGATATTGAAACGGGACCAGCGCTGCATGACTATCTCCCCTCGCCGTCAGCCTTGGCCTGGGCATGCTGGAAAAACATGATCGGCACGACGAGAATGAGCAGAAGAATGGTCGCCACAGCCGCTGAGACCGGCCAGTCGCGATTGGCGTTGAATTCGTTCCACAAGGTCTTGCCGATCATCAATGTCTCGGACCCGCCGAGCAGGTCCGGGATAACGAATTCTCCGACGGCCGGAATGAAGACCAGCATGCAGCCGGCAACGACGCCGGGCATCGACAGCGGGAATGTGACGCGCCAAAAGGCGCTGATCGGCGTGCAGCCGAGATCCTGGGCTGCCTCCGTCAGGCTGTGATCCATCTTTTCCAGCGACGAATAGATCGGCAGCACCATGAACGGCAGGTAGGAATAGACGATCCCGATGTAGATTGCCCAATTGGTGTTGAGGATGATCAGCGGCTGATCGATCACGCCAAGCGTCAGGAAGAGCTGATTGAGCAGCCCTTCCGGCTTCAGGATTGCGATCCAGGCATAGACGCGGATCAGGAAGCTCGTCCAGAACGGCAGGATCACCAGCATCAGCAGCGTCGGGCGGATGGTGTTGGGTGCCTGCGCCATGCCATAGGCCACCGGATAGGCGATCAGCAGGGTCAGGAATGTCGAGACCGCGGCGATCCATAGGCTGGAGCCGTAGGCCTTGGCGTAGAGCGCATCCTCGGTCAGCCAGATATAGTTATCGATCGAGAACTGCTTGATATTGTCGATGAACCCGGAAATGCCGGACGCCAGATCGAACACCGGCAGATAGGGCGGCATGGCGACGGCGGTTTCCGACAGCGAAATACGGATGACGATGAAGAACGGAATGAGAAAGAAGAACAGCAACCAGGCATAGGGGATGATGATCACCAGCCGGTTGAACAGGGCCGATCCGAATTTTGCCATGGCTTCAATCCTTCAGCACGACGCCGGCATTTTCATCGAATGAAATCCAGACTTGCTGGTCGTAGCCGAGCGGGTCCTCGATAGCGCGCACGGCGTTCATCGATGAAGCCTTGATCACCTTGCCGTCCTTCAACTTAACATGGAAAACCGTCATGTCGCCGAGATAGCCGATATCCCAGATTTCACCCTCAGCGGCATTGAGCGGCGCGCAGCCGGGCCGGTCGCGGCCGACACGGATCTTTTCCGGCCGGACGGCAAATCCGGCCTTGGTGCCGACTGCTGGCGGTTCGGACGAGGCGACGCGCACCGTAAAGCCGGTTTCCGTGGCAATCTCGACGGTGCCGTTACCCGCTGACGAGACCGTACCATCGAAAATGTTCACGTCGCCGATGAAATCAGCCACGAAACGCGAGTTCGGCGCCTCGTAGATTTCCGGCGGGGTCGCCACCTGCACGACCTTGCCATGCGCCATCACGGCGATGCGATCGGCCATGGTCATCGCCTCTTCCTGGTCATGCGTGACGACGACGAAGGTGAGGCCGAGTTCCTGCTGCAGGTCCATCAGTTCGAACTGGGTTTCCTCGCGCAGCTTCTTGTCGAGCGCCCCCAGCGGCTCATCCAGCAAAAGCACCTTCGGCCGCTTGGCAAGCGAGCGGGCCAATGCCACGCGCTGGCGCTGGCCGCCGGAAAGCTGATGTGGCTTGCGCTTTGCGAACTTGTCGAGCTTGACCAGCTTCAGCATCTGGTCGACGCGTTTGGCGATATCGGCCTTCGGCATACCATCCTGCTTGAGACCGAAGGCGATGTTGTTTTCGACCGTCATATGCGGAAACAGCGCATAGGACTGGAACATCATGTTGACCGGCCGCCTGTAGGGCGGGATGCCGGCGAGGCTTTGCCCGTCCAGGATGATCTCGCCCGAGGTCGGCTGTTCGAAGCCGGCCAGCATGCGCAGCAACGTTGACTTGCCGCAACCCGAAGCACCCAGCAGCGCGAAGAATTCGCGCGGGTAGATATTCAGCGACAGGTCATCGACCGCGACGAAATCCCCGAACTTCTTGGTGACGTTCTTGACGGCGATGAACGGTACGGAATTGGGATCCGCCCAAGGAGAAAAGGAGCGCCGGATACTGCCTAGTGACTTCATCATCTATCCCCGAATGACACGGACAAACGGCGCCGTCCCCCAGCGCCACAAAAGAAAATTGCCCGGATTTTCAAGGATCCGGGCAATTCTTTGGACTTACTGGCCGGTGACCACTTTGGTCCACATGCGCGTCAGCACGCGCTGCGATTTGGCGTCGAACGGCGTCGTCGTGAAGAGCTTCTTCATCACCTCTTCCGGCGGATAGATTGCCGTGTCGTCCATCACTTCCTTGCTGATGAACTGCTGCGATGCCTTGTTGCCATTGGCGTAGAAGACGACGTCGCTCGCCTTGGCGATGACTTCCGGTTTCATGATGTAGTTCAGGAACTCATGTGCTTCGGCAAGGTGCGGCGCATCGGCCGGAATGGCCATCACGTCGAACCACATCTGCGCGCCCGTCTGCGGAATGGAATAATCGACGGTCACGCCGGCCTTTGCTTCCGCCGCGCGATCGCGCGCCTGGAAGATATCGCCGGAATAGCCAAGCGCAAGGCAGATATCGCCGTTTGCTAGCGCATTGATATATTCGGAGGAATGGAACTTGCGGATATAGGGCCGGATCTTCAGCAGCAGCTCCTCAGCCTTGGCAAGGTCTTCCGGCGCATGGCTGTCGGGGTTGAGGCCGAGATAGGCGAGTACCGACGGTACCACGTCGGTCGGAGAGTCAAGGATGTGAATGCCGCAATCCTTGAATTTCGCCGCAACCTCCGGCTTGAACAGAACGTCCCAGGTCGGCTTCTCGTCGGTACCGAGAATAGCCTTCACCTTCTCGACATTGTAGCCGATGCCGGTGGTGCCCCACATGTAGTCGACGGCGTATTCGTTGCCCGGATCGTAGGTCGCGACGCGGCTGGTGATCACGTCCCACATGTTGGAAAGGTTCGGCAGCTTCGACTTGTCGAGCTTCTGGAAAACGCCCGCTGCGATCTGCCGCTGCAGGAAGGTCGCCGTCGGAACGACGACGTCATAGCCGGTACCGCCGGCAAGAAGCTTGGTTTCCAGAATCTCGTTGGAATCGAAGACGTCGTAGACGACCTTGATGCCGGTTTCCTTGGTGAAGTCTTCCAGGATGCTGGCATCGATGTAATCGGACCAGTTGTAGACGTTGACCACACGCTCCTGGGCGGTGGCAATCGTTGCGGATCCGGCAAGGATCAACGCGGCAAAGGCAGTGGCAATCGAACGCGACATGGAATTCCCCTTGGTTTTTATTGGGTCAGTCCAGGCACGCCGCCGTCGCCTACCTGTCTGTCCCTCCGTATGCGCGTTTGGAACGTAGGCATGTTTTCCAACAACCACAAGCGCTTTTACTGGTTCCACCCGAACCATTCAGCGCCATCTCAAATTTTGGGATAAATGGCAAAAGCCGAACCTTTTCAGTGCAGCATGGCCGCATGCCCGCCGACCCGGCCTGGCCTTGGCGCGGATTAACCATAAGCTTAAATCGATCCTGAACCACGGCGTTTACGATTGCTTAACCATGCCCGGAATGCGATTTTGCGCCGCAACGGTTATGCGTTCGGAGTTGGCCATCATGAGTGCGAAGTCGCAGCGGATCGATCCACGGGAATTGAAGCGGCTGTCGCTGCTGCAGCCCCACAGGACGCTACTTGCCATCGGTTTCGACTGGGCTCTGATCGCAAGCGCCATCGCCTTCAGCAAATATATGCAGCATCCACTTGCCTATCTCGCCGCCGTGCTCGTTATCGCCGGCCGGATGCATGCCTTCGGCTGCCTGATGCACGAGGCCGCCCATTACCGCATCATCAAGAACCGCAAAGTCAGCGACTGGATGAGCGACCTTTTCTTGGCATGGCCGATCATGGCGACCGTCGACGGCTATCGCATGAACCATCTCGCCCATCACCAGCACACCAATACCGAGGACGACCCGGACTGGGTTTCCAAGCTCGGCATGGCGCAGTTCACCTTTCCGCAGAAAGTCTGGCGCGGCGTGGTGCAATTGCTCGGCTACCTCGTCGCGGTGAATTCGGTTCGCGATATCCTGCACATGGCCAAGCGCATCGCCAAGCACGACCGCTCGACCCGGACCTACAAGCTGCTGCGCATCAGCTTCTACGCCGCTGCTGCCGTGATCTTCTCGGTGTTCGGGTTGTGGACGGATTTCACCCTCTACTGGCTGATACCGTTCTTCACCTTCTTCTGCCTGTTCCTCTACGTGCGAAGCGTTGCCGAGCATTTCGGTAGCATGGACTATTCGGACGAGCTGGGCAGCTCGCGCACGGTCTATCCCCATCTGTGGGAAAAGCTGTTCTTTGCGCCCCACAACATCAACTATCACCTGGAGCACCACCTTTATCCCGGCGTTCCCTATTACAACCTGCCGGAACTGCATGCGGTGTTGATGAAGAACCCCACCTACGCCAGCCGGGCCCATATTACCCACGGGTATACGACCGGCCTTGCCTGCGAGTGCTTTGCGCCGGACGCGCCCCTGCTGCCGGCCCATCATCCGGTCAGCTACTGATTACTGGAAATCAAACGCGCTGAGGCCGGTCACCATCTCGTCGAGCCCGAGCGGCCGGGTGAGCGGCGGCTCGGCCCGGGCAAGACAGCCCTGCCGCTCGCAAAGTCGGCAGGCGGTGCCGCCGGCGACCGTCGCAAGCGGGGCGCCGCCATAGACGGTCTCAGCCGCCTGGCTTGCGTCGCAGCCGATCAGGATGGCGGTGCGGCGAACGCGCTCCTGAAAATTGGCCCGCGGCCCCTCGACGGTCCGGGCGATGGTCAAAAACTCCCCGCCTCCGGAAATCTCCACCCGCTCGGCCAGAACCTGACCGGCCTGGGAAAATGCCGTGTGGACATTGAGTTTCGGACAATTGCCGCCGAAACGCGCCTGCGGAAAGCCTGACGCACCGGCCTTGCGCAACCGGTTGCCGGCATGATCGATCTCCATCAGGAAGAACGGCAGTCCAAAAGCACCGGGACGCTGCAGCGTCACCATCCGGCTTGCCGCCTGCTCGAACGAGACCTGGAACCGGGCGCTGAGCACATCGATATCGTATTTCGCCCGCTGCGCTGCCGCCAGAAACCCGCCATAGGGCATCATGATCGCGTGGGCGGCATAACGGGCCAGCTCGAAGCGGCCGATGCGCCGGGCCTCGCCCGTCGAAAACGCAAGCAGCTGAAGATCCGCCGCAATCGCTTCCGCAATGGCGATCTGCGCGGCTTCCATGGCGATCTCCCGCAGCTGATCCTGGGCGGACAGCCGTTCGGAGAGAAACAGCCGCATGGAATGGCGGTCGAAACGGCGGCGCAGGTCCGGCATGACATGTACGGGCAACGTCCGGACAGTCAGACCATGCTCCTTGCGCAACCAGACTTTCAACGCGCCTGAAAGATCGTCACCGGGCGACAACTGCGCATGGAATGCTTCGGCAGCCTCATCGATCCCGGCAAAATAATGCGGCCTGTTTTCGAAGATGTCGCGGACCTCGTCCATCGGCAGGCGCGCATCCGACAGCGCCGCCATGTGCCCCTGGCCGGAGAGGAGCGCGCTCAGATCCTTCAGCCTGAGGGATTGTTCGCGATAGGCGCGGTACAGCTTGAGCACACCCATCGCGGCATTGGGTGCGGCCTCCGCCACTTCGATCAACTCCTGATCGCCCGGCAACTCGCCCGACAGCAGCGGATCGGCGAACACCTCGCGCAATTGCGTGACGCTGCCGGTCGCCTCGCCCTGCAACTCGTCGAGATCGACCTTGTAGACCGAGGAGAGCTTCAACAGCAGCTGCACCGTCAAGGGCCGCTGATTGCGCTCGATCAGGTTCAGATAGGACGGCGAGATGCCGAGCGCCTCCGCCATCGCCGTCTGCGTCAGCGACAACCCATTGCGAATGCGCCGCACGCGGGCACCGGCAAAAATCTTGTTCTCAGCCATTTGTCATGCCTTTTACAATTTTTACCGAGAACCATCGGTTTACAGAATTTACAAAATTACAGAACCCTTTTGTAAAAGACAAGACATAATAACCCTTTTCGAGGAAGCAATAATCCTTTTGTTCTGGCGGCATTGTGCGCTGCATTGTAAAGCTAGTCACATCAAATTCGACAGATGAACGGTGTTAAACCAAAGTCGAATACCGTTTCGAAAACTGCAGGAGGATGCTTATGACTGATTTTTACAACCTCGTTCCCGGCGCCCCACAAGGGCGCTTCGACGGTCTCGACCGGCCCTACACGGCCGAAGACGTCAAGCGGCTGCGCGGCTCCGTCCAGATCCGGCATACGCTGGCCGAAATGGGCGCCAACCGGCTGTGGCAGCTGATCCACGAGGAAGATTTCGTCAATGCACTGGGTGCCATGACCGGCAACCAGGCGATGCAGCAGGTCCGCGCCGGTTTGAAGGCGATCTACCTTTCCGGCTGGCAGGTTGCCGCCGACAGCAACACCGCATCGTCGATGTATCCCGACCAGTCGCTCTATCCGGCCAATGCCGCACCGGAACTGGCAAGGCGCATCAACAGGACATTGCAGCGCGCCGACCAGATCGAAACCGCAGAGGGCAAGGGCCTTTCGGTCGATACCTGGTTCGCCCCGATCGTTGCCGATGCCGAGGCCGGTTTCGGCGGACCGCTCAATGCCTTCGAGATCATGAAGGCCTTCATCGAGGCGGGTGCTGCCGGCGTCCACTATGAAGATCAGCTCGCATCGGAAAAGAAGTGCGGCCATCTCGGCGGCAAGGTTCTGATCCCGACGGCGGCCCACATCCGCAATCTCAACGCCGCGCGTCTCGCTGCCGACGTCATGGGCACGCCGACATTGGTCATCGCCCGCACGGATGCGGAAGCGGCCAAGCTTCTGACTTCCGATATTGATGAGCGCGACCGGCCCTTTGTCGACTATGACGCCGGACGCACAACAGAAGGCTTCTATCAGGTCAAGAACGGCATCGAGCCCTGCATCGCCCGCGCCATTGCCTATGCGCCGCATTGCGACCTGATCTGGATGGAGACCGGCAAACCGGATCTCGAACAGGCTCGCAAGTTTGCCGAGGCTGTGCACAAGGCGCATCCGGGCAAGAAGCTTGCCTATAACTGCTCGCCGTCGTTCAACTGGAAGAAGAACCTCGACGATGCGACGATTGCCAAGTTCCAGCGGGAACTGGGCGCCATGGGCTACAAGTTCCAGTTCATCACGCTCGCCGGTTTCCATCAGCTGAACTTCGGCATGTTCGAACTGGCGCGCGGCTACAAGGACCGGCAGATGGCTGCGTACTCGGAGCTCCAGGAGGCGGAATTCGCCGCCGAGGTCAACGGCTACACAGCGACCAAGCACCAGCGCGAAGTCGGCACCGGCTATTTCGACGCCGTCTCGATGGCGATTACCGGCGGCAAGTCATCGACCACCGCCATGCATGAATCGACCGAACACGAACAATTCCGCCCGGCGGCGGAGTAGTTACTCCCCTCCCTTCCGAAAGGCGGGGAGGAAAACCGAAAATACCCTTCAAGAACCCCATACAAGAGGAGAAATGCGATGACAGTCCAGACACGCGTCAAGGAACGGGCCGAGGAACAGTCCTCGGCCATGACCCCGGAACAGCAGGCAATGATCCGCATGGTCGCCAACGACCTGCACAGGCTCAACCAGGCCGTCATGAAGGCCGTGGACGCCGGCGTCTCCGTCGAACTCGTCCGTTCGGCCCGCCATCATGGCGGCGAAGGGAATTGGGGCGATCTTCTGATCCCTGTCATCGTCACGCAGGGGCGCGGTTGAAGGGAAGAGCAGCCGCACCCATGAAACCGGCGGGGCAAACCCGCCGGTTTCTCTTATCGACCGAGGCGACAGCGCCGCGCAGCATTGATGACGCACGGCGCTGTAGCACTTTAAATTTGCTGCATAATTTTCCTTGAACCGATTCCGGTTTAAGGAGTTATGCAATAGGCCTCGACATCGCCGGGCGAATGTCAGATCGTCCGGCTGGGGCGCCTTCCGGCGATGAGGTCGGCATGGCTTTTCAACAGCCGGTAGAGCCGATCGCTGACGGTGCGGATTTCGCGGCGGTGGCGATCCTCGCTGTTGGTGACGATCCACTGGCTGTGGCGAAGGGATTTCAGCTCGTCGCCAGCCCGCTCCAAGCCCGGTTCGAGATCGCCAACGAAACAGGGCAACACCGCCTGGCCGGCGCCGGCGCGAACCAGATCAAGCAGCGAACGCGGCCGGCTGACAATGACAGCGATCGCAGTACCGGCGTTTTCATGCGGCCAGCGCAAATAGGGCGAGATCGCATCTTCCTCTGACACCGCCAGCCAGGAAGTCGCAAGGCCATCCGGCGCATTGCGCTGACGATAGGCCGCATAGGCCACCTCGCCTGCGTGGCGGCGGGCAAGATTTGGCTCATCCGGCAGCACCGCGCGGATTCCGACATCGTGCTCGCGATGCGCCAGCGTCGCCCGACGCTCCGAAACGGACATATCGAGCCGGAAACCATCCCTGTCGCTGCGGATCGCCTGAATATTCTCGCAGACCAGCCAGGTTCCCCAGGTGCCGGCCATCAGTCGGACCACCGATGCGCCATGCGCCTCCTGCCGCCAGCCATCGACCTTGCGAACGACGGCATCCATGGCCTGCAAATGCTCGAACAGAGCCTGCCCGTCGGCCGTCAGGCGATAACCGGTCTGGCTGCGTGAGAACAGCTGCCGGCCGATCCCCTGCTCAAGCTCGAGCACCCGGCGGCCGACCGTGGCCGGGCTGAGACTGCTGGCCTGAGCAGCGCCGGTCAGCCCGCCATGGCGCGCGACAGCCAAAAATATCTGATAGGCATCCCAGGCTATGTCTTTCATAATTGAAAAACATAGTCCGGTTTCTTGCGTTTATAAACTGATTTCTGAAGCATAGGTTTGCGGCGTTAACGGAGCGCGGCCAAGCCGCCTCCTCATCCCAGATTGAAGAAAGTTGGCAGCGGGACATCCGGTCCGGCCACGGCTTTCTGTTGCCGAAGGAGACCTGCGATGCCAGAGATGATGGGAATAGTTTTGTTGGCGGACTTGCTGGCGAAAGACGGGCGCAAGCCGCACGAATTTCAGGAGGTGATCAACCGGAACCGCCTGTCCAGCAGGGTTTCTGCGGCTGTGAAGCAGTTTCGCCTGCGCTGGACGCGATAACCCGGCAAATGAGGAGCCCGGCTGTCCTGCAACGCCGGGCTCTCCTGGTGTCTGGAATGTCTGCCTGATCAGGCCGCGCGACCGACCCGCCGGCGGGTATCGGCCGGCTCCAGGCGGAACTGTTCGACCAGCATCATCAACGTATCGGCCTGGTTGGCGAGTTCGCGGCTGGCGCTGGTCGCCTGATCGACCATGGTGGCGTTCTGCTGGGTCATCTGGTCCATCTGATTGACGGAACCATTGACCTCGTGCAGGGCGGCGGCCTGGTCGCGGCTGGCGGTGGCGATCATTTCGACATGGCTGCTGACCGAGACGATCTGCTGGCTGATCGAGGCAAGCACCGCGCCAGTTTCCTGAACCAGTTGCGATCCGGAATTGACCTCGTTTGCGGACTTGTTGATCAGGCCCTTGATCTCGCGGGCGGCTCCGGCCGAGCGCTGGGCTAGCTCGCGGACTTCCTGCGCAACCACTGCAAAGCCCTTGCCCGCATCCCCGGCGCGCGCAGCCTCGATACCGGCATTGAGCGCCAGAAGATTGGTCTGGAAGGCAATTTCATCGATGACGTCGATGATCTGTTCGATCTGGCGCGAGGCATCCTCGATGCGGCCCATGGCGGCGATGGCATTGCTGACGACGACGGCCGAGCTGTCGGCACTCTTCTTGGTATGGGTCACGGCGACATTGGCCTCGTGCGCCCGTTCGGCCGACGAGCGGACGGTAACGGTGATCTGATCGACGGCCGCTGCCGTTTCTTCCAGAGACGCGGCCTGCGCCTCGGTGCGTTTCGACAGCGAATCCGCCGACGCGTGCATGTCGTTGCCGCTGCGCTGGATCGACAGGGCATTGTTGCGGATCTGCAAAAGCGTGTCCTGCAGGCGAACCAGCGAGCCATTGAAGTCCATCCGCAGCTGTTCGAGGCGGCCGGTGAACGGCGTTTCGATCTGCTGGGAAAGATCACCCTGCGCCAGACGGCCGAGACCGGCGGCGAGCTGGCTGACAGCGAAATCGATCTGGCTGTCGAGCGCGCGCTTTTCCGTGTCGTTGCGGGTACGTTCGGCGTCGGCCTGCGCGCGCTGCTCCTCGCTTTCAGCTTCGATGCGCACCTTGGAAAGCGCGTTTTCCTTGAAGATGCCGAGCGCCCGGGCCATGTCGCCGATCTCGTCGCGGCGGGCACCACCGTCGATCGAGGTATCCAGCGCACCGTCAGCCAGACGGCGCATGGCAGCGGTGATCTGGCCAATCGGGCCCTTCAGCGTCAGTACCAGCGCGCCGCCGGCCAGAAGTGCGATCAGGATGCCAACGACGGTTGCGAACACGGAAACCTGATTGGCCTTGTCGCGTTCGACCGAAGCTGTGGTCTTCTGGCCTTCGGCAAAGGCCGTCAACTGACCCCAGATATTGTCGATTTCGGCCGCGGCCGCCGTAAATTCCGCCTCGCGCTTCTGGCTCGTCGCGACCAGAGCCATGCTGTCCCGATCCATCTTCTCGATGATCGGCTTCAGCGAGCCCACCAGATCGGTGAAGAATTTCAGGTCACCGGCCGTCTGTGCCAGGCTCTGGACGTCCTGCCCCATGATGGAGAATTCGCGGGCCAGGCGCTTGCGGCCTTCCTCATCGGATTTTTCAAGGAAGCTCGCAGCCGCGATGCGGATGGAATAGACCGAGTTGACCAGCTTGCGGGTATCGGTGAGCACGGTCGCTGCCTTGACCAGCGGCGCGTCGAGCTTGCCGAAGGTGGCGGTGGCATCGCGCATCTTCACGGTCGCGGCGGTCTGAAGCTGGATGCTGTTCTGGCGGAAGCGGGCAACCAGCCGGCCAACCGCAGTGGCGTTTTCTTCGCTCAGGTCGCCCGTATCGATCAGCGCCTTCATCTCGGCAACGGTCGTCTTGAACGTCTCGGCAACCGCCTTCTGGTTTGCCGGCAGGCCGGAAGCGATCTTGCGCTGGACCTTGGTCAGTTCGCCATAGGAAGCACCGGCAAGCTTGATTTTCTCTTCCGGCGTCGCAGCCTTGGCAAAGGCCGACATGAAGGCGACGAGCGTATCGCTCGACGACGTCAGCCGGTCGGCTTCCCGCAGGATCGATTTTGCCGCCTCTTCATCCTTGCGGACCATGCGCTCCATCTTGGTCGCTTCTTCCAGCACCTTCATCTGCTCGCCGAGCAGGCTGCCGAGGCTGGCGGAGATGGATTTGCGCAGCGCCACCTCTTCCTCATAAAGCGTCCAGAGCTGGCCGACGCGGTCACCGATCTTGGTGCTGCCCTCAACGGCTTCCTGCAGCTGCAGGCGGCCCTCCTCGTCGCTGACCTGTGCCAGCGTATCCGACAGCACCACCTGCTGCGCTTCCAGCTTTGCGACAACCGCCTGCCGGGTTTCCTCGGATGTGTTCTGAAGGAAAGCGTTCATGCCGGCATAGACATCCTTGAAGCCGCTCAGCGACTGGAGAACGCTGTTCGATATCTCCATCCGTCCCTGCAGCAAGCCGGACGCATAAAGCCCGGTAATGCCAACGGCACAGATGCTGACGACGAAGGGCAGGATGAACAGCAGCACCTTGGTCTGGATTTTGAAGCGGGCAAGAATCTTGTCGATGAACATGAACGCACCTTGGCTCGCAGCCTGCGTCCGCCCTCCTCAAGCCGTGAAAGGCTTCCCCGGTGCGCCAACAAGCTGGTGAATTTGACTGATATCATACGGCGCATCACCGTCAGCCTGCCTGGCATTCATTGCATGACCCGCCTCTTCGCCGAGGCAAAATCACGGCAGACTCCGTTGCGGCACAGTCTTCGATGGGAACGATTAATATTTGAATAAGTACGACTTAAATCGTTTCAGTTGCACCGCATAAAGGGAGTGCCCGGCCTTGGGGCGCAGACGTGCATCACTTGGCTCGCGAGCAAGGGTGCAACGAAAAGCCATCAGCGCGACACAGGCGAAACGCTGGGGATTCTTGGGTTCAGAAGGACCAGAAGGAAGGAAGTGCAGCGATTGCGGCAAGCGCGCAAAGGGCGATCGCGGCGGCTCGGATCAGCAGCGACTTACGCGTGCTTTCATCCACTTTCGCAATGGCGATGGCTTTGGAACGGCTACGTGACTGATTCATGGCATCATGTCCTTTCGACCTGAAACAACAATAGACCCGGATGAGCCGGACCGCCAGCCACTTCATGTTGCAACTGCTCACGAAAAAGAAATAAATGTCACTTTTTTGAAACATTCCTCGAAAAGCGCATGCTTTCTGTCTCATGAAGCCGTTGTGCTGGCAGAGGAAACAGGTTCCGCCAGATGTCTTAACAATCGCTGAATCCGGCGCGCTTTGCGCCGGTTATGCCGCCTGACCTGCCGAAAAGCCCGACGCCCAGGCCCACTGGAAATTGTAGCCGCCAAGCCAGCCGGTGACATCGACGCATTCGCCGATGAAATAGAGGCCCGGAATGTCGCGCGCCTGCATGGTGCGGGAATCGAGCGCTCTGGTGTCGATACCGCCCAGCGTCACCTCGGCGGTGCGGTAGCCCTCCGAACCGGCGGGCGTAATCGCCCAGTCCTTGATGTTGAGGCAAAAGGCGTCGATGGCCTTGTCGGAGAGATCGGCAAGCGGCCTGTTGCTGAGCCCGGCTGCTTCGGAGAAGAACTGCGCCAGTCTTTTCGGCAAATGATCGGCAAGCGCCGTCTGCAGTGCCTGACGGCCATTTTCCTTGCGCGCAGCCTTCAACAGAGCGGCGATATCGACATCCGGCAACAGGCTGAGGCGGATGTCACCGCCCTCACGCCAGTAGGAGGATATCTGCAGGATAGCCGGGCCGCTCAGGCCGCGATGGGTGATGAGCAGGGCTTCCTCAAACACGGTCTTGCCTGATCGCGCCTGCGCCTCGACGGCAACACCGGCAAGCGCGCTCAGCCTCTCAAGTTGCGCCGGGTCGAGCGTCAGCGGCACCAGCGCCGGGCGCGTTTCGAGCATCGGCAGGCCGAACTGCTCGGCAATTTTATAGGCGAAACCGGTCGCCCCCATCTTCGGGATCGATTTGCCGCCGCTGGCGACGATGAGCGATGAACAATCGAGCGCGCCATCCGCCGTGACGATCCGAAAGCCGGACACGGTTTTCTCGACCGTCTGGATCTGCGCGCCAAGCCGCATCACCGCGCAGGCTTGCCTCATCTCCGTCAGGAGCATGCGGATAATGTCCTTGGCGCTCTCATCGCAAAACAGCTGGCCAAGCGTCTTTTCATGCCAGGCAATACCATAGCGATCGACCAGGCCGATAAAATCCTGCGGCGTATAGCGCGCCAAGGCCGACTTGCAGAAATGCGGATTGGCCGAGAGGAAGTTCTTCGGGGCCGCATGAATATTGGTGAAGTTGCAGCGCCCGCCGCCCGAGATGCGGATCTTTTCGCCCGGCGCCTTGGCATGATCGAGCACGACGACACGGCGGCCGCGCTTGCCCGCTTCGATCGCCGCCATCATGCCGGCGGCCCCTGCGCCGATTATCACCACGTCGAATTTTTCAGCCAAAATACCCGGTCCCGTTTCAACTTCCTTTCAAAGGCGGCGGCATCAAAGTCAATCGCTCCTTTGTTCGGAAGAGCGCAAATACAGCCTGTACGGGATGAAAAGTCCCGGTTTTCACCCTAGCCAATTGCCAAACTGTGGCTATGATGCCCCATCCGAACCCAAAACCGGTGATTTATGCCCGTCAGAAGAAATGCTGCCCAACCAACTGCAAGGACCGTCAAGAGCTCGAAAATCCCCGCCGCACTGCAAGCTCCACGCGGAGTGAAAACCTGGAAGGAAGCCGCCGACTGGCTGAAGATCCGCGGCATCGAAGATATCGAATGCATTACGCCCGATATTGCCGGCGTTCCGCGCGGCAAGATGATGCCGTCTTCGAAGTTCACCTCCAACACCTCGCTTGCCCTGCCCTCGGCGATCTATCGCCACACGATTTCCGGTGAATATCCCGAAGAAACGGGCAACTTCCGATATGACAGCCGCRACAGCGACATCAAGCTGGTGCCCGACCTTTCGACCCTTTCGGTCGTCCCCTGGGAAACCGATCCGACGGCGCAGGTGATCTGCGACATTGCGGGATCGCAGGGCGAGAAAGTTCCCTACACGCCGCGCAATGTCCTTAAGCATGTGCTCGACCTCTATAACCAGAGAGGCTGGAAGCCGGTCGTAGCACCTGAAATCGAATTCTATCTGGTCGCCAAGAACGAGGACCCGGATTATCCGCTGCATCCGCCGAAGGGCCGCTCCGGCCGCGCCATCCAGGGCGGCCAGGGCTATTCGATCGCCGGCGTCAACGAATTCGACGAACTGATCGACGACATCTACCATTTCTCGGAAAAGCAGGGACTGGAGATCGACACGCTGATCCATGAGGAAGGTCCGGCGCAGCTGGAAATCAACCTTCGCCACGGCGATCCGATCGAGCTTGCCGACCAGGTCTTCATGTTCAAGCGGACGATCCGCGAGGCGGCGCTGAAGCATGGCATCTACGCCACCTTCATGGCCAAGCCGATGCAGGCACAGGCCGGTTCGGCCATGCATATTCACCAGTCGATCATCGAAGTGAACACCGGCCGCAACCTGTTTTCCAATGCCGATGGCTCGGCGTCGAAGGAGTTCTTCTCCTTCATCGGCGGCATGCAGAAATATATCCCGAAGGCCCTGTCGATGATGGCGCCTTACGTGAACTCGTATCGCCGGCTCACGCCCGACATGTCGGCGCCGGTCAACAATGCCTGGGGCTACGACAATCGCACCACGGCCTTCCGCGTACCGGTTTCCGAACCGGTTGCCCGGCGCGTGGAAAACCGGCTGCCCAGTTCGGATGCCAATCCGTATCTGGCACTCGCGGCATCGCTTGGCTGCGGTTACCTCGGCATTGTGGAAGCATTGGAGCCCTCGGCGCCGTCCGATGACAACGTCAATGGCGGGACGATCGACCTGCCGCGCGGGTTGCTGGAAGCGGTGTCGCTGCTGGAATCAGAGCCCGCCTTTGCCGAGATTTTCAGCCCGGAATTCATCGCCATCTATGGTGGCGTGAAGCGCGGCGAGTTCGAAACCTTCATGCAGGTGATCAGCCCCTGGGAGCGCGAATTCCTGCTTCTCAATGTCTGACACGAAAGGCACAGCCATGCCTTGGCAAAGCCCGATCTCGCCGGGGATCTCCTGGTATGAGTCACAAGTCCCGGAGCGGCCGGAATATCCTGCCCTCCCCGGCTCGGTGGAGACCGATGTCGCTATCGTCGGCGGAGGCTTCACCGGCCTTCAGGCGGCTTACAATCTTGCCCTGAAAGGGGTCCGCGTCACGCTGATCGATGCCTGCCGCTTCGGCGACGGTGCGTCGGGCCGCAATGGCGGCCAGCTCGGCACCGGCCAGCGCTGGTCTCCCGAAGAGATGGAGGGAACGCTCGGCTTCGAGCGGTCCAAGGCTTTGTTCGATCTGGCGGAAGATGCCAAGAAACATCTTCTCGATTTCGCATCCCTCCATGACATCGATATCGAATTCGTTCCGGGCCAGCTCAATGTCTGCCACAAGCAGCGCCTGGAGAAGGACTATCGCGACAGTGTCGAGATCGCCACGACGCGCTATGGCTACGCCCACCAGAGCTTCATGGACCGGGATGAAACCGTGGCACGGCTCGGCTCCGAGCGCTATCTGTTCGGCATCCGCGATACCGGCACCGGCCATATCCAGCCGATGAAACTTCTGGTCGGCCTGGCAAAGCAGGCGGCGCTTGCCGGCGCCTCGCTGCATGAACAGACCAAGGCGCTGAAGGTCAACCAGGCCGGTGGCCGGGTGACCATCGAAACGGACAAGGGTACCATCCGCGCCGACCGCGCACTGATCGCCTGCAACGGCTATATCGGCAATCTCGAACCGGTCACGGCACGGCATGTCATGCCGATCCGCTCGTTCATCGGCGCCACCAAGGTGCTGAGCGATTTCCCCGATGTACTGCCCGGCGGCGAGGCTGTTGCCGATTCGCGCTTCGTGGTGCGCTATTTCCGTAAATCGAAGGACGGCCGGCTGCTGTTCGGTGGCCGCGAGGCCTATACGGCGGACAATCCGCGCGATATTTCCGACCATATCCGCCGCCAGATCAGTGAAATCTATCCATCTCTGGCGAATATCGAGATGACCCATGCCTGGGGCGGCTCGGTCGGTATCACCTTGCCGCGCCAACCCTTCGTGCGCGAAGTCATGCCCGGCGTCACCTCGATCGGCGGCTATTCCGGCCATGGCGTCATGCTGTCAAACTATTGTGGCAAGCTCTATGCCGACATGGTGACCGGCAACCGCTCAGACCTCGACCTGTTCAGGAAGCTGAACATTCCGGCATTCCCCGGTGGCACGCGGTTCCGCTCCGTGCTTTTGTTCGTCGCACTCAGCTGGTATGCCTTGCGCGACAAATTTTAAAAGCCACCCCCTGAAAGGCGGACGAAACGCATTTTGTTGCGCCGCACCCTAGCGCTTTTAAATCGATTAGATTATACACTCCTCAGACCAGAACGAGATCGAGATTCTCATGAGCAGCCAGATCATTCCTGTGGAACCCTTTGACTATGTGGTTTTCGGAGGCACCGGCGACCTTGCCGAACGCAAATTGCTTCCTGCCCTTTATCATCGCCAGCTGGATGGCCAACTCACCGATCCGACGCGCATCATCGGCGCATCGCGCAGCGTGCTCAGCCACGAAGAGTATCGCAAGTTTGCGGCCGATGCCCTCAAGGAACACCTGAAGGCAGGCGAGTATGACGACGCGCAGGTCAAGACGTTTACCGACCGTCTTTTCTACGTGCCGGTCGACGCCAAAACGGACAATGGCTGGGATCAGCTGAAGGCGCTTCTGGACGAAGGCAAGGATCGCGTCCGTGCCTTCTATCTCGCCGTCGCCCCGGCGATCTTCGGCGATATCTCGGAAAAGATCCGCGACCACAAGCTGATCACCAAGACAACGCGCATCGTCGTCGAAAAGCCGATCGGCCGTGATCTTGCCTCGGCGCTCGAACTCAACGACACGATCGGCAAGGTATTCAAGGAAGACCAGATCTTCCGTATCGACCACTATCTCGGCAAGGAAACCGTGCAGAACCTGATGGCACTGCGCTTTGCCAACACGCTTTACGAACCGCTGTGGAACTCTTCCTATATCGACCATATCCAGATCACCGTTGCCGAGGCGGTCGGGCTGGAAAGCCGTGCAGGCTACTATGACAAGGCCGGCGCGCTGCGCGACATGGTGCAGAACCATATCCTGCAGCTTCTCTGCCTTGTGGCCATGGAAGTTCCGCCGTCGATGAACGCCGAAGCCGTGCGCGACGAAAAGCTGAAGGTGCTGCGCGCGCTGAAGCCGATCAATCCCGGCAATGTCGAGAAAAGGACGGTGCGCGGCCAGTACAAGGCCGGGGCTTCGGCCGGCGGCGCAGTCAAGGGATACCTCGAGGAACTCGAAGGCGGCGTGTCCAACACCGAGACCTTTGTCGCCATCAAGGCCGAGATCAACAACTGGCGCTGGGCCGGCGTGCCCTTCTACATCCGCACCGGCAAGCGCATGGCCGGCCGCATGTCGGAAATCGTCATCACCTTCAAACCGATCCCGCATTCGATCTTCGACGACGCCGCCGGCCGGATCGAGGCCAACCAGCTGATCATCCGCCTGCAGCCGGACGAAGGCGTCAAGCAGTCGCTGATGATCAAGGATCCGGGCCCGGGCGGCATGCGCCTGCGCAACGTCTCGCTCGACATGACCTTCGCCGAAGCCTTCAATGCCCGCAGCGCCGACGCCTATGAGCGGCTGTTGCTCGACGTGGTGCGCAACAACCAGACACTGTTCATGCGCCGCGACGAAGTCGAGGCCGCATGGCGCTGGGTCGATCCGATCCTGAAATCCTGGGAAGCCGTCAACCAGCAGGTCCAGTCCTATACCGCCGGCACCTGGGGACCGAGCCAGGCCATCGCGCTCATCGAGCGTGACGGCCGCACATGGCATGAAGTGATCTGAGGACAAGGGCCATGACGGCTGCGATGCATGTATTTGACAATGGAGCGGCCCTTGCGGACGGCCTGGCAGACGCGGTGGCCGCTGCCCTGTCCGCCGCGATTGCAGAGCGCGGCGAAGGCAACATTGCCGTCTCCGGCGGCTCGACCCCGAAGGCATTTTTCAAGGCGTTGTCGGGCAAGGCGATCGACTGGCCGAAGGTGACGGTGACGCTGATCGATGAACGCTTCGTAGAGCCGGACAGCGACCGTTCGAACGAAAAGCTTGTCAAAGACAACCTGCTGATCGATGCCGCCGCTTCGGCCTCCTTCCAGCCACTCTACTATCCGACGGCAGCGGCTGAAGAGGCCGCAGCAGCCGCCACGAAGCAGACCGCCGGCATCGGCTGTCCGTTCGATGTGGCCATCCTCGGCATGGGCGGCGACGGACATACGGCTTCGTTCTTTCCGGGCGGTTCGCGCCTGGCAGAGGCGCTTGACCCCACCACGCCACGCGGCGTGATGACGATGGAAGCCGAAGGCGCCGGCGAGCCGCGCCTGACATTCACATTCTCCAGCCTTCAGGATGCCCGACTTCTGGTGCTCCATATCGAGGGAATGGCCAAGAAGGACGTTCTTACCAAGGCTGAGGCGCCCGGTGACGAGGCGGAGATGCCGATCCGGGCGATATTGCGCCGGGCCGCCTCCCCGCTTCAGATCTACTGGGCACCTTAAAGCGCGTCGCGATCCCTCAGGATCGCTTCCTGCGCTTAGGCCTTTGACTTTACGCATGCCGTTACCGCAAACCGCTGCACATTTTTGCGCGACATGCTTTTAGCCCGAGATCCGGGGACCCAAGACCCGGATAAACGAAACCATGCAGACCACAGGAGTGCCGAACACTCCGGAAGAGGATTGCCATGTCCGCCGACAGCCGTATCGCCGCGATCACCGCCCGTATCGTCGAACGCTCAAAGCCTTTTCGCGAGCCCTATCTGGCCCGTGTTCGCTCAGCGGCATCCAAGCGTGTTACCCGTTCGGTTCTTGGCTGCGGCAACCTTGCCCATGGCTTCGCCGTCTGTTCCCCCTCAGAAAAGGTGGCGCTTTCCGGCGACGAGGTGCCGAACCTCGGCATCATCACCTCCTACAATGACATGCTGTCGGCCCATCAGCCGTTTGAGACCTATCCGGCGCTGATCCGCCAGGCGGCCCACGAAGCCGGCGGCGTCGCGCAGGTCGCAGGCGGCGTGCCGGCCATGTGCGACGGCGTCACCCAGGGACAGCCGGGCATGGAGCTGTCGCTGTTTTCCCGCGACCTGATCGCCATGGCGGCCGGCGTCGGCCTCTCGCACAACATGTTCGACAGCACCGTGTATCTCGGCGTCTGCGACAAGATCGTTCCCGGCCTGATGATCGCCGCGATGACCTTCGGCCACCTGCCCGCAGTGTTCATTCCGGCCGGACCGATGACCACAGGCCTGCCGAACGATGAAAAATCCCGCGTCCGCCAGCTGTTTGCCGAGGGCAAGATCGGTCGCGACGAATTGCTGGAAGCGGAATCGAAGTCCTATCACGGCCCGGGCACCTGCACCTTCTACGGCACGGCCAATTCCAACCAGATGCTGATGGAGATCATGGGCTTCCACCTGCCCGGCGCCTCCTTCATCAATCCGGGCACACCATTGCGCGATGCGCTGACCCGCGAAGCCACCAAGCGTGCACTGGCGATCACCGCTCTCGGCAACGAGTTCACCCCGGCCGGCGAAATGATCGACGAGCGCTCGATCGTCAACGGCGTCGTCGGCCTGCATGCCACCGGCGGTTCGACCAACCACACGATGCATCTTGTCGCCATGGCCCGTTCGGCCGGCATCGTCTTGACCTGGCAGGATATTTCCGAGCTTTCCGACGTCATCCCGCTGCTTGCGCGCGTCTATCCGAACGGTCTTGCCGACGTGAACCATTTCCACGCGGCCGGCGGCATGGGCTACCTGATCAGCCAGCTCCTGAAGCACGGCCTGCTGCATGACGACGTGCGCACCGTTTTCGGCCAGGGACTGGACGCCTATGCGATCGACGTCAAGCTGGGTGCGAACGGCACCGTTGCCCGCGAACCGGCGCCGGAGCACAGCCACGATCCGAAGGTGCTTTCGACCGTCGAACATCCTTTCCAGCATTCAGGCGGCCTGAAGATGCTGACCGGCAATCTCGGCAAGGCCGTCATCAAGATTTCCGCGGTCAAGCCGGAACGCCACGTCATCGAGGCCCCGGCCAAGATCTTCCACGATCAGGCGGAACTCAACACCGCCTTCAAGGAAGGCAAGCTGGAAGGCGATTTCGTCGCCGTCGTCCGTTTCCAGGGGCCGAAGGCCAATGGCATGCCGGAACTGCACAAGCTGACGACTGTGCTCGGCATCCTGCAGGACCGTGGCCAGACCGTGGCGCTCGTCACCGACGGCCGCATGTCGGGCGCTTCCGGCAAGGTGCCGTCGGCGATCCACATGACGCCGGAAGCCAAGGATGGTGGACCGATCGCCAAGATCCGCGAAGGCGACATCATCCGGCTCGATGCCATCCACGGCACGATCCAGGTTCTGGTCGATGCAGCAGAACTGGCCGGCCGGGCTCCGGCCGAGGCCGATCTGTCCGGCAACGAATTCGGCATGGGACGCGAGCTGTTTGCTCCGTTCCGCGCGGCGACGGGCTCTGCCGATCACGGCGCCAGCGTCTTCTTTCACTGAAATCGGAAGCTCTCGACGGCAAATCGAGAGCTTTTCTCTATCCTGATTTACGGCAGCGGCCCCGGATGCATGTCGCTGCGGCCGTCATAGCGTTCGAAGTTCAGTTCGAAGATATCGATGCCCTCGATGCACCGGGCATTAACCGACACTTTTTCACCGGGATAGCCGCTGCGCATCAAGGCAACGCCGCAGGTCGGGCAGAAATGATGGCCTTCGGTGATGCAACGCCAGACATAGGTGGACATACGCCGTTTCTCGCCGAGGAGCGTCACCTTGTTGGCGGCAACTTTCCAATGCAGGAAGCCCGAGCGCCGGCAGGTCGAACAATTGCATTCGACCAGTTCGGAAATTTCGTCATCGACTTCAAGGCAGAAATCGCCGCAATGACAGGAAAGGCGATAGGGTCGTTTCATCGGTCATCCTCTCGCTTTATACCAAGAATCAACGATGGAAACCCATAGGATCGACTCGATCTTCGCTTCCGGCCAGGAGAGGGTCGCAGTCACGATGCAAAAGCATCGTGCAAGAGCCTCGACGCCGCCGGAGACGAAGAGAAGCCGACCGAAGGTGGCTCATACTATGGATTTCCATCGTTGATCCTTGGTATTAGTCACTCGGCCCTATCAATCCGCCTCCTGCCGGCGAAGTCAAGCACAGCCGACAACGGACCGCCGGCATGCTCCCCGCAAGGGAAGAGAAAGCCGGACGCAATCCCAATGATGAGGCGGCAAGAGATCAGCTGTAGATGTCGAGAACCCGATTGCGATGATTGGGGTGCGTCGAATAGACGAAGATGCGATTGAGATCGCGCTCCGACATCAGACGCAGGAAGCGCGCCTCGATCAGGTTGTTGGCATGCACACGCTTGACGATGCAGCCGACCATGCCGATGCGGGCACTGGGAATATCCAGATAGAAATTCTGCGGCAGCTTGAACTGCGTGGCGATGCCGAGAACGGCGCTGCTTTTCGATATTTTCAAGAGTTCGCAGCGGCGCGAGGTGAGATTGAGCATGCCGTTTTCGGTATATTCGATCCGGGCATCGTTACGGGTATCCTCCATCGGGAAATTGGCTTCCCGGTCGTACATGAAGGACTCTTCCCTGCTGAGGTATGTCGGTTTATCGGATGCCTGTCCCCGCATCTTTCTGCTCCATGCGCGTTTGTTTTTTGAAACATTAGCGGCGGAGATTTAACAGAGCGTGAGTCAGCGACCAAATCTGGCACAACACACTAAAAAAACCGCCCGGAAACACAGCCCAGGCGGGTCTTGAACCTCTTGCCTGGCTCTACGTGCGGTAGCTTTTTCCGCTCGCATCGAACAGATGCAGCTTTGCCTTGTCGGCGGTGAAGCGCACTTTCTCGCCGCGCTTGATATCAAGGATACCCGGCACCTTGGCGATAATCGGTTCGTTGGCAACCAGCCCTTCGATGTAGAGCAGCGTCACTTCGCCAAGCGCTTCGATGATGGCCACCGTGCCTTCGAACAGGAAGCTGTCGCCGGTCGAGACCCTCAAGTCTTCCGGCCGCACGCCGAAACTTGCCGCCTTGCCATTTTCGGACGCCGCCGTCGGGATATCCAGCACGTCACGCTTGCCGCCCGGCAGTTCAACCGAGGTCTCGGCACCGGTGCTAACGATCTTGGCCGGGATGATGTTCATCGCCGGCGAGCCGATGAACCGGGCGACGAAGAGGTTCGCCGGACGTTCATAGAGTTCCAGAGGCGGGCCGACCTGTTCGATATGACCGGCCGAGAGCACGACGATGCGGTCGGCGAGCGTCATCGCCTCCACCTGGTCGTGGGTCACGTAGATCATCGTCGTATCCGGCATGGATTCGTTCAGTTTGGCGATCTCGATGCGGGTGGCGACGCGCAGTGCTGCATCAAGGTTCGACAGCGGTTCGTCGAACAGGAAGACCTTCGGATCGCGGCAGATGGCACGGCCGATGGCAACGCGCTGACGCTGGCCGCCGGACAGCGCCTTCGGCAGCCGGTCGAGATATTTGGTCAGCTGCAGGATATCGGCAGCCGAGCGGACGCGGCGATCGATCTCTTCCTTTGATTCCTTGGCGATACGCATGCCGAACGCCATGTTGTCATAGACCGTCATGTGCGGATAAAGCGCATAGGACTGGAAGACCATGGCGATGCCGCGCTGCGAGGGCGGCACTTCGTTGACCAGCCGCTCGGCGATATACATCTCGCCGCCGGAGATTTCCTCAAGGCCGGCGATCATCCGCAACAGGGTCGATTTTCCGCAGCCGGACGGGCCGACGAAGACGACGAACTCGCCCTGTTTGATATCCAGATCGATGCCATGGATGACATCCACCGCGCCATAGGACTTGCGGATATTCTTCAGTTGCAAACCTGCCATGTCATCCTCCCCTTCATTCTCTCGTTTTTGGCCGGTTCTCTTGTGCGAACCGGTTTGATCTGGTTAGTCCACCCGGGCAAAAAAGCCGCTCCAGGCCGGTAGCGTGATGGTGTCGCCGTTCAATGCCGAGCAGAAGCCATGCCCTTCGAGCACATCGAGCTTTTCGGCCGGCCGGGCAGTGGTGACGGGCTCTGCGCTCATATTGAAGAGGCACAGGATCGTCTCGTTGCCGAATTTTCGTTCGAAGCCGAGCAGCGGCGCCTGATAGGCGCGAAACTCGATCTCGCCCTTGGCAAAAGCCGGGTAGTGCTTGCGGAATGCGAGAAACCGCCGGTAGTGGTTGAGGACCGAATTGGGGTCCGCCTGCTGCTCTGAAACCGCACGGCCGAGATGTTCCTTCGGCACCGGCAGCCAGGGCTTGCCCGCGCCGAAGCCGCCGTTGACGGCATCCTTGTCCCAGACCATCGGCGTGCGGCAACCGTCGCGACCCTTGAAGTCCGGCCAGAACTGGATGCCGTAGGGATCCTGCAGGTCTTCGAAAGCGAGGTCGGCTTCGGTCAGACCAAGCTCTTCGCCCTGATAGATGCAGACCGAGCCGCGCAAAGTCATCAGCAGGCTGGCGAGGAACTTTGCGTGGGGGTCCTGATCGGCGATGCCGAGGCCCCAGCGGCTGACATGGCGCACGACATCATGATTGGAAAAAGCCCAGCAGGCCCAGCCTTCCGGTGCTGCACGCGCAAAATCATGCAGCACCTGCGCGACGCTGGCCGGTGTCAGCGGATCGGGTGCCAGGAATTCGAAAGCGTAGCACATGTGCATCTTGTCGTTGCCGGACGTATATTGCCCGGCGATCTCAAGGCCGATCTGGCTGTCGCCGACCTCGCCGACGGCAGCGATTGCCGGGAACTCGTCCATCACAGCGCGGAAGCGCTTGAGGAAGTCGAGGTTTTCCGGGCGGTTCTTGTCGTAGAGATGTTCCTGATAGTTGTACGGATTGACCGCCGGTGCCGTATTGGCATTGCGGCGCTCCGGCGCCAGCGCCGGATTGTCGCGCAGTTCCAGATCGTGGAAGTAGAAGTTGATCGTATCCAGCCGGAAACCATCGACGCCGCGCTCCAGCCAGAAACGCTCGACGGCCAGAAGCGCGTCCTGAACCTCGGGATTGTGCAGATTGAGGTCCGGCTGCGAGGTCAGGAAGTTGTGCATGTAATACTGCAGCCGCGTCGGGTCCCAGGCCCAGGCCGAGCCGCCGAAGATCGACATCCAGTTGTTGGGCGGCGTGCCGTCCGGTTTGGATTCGGCCCAGACGTACCAGTCCGCCTTCGGATTGAAGCGGCTGGCGCGGCTCTCGACGAACCAGGGATGCTGATCCGAGGTATGCGACAGCACCAGATCGATCATCACGCGGATGCCGAGACGGTGCGCCTCAGCGATCAGCGCATCGAAATCGGCAAGCAGCCCGAAGATCGGATCGACGCCGGTATAATTCGACACGTCATAGCCGAAGTCCTTCATCGGCGAGGTGAAGAACGGCGAAATCCAGATCGCATCGACGCCGAGCGACGCGACATGCGGCAGGCGGGCGGTGATCCCCTTCAGGTCGCCGATGCCGTCGCCGTTGGAGTCCTGGTAGGAGCGCGGATAGATCTGGTAGATCACCGCACCACGCCACCAGTCCCGGTCGGCCTGCAATGTAGAACCCCTTGGCTCAGTCATGCTCGTATTCATTCCTGTAGACGTCCTTGTCATATCGAAAAATCTCAGCCGCCCTTGACCGATCCCGCCAGCAGGCCGCGCACGAGGTAGCGTTGCAGGGTAAAGAAGACGATCAGGGGCACGATGATGGTGATGAAGGCCGAGGCCGTGAGGATTTCCCAGTTACCGCCGCGCGAGCCGAGCAGGTTGACCAGGCGGCCCGTCAGGACCAGTTCGTTGTTACCGGTTCCGAGGAAGACCATGGCGACCAGTAGGTCGTTCCAGGTCCAGAGGAACTGGAAGATCGAGAACGAGGCGAGCGCCGGGAACGACAGAGGCAGGATGATCTTGACGAAAATGTCGAAATCGCTGGCACCGTCGACGCGGGCCGACTCCATGATTTCGCGCGGCAGGCCGGCCATGTAGTTGCGCAGCAGATAGATGGCGAGCGGCAAGCCGAAGCCCATGTGCGCCAGCCAGATGCCGACATAGGTCTTGGCCGGAACGCCGAGAAATGCGCCGACGCCGTTGTACAATTTCAAGAGCGGGATCAGCGACATCTGCAAGGGCACGACCAAAAGGCCGACGACAACGGCGATCAGGATTGCCCGGCCGGGAAACTTCATCCAGGCCAGGGCGTAGGCTGCAAAGGCGGCAACCAGGATCGGGATAATCGTTGCCGGAATGGCGACGGTCAGCGAATTGATGAAGGACGCGCCGATGCCTGCGGCCCGCATGACTTCGCGGTAGTTGTCGAAGGTAAAGCGCGGCGGAACGGCGGCAGTATAGAAGATGCGCTGGCCGCGCGTGCCTTCCATGGCCTTGTCCGAGACGATCTCGAAAGTGCCGTCGGCCTGGACTGTCAGCTTTTCGCCGTCGTTCAGCTCGGCCGTATCGCCGGGCTTGAAGGCGGCCGGGTCCTTGCTGTTGAAGCCGAAAGCAGAGACCTGACCGGTCTGGCCTTCGAGCATTTTTCCGGCAATGACGAATTTTCCGTCCTTTTCGACCTGCGTATCGGCACCCGGGGCGCGGAAGACGAGGTTCTGGGTGGATGTGGAGAGAGCCGTCCACCAGCCCGAAACGGCGAGCTGATCCTTGTCACGCAGCGACGAGATCAAAAGGCCGGCGGTCGGCAGGGTCCACAGGACGACAAGCAGGATCACGGAGAGATGAACGAGCCAGACGAGTGGCGAGCGGGAAGAAGCGATCATCTCAGTGGCCCTCCATTTCCTTGGCAGCGTTGCGGATGTTCCAGATCATGATCGGGATCACCAGCACCATGATGATGACGGCGATGGCGGCACCGCGGCCGAAGTCGCCGCCCCCTCGGAACATCCAGTCGAACATGAGATTGGCGAGAACCTGGCTTTGCCATTGCCCGTTGGTCATGGCGAGAACGATGTCGAAGACCTTCAGCACCAGGATGGTGATGGTGGTCCAGACGACGGCGATCGTGCCCCACATTTGCGGGATCATGATCTTGAAGAAAATCTGCAGGCCGTTGGCGCCATCGATGACGGCGGCCTCGACCGTTTCTTCCGGAATACCACGCAGCGCCGCCGACAGGATGACCATGGCAAAGCCGGTCTGGATCCAGATGAGGATGACCATCAGGAAGAAATTGTTCCAGAAGGGAAGCGTCACCCAGGCTTCCGGCGTGCCGCCGAAATAGACGACGACCGCATTGAGGAGTCCGATCTGCTCGGTGCCTTCGGCGCGGTAGTCATAGATGAATTTCCAGATGACCGAGGCGCCGACGAAGGAGATCGCCATCGGCATGAAGATCAGCGTCTTGGCGATATTGCCCCACCAGATGCGGTCGGTGAGTGCCGCGATGATCAGGCCGAAGAACGTGGCGGCAGCGGGCACGACCAGCAGCCAGAGGAAGTTGTTGTAGATCGACTGGCGGAATTCACCGTCGTTGAACATCCAGAGGAAGTTGTTCAAGCCGACGAAATTCTCGCCGGCCCGGTCATGCAGGCTGAGCCAGACGGAAGCGATCACCGGATAGATCAGGTAGATGGTCAGCGAGAACAACGCCGGACCAAGGAAGAGCCAAGGCCGGATGGCATTGGTGATGCGCAGGTTGCGCGAGGCGACAGGCCCCGTCAGGCCCTTCGACGGAAAGAGCTTGTCGAGGATCCAGTTCGTGCCGAAGAAATAGGCGGCGCAGGCAAGAACCCCCGCGGCCATCGTGGCGATGGCGAATATCAACTGCTGCATGGCAACTTCCTCCCCAGGAATGTAAGGCCGGATACGCGGCCTGCCGCCCCTTGGCACATGGTTCCCGATCTTGCGGGCGATCACGCGCGGCCAGAATAGTCACACGTTCATTTGCGCCGCCTCGAACGAGGCTGGCTTGGTGTGTCCGTTCAAAAGGGCTTCTTTTGTCAGCCTTACCCAAGCGGCTGCGCCTTGCCCGATCTTTCGGACAGCGTCGCAAACCGGGTTTCAGGCCTCGCAGTCTTTTGAATTGGCTCCGGGATTTTCGCCCGGAGCCGCTTTTCGATGAGCAGGGCAGCCGATCTTTACTTGATCGAATCCCATGCCTTCTGGACGCCATCAGCGACGTCCTGCGCCGACTTGCCGCCGACATAGTCGACCATGCCGGTCCAGAACGCGCCCGCGCCGATCTTGCCCGGCATCAGGTCGGAACCGTCAAAGCGGAAGGTCGTTGCGTTGAGCAGAATTTCGCCCTGCTTCTTCATCGGGCCGTTGGCATAGGCATCCTTGTTGACGCTCTTCAGCGGCGTCAGGAAGCTGGTCTGGGCCATCCAGACCTCATGCGCGATCGGCGTTTCCAGGAACTCGATGAAGGCGCGCGCCGCCGGCGTGTCCTTGGTGATCATGGCCAGCGTGCCGGCGCCCAGAACAGGGTTGCCGAGCTCGGGCTTGCTTGCGTAAGGCGGCATGTAGAAGAAATCAGCATCTTCGCCGACCTTGGTGCCTTCCGGGAAGAAGGACGGAATGAACGACGCCTGATGGTGCAGGTAGCACTTCGGCGGCGACGCAAACAGGCCCTTGGGGCTATCGCGGAAGTCTGCCGAGGCGACTGCTGCAGCGCCACCATCGACATTCTTGTCGTTCTTGGCAAACCAGCCGAATTCATCGATCGCACCGACGACAGCCGGATCGTTGAACGGGATCGCGTTGGTGACCCATTTGTCATAGATGTCGGCCGGCTGCGTCCGCAGCATCATGTCTTCGACCCAATCGGTTGCCGGCCAGCCGGTCGCACCGCCGGAACCCAGACCGATGCACCACGGCGTGCCGCCGTCGGCGACGATCTTCTCGGTCAGGGCCTTCAGCTCTTCCATGGTCTTGGGGACTTCATAGCCCGAATCTTCGAAATTTTCCGGCACGTACCAGACCAGCGACTTCACGTCGATCTTGTAGGGGAATGCGTAGAGGGCCTTTGTGCCGTCCTTGCCGGCATAGGTCGACAGATCGACCCAGGACTGGCCGGCGGCGTAATTTTCGAGAAGCCATTTCTGGGTCTCGTTGCCCAGCGGCGTCAGGTAACCCTTCGACGCCAGATCGGCGATCAGGCCCGGCTGCGGCAGAATGGCAACGTCCGGCGGGCTGCCGGCCTGGGTGTCGATGACGATCTGCTGTTCGTAGTTTTCGGACGAGGAATACTTCACATCGACGCCTGTCGCATCACGGAAATAGTCCAGCATGGACTGCGCCAGGGCCTCGTCTTCGCCGCGCCACGGTCCGAAGATCGTCAGCGTCTGGCCCTTGAGATCGTGGCCCTTCTTGAACTCTTCGAAGCTCGCCCAGTTGAATTTGGAATCTTCACCCGGCTTGAATTTCAACTCGGCCGCATTCGTGGCACCGGCCATCAGCGCCAGCGCCGCCACTCCCAATAAGAATGTTCTTTTCACGTCATTTCCTCCCGAGAAAGACCCGACCCATTGATGCCGGGTGAACATCATTGCGCCCAAAAATTCAAAGCGCTTTGAGTTTTCTAACAAACCATCTCGACGGGCAGGAAGTCAAGAGTTTTCCCGTTAGTAGCGAAGAATGCCCAAAATCATGCACCGCGGCGAAGGTTTGCAGCGCAATAAGGCCGATTTTTCTGGTTGAAAAGTAACGCTGGTGATACAAAATTTGTCGCGCGGTAGGATGGAAAGCGAAAACAAAAGAAAAATTAAAGCGCTTTGGGAGGGCGCGCCTGCCATGAACGTGAATTTGAAGCAGCTGGCGGAGATGCTGGGCCTGTCGCAAACGACAGTCAGCCGGGCGCTCAACGGCTATCCGGAAGTGAACGCCGAAACACGCCAGCGGGTCCTGCGCGCGGTACGCGAGACCGGCTACCGGCCGAACCGTGCGGCCCAAAGGCTTGCGACCGGCCGGGCCGGCTCGATCGGGCTGGTCATGCCGATCGCGCAAGGGATCGATTCCGACGTGCATTTCGGCGAATTCCTGGCAGGGCTCGGTGAAGAATCCGTCCGGCACGATTTCCATTTCGTCATCAATCCGAGCGCGCCCGACGATGAGGAGACAACGTTCAAGCGGCTGGCCGCCAGCGGCAATGTCGATGCCCTGTTCCTGGCCTATGTGCGCGCCAACGACCCGCGTATTGAGATGCTGAAATCTCTGTCGATCCCGTTCGTCGTACACGGCCGGGCGATCGGCCAACCGGCCGACTACCCGTTTCTGGATATCGATAATACCGGCGCCTTTTACGACGCGACGCGCGTGCTTATCCAATTGGGGCACCGGCGGATCGCGCTGATCAACGGGCCGGGAAATCTCACCTTTTCCATTCGCCGCATGAAGGGCATGCGGCGCGCACTTGAGGAAAACGGCCTGCGCTTTGACGAAGCTCTGGTTCAGAACTCAGTGATGACCGATGAGTACGGCCACCGCGCCATGCAGCATTTTCTGGAACAGCAAGAGCCTCCGACCGCCGTCCTTTGTTCCAGTACGGTGATTGCGCTCGGTGCTGTCAGGGCCATCACCTGGGCGGGACTGCAGATCGGCCGCGACATTTCGCTGATTGCCCATGACGACGTACTGCCGATGCTGAAGCCTGAAAACTTCAGCGTTCCGCTGACGACAACGCGCTCCTCGCTGCGCGCGGCGGGCGCGCGGATCGCCACCCGGCTGATTTCACGTATCCTCAAGACCGGCGAATACCCGGAACAGGAACTGTGGCGAACGGAACTGATCGTCAGGGCCTCGACCGGCCCTGCCCCGAAAACGTAGGCCGTCAAACGCCGCCGTGGATCAGAACTTCGGCGCCGTCTTGCCGGCCTTGCGATAGGCGGCGATGACCGTGTTGGCCATCAGCATGGCAATGGTCATCGGGCCGACGCCACCCGGCACAGGGGTGATGACGGCGGCCACCTCGGCGCATTCGTCAAAGGCGACGTCGCCGACCAAGCGCGACTTTCCCTCGCCCTTTTCAGGCGCTGCAATACGGTTGATGCCGACATCGATCACGGTGGCACCGGGCTTGACCCAACCGGCCTTGACCATTTCCGGGCGGCCGACGGCGGCGACCAGGATATCGGCATTGCGGCAGACTGCGGCCAGATCCTTGGTGCGCGAATGCGCGACGGTCACTGTCGCGTTGGCTGCGAGCAGCAGCTGCGCCATCGGTTTCCCGAACAGGTTGGAGCGGCCGATGACGACGGCATTCAGGCCGGAAAGATCGGCACCATGGGTGCGCTTGACGAAGACCATTGCGCCGGCCGGCGTGCAGGATACGAGACCGCCATCGAGATCGCCGGTCGCCAGCTTACCGGCATTGACGACATGCAAGCCATCGACATCCTTTTCCGGCAGGATCGACTGGATGATCGGCTCGGAATTCAAATGTTTCGGCAGCGGAAGCTGAACGAGGATGCCGTGCAGGCTGTCATCCTTGTTGAGTGTCTGGACCAGGGCCGCCAGCTCATCCTGCGTGGTTTCCTCCGGCAGAGTGTGCTGAACCGAGGTAAAGCCGCATTCCTTGGCCATCTTGCTCTTGGAAGAGACATAGGCATGGCTTGCCGGGTCGTTTCCGACGATGACAACGGCGAGACCGGTCTTGATGCCGGTCTGATCCTTCAGCGCCAGCGACGCGGTTTTCACTGCATCGATCACCGACGCTGCAACTTGCTTGCCATCAATCACGGTCGTCACGGTATTCTCCCAGATTCTCGTTTGTTCTGTCACTCTAGTTTCAGCAAAAAATATCGTTAGCCTCAATGCGTCCTATGCTGTTCAGATCGAATTAATTCAAGGCCGATCCGCTCGGCCTGGCGGCAACGCCGTCCCACCTGCAGTTTCCATCTTGTTCGGGGATTACCGCCGGCCGCCGGCCCGCAGTTTCGCATAGTGTTCGACACGCGATCGCAGGGCGCGGAGATTTTCCTGCACCTCGGCGATGTCCCTGCCGTCTTTTTCGTCGTCCTGCATCTCACGAAGATAGTCGTGCAGGCTTGCCGATGCAGCATGACCGCGCGTGGGGAAAGCAGAGAGCGCTGCGGCTGACGCCGCCGCATGATGCGCCGAGGGCATCCGCGTCCGGTACGCCACCGGTGACGGCAACGGATCGTCGATATCCTGTAGCGTGCCCGGGCCGTCCGGATGATGATCGTCCTGACCGGGCGGATCACGCTTTGGGACGACCGTAAGCGGCCGGCTCGACCGCTGAAGCATATCCTTCAAGCTGCGATAGGCACCGAGCGCGATGCCCAATCCGACCCCCGCCATGAAGCCTGCGATCAGACCGCCGATCGCGATCAGCTTGCGCGACGGTCCCGTGGCCTGAAGCGGCGGCTGCGCCGAGGCGATCACCCGGATGTTCTTCGAGGTCAGCTTCTCTTCCTGACCCGTTTCGCTCGCCCGCTTGAGGAAGGACTCGTAGATCGTCCGCGTCGCGTTGGCCTTGCGCTCCAGTTCACGCAGCTCGATGAAGCCGGTGGACGAATTCATCTGCTGTGCCTTCTGGACCGCCAGCTGCTGGACGAGATCTTTTTCCGTCCGGATCGCCCGGTCCAGCTCGGTCTGCGCCGTCGCTGCGATGCGGCGAAGCTCGCTGCCGATTTCGGAGCGCGCCACTTCGAGCGACTGGACGGCGGCCAGCCGTTGCGGATGACGCGGCCCAAGGCTCGCATCCAGCGCCCCCAACTGCGCGCGCGCCTCGGAATATTGCTTGCGCAGTTCCTGAAGCGTCACCGAACTGACCTCCTCGGGAAATGCGCCGCTGAGGACGTCGTTCAACCGGATCTTCGTGGCAAGATCAGCTTTTGCCCGAGCTTCGGCGATGCGATTGCGGACGGCGCCCACCTGATCGTTGAGGGCCAGCAACTGCTTGTCGAAAATCAACTCCCCGGCAGCGCCGACAATGTCATGGTCGGCTTTGAATTTCTCAACCGCGTTTTCGGCCGTATCCAGCTCCGTGCGCAAATCGGCCAACCGGCTGTCGAGTGCCTTGGTGGTCCGCTGGAAGAAGCCGGATTGGGCGGCCTGCTCCTCGTTGAGAAACGTCGCCACGAGGCGATTGGTGATCAATGCCGATTTGGCCGGATCGCGGCTCTTGACCTCGATGGTCACGATGAAGGTTTTTGGATCGCGCGATACGGTAACGGCATCGCTCAATTTTTCCAGCGTGCGCGGATTGACCCCGGAGGCAGGCGCCGGCTGCGCCTTGCCGGGGGAAACGATATCGCGGATGACGTCGATGCCATCGGCAAGTCCGCCCTTGCCGGTAGAGACACCGCCGAATTCGGGGTCGCGGTCGAGCCCCAGATCGATGGCGACCTTCTCCAGAACGGTCCGCGACCGCAGCACTTCGAGCTGGCTGTCGACCAGCGCCAGGATCGCCTCGGTCGCCAGGCTTTCCTTGGAAAGATCGGAATCCGTCAACCGGACTTCGCGCGGATCGACATAGAGCTTGCTTTGGGAAACATAGACACTGGGGGTCGCTATGGCGAGCATCACGCCACCGATGGCACCAGCGGCCGTCAGCACCGCGACCGTCTTCCGCAGCTGCCAGACGGACGTCATGATGGTGCGGATGTCGATCAGCGGCCGATCCTGCTCCTTCCCGTAGTGGATCTCAGGACTGACGATTATATCGGCTTGCGGTGGACCGGCCTGCGTTGGTTTTTTGTTTTTGAACCAGCCGGGAAAACGCCCGGAGACCTTTTCCGGCACCGCTTTGGCGGGCTGCCGATCGCTACCTGATATTTTCGGTTTGACGGCGGGGCTGCCCAGACGGTCCAGCAATTCGCCGGCGGTGCGCGCAACCGGCGCTCCGCTACGCGCCGTCGGGCGGGAACGCAAAGACACCCCCCCCTCCTTCGACCCAAGTTCGGCCGGGGAGCGGCGCGCCGCAGTCCTTTTGTTGTCTTCCGGGTCGAACATCGATGCCTGCAAACGCCCGCAATTGGGCAAAGTGACGAATTGTGAACGAAGCTTAAGTTTTTATGGAAAACAAACCGTTAACGGATTGCAATTTGCCAGCCCGAAACACCGCAAGTCCGGGATATCGAACCGCTCATTAAGCTTTACCGGCTAGAACCGGGACAGCACATCCGGACCCCACTCGTGATCCATCTCGCAAAGACCCTCTACGCACGCCACGCCAGCGTCATTCACGCCTATATCTCGATGACGAGCGGGTCAGCGGGCAGGCTTGTGCTGTCGCTGGTCTATTTCATCTGCGTTGCCAACGGGCTTTCGATCGCCGAATTCGGCCTGTTCGCCACGGCATCGGCCGCCGGCATCATGATCTCGCGGGTGCTTGCCTTCGGCTTCATGTCGCCTCTCTACCGGGTTGCTACCGTCAAGCCCTTGCTGGTGGGCACCTATAGCGCAGGCTTTGCCGCCGGCGCGCTGTTGTCATTGCCGTTGATCGCCATCCTTTGCCTTGCGACCTACTACGCCGTTTTCGCACGCGATATCGCGCTTGTGGTTTTCCTAGCCCTGATGGCCGCCGAAATCCTTTGTTGGCGCGGGCTTGAGGTCGTCGTCATCGTCCTCAATGGTCTCGGGCGGTTTGGCCGCGCCGCCCTTCTGGTGGTGATCGGCACCGGCATCCGCACCGCCGCCGCACTTGCCTTTTCGCTGTCACAGACGGCTTCGCTGGGGACCTGGTCGCTGTTTTACCTGGGCGCCAACCTGCTCGCTCTCGTGATCGCGATCGTCTGGTTCTTTCCGAAAGTCCGGTTTCGCTGGCGCCCGGCGCTCTACATTCGCCGCTGGGCGGATTCGGTCTCGGTCGCGGGTGCCGAGGTGCTGTTCTACATCCAGTCGGAATTCGACAAGATCGCGGTTCTGGCGATCGGCGGGCCGGAGGTTTCGGGCATCTATGCGATCATCATGCGGCTTGCCGACCTGACGGCCTTGCCGGTGCGCTCGTTCAACACGCTGCTGGTCCAGAAGATCATGCGCACGCCGGGAACGATCTCATCCTGGCGCACCCGGCTGACGATCGAGACATTGGTGGCCGCCATATCCTTCCTGGCGATAACGGCGATGGCGGTCTATCTGTGGATTTTCCCGCGCGGGCTGGGAAACAACGTCGCGCAGGCTGCGCCCTATCTCATGGCAGTGCTGCTCGTCCCATCGTTCCGCAACCTGGTCGAATATCAATCCGAATTGCTCTATGCGACTGGCCGCACGGTGCGCCGGATGGTCAATCTGGTGATTGCCGGGGTGATCAAGGTCGCCTTGCTCGCCGTGCTCTTCAAGACCAGCACGGATGTCGCCTATTGGGCGCCGATGCTCAACGGCGTCTATCTGGCCCTCTACGCCGCCTCCTTCGCCCTCACCTATTCCGCCTTGCGGCGCGGAACCGGCCGCGTCATCTAAAGGGGATCAGGCGGCACGTTCGCGGATGATGTTGCGGATGTCGGCGAGATCGTGGCCGACGAAGGACTGAACGCCGATACCGATCTGGTGCGGCGCCATCTCACCCAGGAAATGCCTGAGCCCACCGATATCGCGCGCGTAGCTGTCGTCGAACCAGAGCACGTGGCAAAGCCCGTCGGGAGACGCTACATGCCCCTGCCCCATCAACACCTCATCGACAAAGCGGCCATAGATCAGGCATTCCGAAAACTGGCGCGAGCGAATGACGGCGCGGATCCAGTTGCGGCCATGAAGGGCCTCGATATGCTCAAGCAGAGCCCGGCAGGTGTCGGTGCGCCAGGCAATCAGCGTGTTGATGTAATCATTGGCAGGCAGGCTGAAGGGACCGATCCCCAGGAGCTGATCTGAATGGGCGAGCCATTCGAGATGGTTGGAGCGCATGCGCTTGCCGATCGCGCCCTCCTTGCGATAGAGCGTCAGGCGGTCGCCCTGCCACAGATCGGCCGGATCGAAATCACGCAACAGCACCACGTCGGAATCGACGGCGAGCATCGCCGCCTCGCCGATGTGGCGGGACAGAGCCAGACGGCGCAATTGCTGCACATGCCAGCCGCGCAGGGGCAAGCTGTAGGGGCTGATCCAGAGCTTGCGCCGGCCGGCCGATAGCGGATCGGGAATGGCACGCAGCCACCAGGGCAAAAGATCGCTCTCGCTGACGACCTGCCTGCGCGAGCCTTCCAATTGCCGGAACAGAGCGACGTCGAAGGGCGCGACCAGCAGATAATGGACCCAATCGCCCTTCAACCGCATATCCATGCTTTCGCATAGCAGCCGGCAGCGCTCGAAATCATTGGCGTAGGAGGCGGTAACAACGGCAGTGCGCATGATGGTTTCCGTCAGAACGATCGCGATCGCGCGCGTTGCCCGCCGATTTGCCGCGGTGGTTCACGCCCGCTCAGCCTATGGCGGAGAATATAATAGAGGAACAACGGATTTCCGATGAGATAACGGCGCCACAGCCGGCGCGGTTCGTGGATCAGCCGGTGCAACCATTCCAGACGCAGGCGCCGGACGGTTGGCGACGCGCGCGGCACTTCCTCGGCCATGAAGTCGAAGAGCGCGCCGACGCTGATCACCAGCCGGGCATGGCCGGGACCCACATGGCGGTCGATCCATTTTTCCTGTTTCGGGCTACCCATCGCAATCAGCAGGATGTCCGGCTTGACGGCGCGAACCTTGGCCATGACTTCGCCGGATTGGGCCACGTCGAAATAGCCATCAGCAACCGCAATGAACTCGTGCCACGGCGCGTGCTTGTGAAAGTTTTCCGCCGCACGCCTGAGCACCTCCGGCCGTGCCCCGATCATGGCAACGCGCTTCGGCGTCGTCATGTAGGTCATCAGCGCCGGGACGAAATCCGTGCCATTCAGGTTGGCCGGAAAGCCTTTTCCATGGAATAGCCGGGACGCGAGATCGACGCCATGCCCGTCGGGCAGGACGATGTGACGGGTAAGCACCGCCCGGTATTCCGGATCATGCAGCATCAGGTTGGCATTGTTGGCGTTGAGGAACGAGATTACCGTCTGCCCGATCGGCAGCGAGGCAACTTCGTCGGCAAAGGCGAAGGCATCCGCCCAGCCGAAATCGCAGACCGGCATGTCGAGGATCATACGCTGCGAGGCAACGATCGATGTGCCCGGGAAAACATTCATCGGGATTTTCCCCCCTCATGCACGGCAAGACCATAAGGCGTACCCGCAGCTTTGGTTACCGGCTGCCGCGCTTCGTCTCTTGGAAAAGCCGGGCCAGATGCAATGGCGGGCTTGCCGAACCGCGACAGCCCCTCATCCAGCGTCTCGAGCAGCCTGGTTTTCTGGGCCTGATGAAAAACCGACCCCGGCAGGCGCTGACGATTCCCCGCTCGCACTTGCGCGACCTTCTCAATCAGCAAGCTTGCAAATTCGGCGGGATCATCGCTGACCGCGCAATTGCCAGGAATCGTGCCGATGCCGCGCAAGGATGCGCGCGTCGCAACGCTGGGCATGCCGAGTTCGAAGGTCTCGATGGTCTTCAGCTGCACTCCCGTGCCGCCGCGGCTGATCAGCGGCAGAACGGCGCCGGATTCGACGAAGGCGCCCGCGTCGGGCACCCGTCCGAGCAACCGTATTCCAGGATGGGACATTGCCGGCGCATCCGGCAGCTGACCGGCAATGCCGATCGACATATCTCCCGGCAGCCGCGGCACAACCTCTGAGAGGAACCAGTCGAGGCCGATCCGGTTCGGCTGCCAGCTCCACGTCCCGATCAGGGCCAGATCGTATTCCGGCTTTTTGCCGGCGCGCCTCTCCGTCTGCTCCCAGCGCGTTACCAGGGGCAGGACGGTTGCGCGGCTGGAGACAGCGCGGCCGAAGCCGAAGCGATCCGCCTCCGCAAAGGTCCAGATCGCCGAGGCCGCCTGCGTCAATGTCCGCTCCAGCTTTTCGAGGTGACGGGCTTCACGACTGAACAACCACCGCTGCAGCACTCCGGACGCGGTAAGGGCATTTTCACGCGCCGAACCTGCTTCGACATTGTGCGCAACATAGATCGTCCTATGTTTCTGGAAGGTGGCAGCAAAGGCGCCGGGCAATTGCACGGAGTTGAGGACGATGCCGTCGAACGGCTGCAGACGCCGCAGTAGCGTCTCGACATGCTCGCGGCTGACCGCAAGCATCTTCGCCGACGACAGCGTTGTGCGATGGAGGCATGCCTTTGCCAGCCAGCGCAGTTTGGTCACAGTGGTAACCTTCGCATTGGTGACTTCGAGCTCGCCCAGAAGATGCACGTCTCCACCCGGAGCCTGTGTCTGCCCCGGCTGCAGATAGCCGATCACGCTCACCCGGTGGCCAAGGGCGCGAAGGCCATCGAGGACGGCGCGGTTGGCAATGTCGAACCCCGATGAAGGGTTCTCCACCGGCACCAGCGAGGAAACGAAGACCAGATGCATGCGGCCACACGAGACTTGAGAACAACTGCCCGGACTGTAGCAACACGGCGTGAAACGAGCTTTAAACCATTCGTTCGAAAGCGAACTTCGGAATTCAGTATCTGTTCAGGAAGATTTGCTTTAGTGCTTGCCAGAACTTTGCCTTCAACGGGTACCGCCATGACCCTGCCTGACCAGGATGCGACTGTGTTTTACCGGACGGCGGCCGATAGCGATGAGAGCATCGAGCTCGTGGTCACGCTGCCGACATTCCGGCGCCCCGAGCACCTTCTCAAGACGCTGAAAACCGTTATTTCGCAGGCTCCGGGCAGCCCCTTCGCCATCGTTGTGATTGAAAATGACGCGGAGAGACTGGAAGGCGCAAACGCGGCGAAAATGTTCCTTGCCGGCCACCGGATCAGCGCGCTCGTGGTGATCGCGCATCAGCGCGGCAATTGCCACGCCTACAATGCCGGCTGGGCGATGGCGCTCGCCACCTATCCCAATCTGCAGGCCATCGCCGTGATCGATGACGATGAACTTGCAGCGCCCGACTGGCTCGACAGTCTCGTTTCGGTACACAGGCAGACGCGAGCGGACCTAGTCGGCGGGCCTCAGCTTCCCGATTTCGAGGACAAGACCCGCAATGACCGCAAGCGACATCCGGTCTTCCTGCCCCACTACGATACGACGGGCCCGGTGCCGATTTTGTATTCTTCGGGCAACGTCCTGATCACGCGCCCCGTGCTTAACGCCATGCCGAGACCGTTTCTCGATCCGCAGTTCAATTTCATCGGTGGCGGAGACAGCGACTTCTATCGCCGCTGCAAGGAGAACGGTTTTACATTTGCCTGGGCAGCGGATGGCTGGGTGGCCGAGACCATTCCGGCGCGGCGGACGGAACTGTCCTGGATCAGGGCGCGCAGCCTGAGGAACGGTGCGATTTCGGCATTGCTCGAACACCGCGCCGCCCCGGGGTTCAAAGGCCGCCTCAGGACGATTGCTCGATCTCTGGCCCTTTTGGCCGCCTCGCCGTTTCGCGGCATTTCGCTATGGAGATCGAGCCGCCTGCCATCGGCGGGGCTCTATCATTTCTACGTGGCGTGCGGGCGGCTGATGATGGAGTTCGGCCGCGTCAACGAGCAGTATCGCAACCCGGAGAAAAACTGAGCCCTGCTCAATGGCCTGCAGCGGCCGCGCGCTTCTCGCTCTCGGGCATCTCATCGTTGGCAACCTGGCCATTCTTGTCGACGATCGGCACGGCCTTGCGCTGTTTTTCGTTCGCCGCATTGGCAACACGGGCAACGTCGGCCTTCGACAGATATTCGAGCTGCTCGACCAGAACCTGGAAAATCACCTCGTCGCGCAGTTGCTTGTTGAGCTGGTCCTTGACGACCGTCTTGAAGTTGGCGAGATCGAAATTGCTGGTATCGGCGACATTGATCAGTTTCTGGCCAACGAGAATGTCGAACAGGGCGTTCGTCACAGATTCCTTGAACGGCACTTCCATGCTTTTGGCCTTGGCCTTGTCGACCGAGAACGAAAGCTTGGTGAGGAAGTATCCCTGCACCGCGCCATCTGTGATCACCGGAACGGTGATCAACTCGCCCGGCACATATTCCTGCAAGGCGCGGCGTTCGGTCTCCGCATCCGTTTCCACCGGCGCCGATGCATGCTGGATCGAAAAATAGACGGATCCGAGCGATACGGCGCAAATCCAGACACCGGTGAAAACAAGCTTCAGCATCAGAAATCGCCGTAGCGGAACTGCTGTTCGGAATAAATGCCATCCGCGTCCGCGTCCTGGACGGCAGCCTTCAGCAGATCGACCACCGAACGGCAGGCTTCCATATGCGCGTTGACCTTCTGCGAATTGGTCATCAGCTTGGTCTTGATGTGCCGTGTCTGCGACACGAAAGACGGCGAGATCTGGTCCGGCGAGGCGTCGCGATGCAGCATCGTCAGCTCGTAGAGGCAACGGCTCTTGCGCGCATTCGACGTCTTCAGGTCGAAGCTCGGATCAACGCCGATCCGGCTATTCTCGTTGTCGAGGATCATTTCGAGACGTCCCAGCACGTTCTGGATACGCACGTCACTCGATGCTGCAACTTCCATCATATGGCTCCCGTTGGCGCTGGCGGCACGCGGGTCTGAGCCCTTGGCGTGATATGCGCGCGAAACTTCTGTGTCAGGTCAGCCCGGCCGATCCGCCGGGATAGCCTCAGGCTTGTTCGTTATTGTCTTGCGTTCCCAGGAAATTGGCGACCGCCTTGCGCTCGTATTCCTGCACCATGCTCAGCGCGACATTGTTGTCGTTGCCGTCGAGCGATGCGTTGACCCGGTTGGTTCCGTCCGATCCGACGATCCGGTCGGTCACCATGCGCTCGGCGATGCCGATGCCGTCGCCCTGCGCCATGACGTTACCGATCTGCTCGGCCATCATGCTCTTCCACATGTCGCCCGATGTGCCCTTGCCGTAGACCTCTTCGCTTTCGGAGGGCAGCATCGACTTCACGAAATTCTGCAGCACCATGGCTTCGAACTTGCGGTAGCTTTCCGGGATCTTCTTGGCTTCCGCCCGATTGGTGATGTCGCCAAGGCTGTTGGTCGGGCTGTCCTGGTTGAGGACTGCGACCGTGTTGGCAAAACCGTTTCCATTTTCGGCAAGGCTCGTCGCCTGAAAGGCGGCGCGATTGGCCTTCAGCCGCGCCTGCGCTTCCTGGACCTCGGCCGGATCGGCAGCACGCACGACATCCATCACCAGGTCACTTGGAGGAGAAATGGCCATACGGGTGTCCTCTCGGTCACGGAGCCTTGCGGACGCGTTGATCAACGCCAGCGATAACTCCACAAATTCAGCATTTTAGCGAACGGTTCGGTCGATATATGCGGCCGGACCTGAAGCCGTACTATGACCGGCCAACCTTACCGGAAGCTGGTGACCCGCTCATCACATGCTGGTCGACGAGATCGTAGATGGCGTCGTCCGCCTCGATCCGGTCCTCCAGAACGCGGGCGTCCTTCATGTTTTCCTTGAGCCGGTCGCCCTTTGCCCGTTCCTTGAGAACCCGGGCCTCATGTCCTTGCTGGATATCCAGAAGCATCTGGTCCTTCATGGCAAGGCGGCCGAGCTGCGAGGCATAGTGCCCGGAAAACATCGCGTGCAACGGGCTTGCCGACCCCATGGCATCAACCACAACGTCAATGGTTTCACCCAGCTCGCGGCGCTGCCTGGCCGTTTCGGCCAGTTCATTCTCTGCCATTTGCTCCAGATGCCGCTGTACGGCAACGAGGCGCTTGAGTTTTTCAGACCGGCTCTTCATCTGGTTAGATCCCTTGCATCATCGGACCGAAGCCATCGGCAAACAGTTTCAGCATCGCGGCAATGCCGAGATAGAGCAGGAACATGCCGCCCATGATCAGATAGGGCAGTGAGATGAAGTAGAGCGGCATCTGCGGCGCCAGCTTGTTGACCATGCCGATCGCGACGTTGAACAGCAGGCCGTAGATGATGAAGGGGCTAGCCAGCCGCAGCATGATGTAGAACGTGGTCTCGAGTGCGTTGGTGAGCGTGATCAGCACGCCCTGCGGATCAAAGCCGACGCCGAGCGGCATCACCTTGTAGGAATCGACGATGCTCGACAGGATGACATGGTGGAAATCCAGCATGAAGAGCACCATCAGGCCGGCAAAGCTGATCAGGTTGGTCAGCTGGTTTTCGGCGGTGTCTTCCAAAACGTCGTTGGCCGGCGGGGCGTTGAAACCGATCATCATCGTGATCACCGTGCCGGTGAACTGCAGCCCAAGCACATAATAGCGCGCAATCAGGCCGATGACACCGCCGATAACGGTTTCGGTCGCGACGATGTAGATATAGGTGTGACCCTTGCCGGAAATCTGCGGATAGATATCGTCCCACATGATCGGCAGGATCGCCATCGAGATCGCCAGGGCGACGAAGATCCGGATCTGCACCGAGACGCGTGCCGTGGAGAATCCGGGCATGACCATGATGCAGGCGCCGATCCGGCAGAATGCGGCGAAAAGCGCCAGCACTGTGCCTTCAGGATCGGTGATCATGAAATCGAGCCAATGATCTTTATTTCGAGGCCCTTGGCGAGCTCGACATGCGAGAGAACCGGCAATGTTGCAAAAAGGCGCTCGATGATCATGCGGACATAAGAGCGGGATTCGGGCGAACTTACCAGTACGAAGGGCATGCCGCGGTCGAGATGTTCACGGATAACCTTGGTCGCCTGCTCGCTGAATTCCTCCAGATGCCGCGGATCGATGTCGAATTCGACGATATCGCCCTTGGCGTCACGCTTCAGCGCCTGATGGAAGACCATGTCCCATTTGCTGCCGAGACGCAGGACGCGCAACGTGCCGTTGTCGGCGAGATCGCCGCAGAGCTGCTGCGACATGCGCACGCGGACATGCTCGACGATCTGCTCGGTCTTCCTGACATGCGGTGCGAGTTCGGCGACCGCTTCGAGGATCAGATGCAGGTTGCGGATCGAGACGCGCTCGGCCAGGAGCAGCTTCAGCACCGCCTGCAGACCCGAATAGGACATGTGCGAGGTGCAGATTTCGTCCGCGAGCTTGCGGTATTCCGGATCCAGCCGCTCGATCAGGATCTTGACGTCCTTGTAGGACAGAAGCTGTGGCAGGTTGTTGCGGATCACTTCGGACAGATGTGTCAACACCACGGAAACGTTGTCGATCGGATGGAAACCTTCGCGCTTCAAGTCTTCCGTGAACGTTTCGAGGATCGAGACCGCCGGCATGCCGAATGCGGGTTCGCGGATTTCATCGCCTGGAACGCTCGGCTTGCGGCCACCGCCGGTGACGACGATAACTTCGCCGACACGTACCGTGTTCGACGCGATCGTCGTGCCGTGGATGCGGATATGGTAGGCCTTGTCCGGGATGCTGATATCGTCCGACACCTTGATTTCCGGAACGATGAGACCGTATTGCCCGGCGAACTTGCGACGCATCTTGCCGACGCGGAACGCCAACTCCTGATGGGCGCCGAGCAGACGCGTGGACACCTGCTTGCCGAGCAGCAGTTCGATTTCCGCCGTCTTGAGGACCGATTTGACTGAGTCCTTTTCGCTTTCCGTCTTGTGCTGCGCCGTCAGCTGGTCCTGCTCGCGCTTGAGCTTGTTGGCCGCTTCCAGCCGGCGGGGGATCATCCAGCCGAGGAAAGCCATGCCGCCCCCGAGAACGGCGAACGGAACAAAGGGGAGGCCCGGCATGAAGGCCAGCATAAGGATCAGGCCGGACGCTACCATCAGTGCGCGCGGATAACCGCCGAGCTGGTTGACGACCGCTTGGTCGGTGGACCCCGACGTGCCGCCGCGCGACACGAGCAGGCCAGCGGCAAGCGACACGATCAGCGCCGGAATCTGGGAAACGAGACCGTCGCCGACCGACAGCTTGACGAAAACGTCGGCGGCTTCGCCGATCGACATGTCATGACGGACATAACCGATGATAATGCCGCCGAAGACGTTGATGGCGGTGATGAGAAGGCCGGCGATCGCGTCGCCGCGCACGAATTTCGAGGCACCGTCCATCGAGCCATAGAAGGAGCTTTCCTCTTCCAGCTCGCGCCGGCGCCGTTGCGCTTCCTTCTCGTCGATCAGGCCCGCCGAAAGGTCGGCGTCGATCGACATCTGCTTGCCGGGAATGGCATCGAGGGTGAAGCGCGCGCCGACTTCCGCGATACGCGTCGCACCCTTGGTGATGACGATGAAGTTCACGGTGATGAGGATCAGGAAGACAATCAGACCGATGACGAAATCACCGCCCATGACGAGTTCGGCAAAGCCGGCAATGACACCGCCGGCCGCATCGTGGCCCTGATGTCCATGCGAAAGGATGACGCGCGTCGTCGCGATGTTGAGCGACAGGCGGGTCATGGTCGAGATCAGCAGGATGACCGGGAAAGACGAGAAATCCAGCGGCTTCTGGATCCACAGGGAGACCATCAGGATCAAAACGGAGAACGCGATGGAAAAGGCCAGTCCGATGTCGATCAGAAACGGCGGTATCGGCAGAAAGAGGATCGACAGGATCGCTACGATACCGAGCGCAAATCCGATATCCCGGCCCTTTGGCGCCAGTTTCGGGATAACGAGTGCAGGAGGTTGTGCCATCGGAACTTCCGTCTCTTCATGAGAGGCGGGCAGCATTCATACCTGCTGCCCAAACTAAGCAGCAGGCCTAACGCACCAAACTTGCGCGAAGGTGGCATCGATGCCGGAAAGAAGAGGGCGGCGCGCTTTTCGCGGCTGCCCGGCCCATTTCTCGGTAAGATCAGAACCCGGTTTGAATGCGGGAAAAGACGAGGTCGGTGAAAATGGAAATCTGCGCACCGACGAACGAGGCGGAAAGCGCGATGGTGACGAGCACGGCAAGGATTTTCGGTACGAAGGTCAGGGTCATTTCCTGAACCTGGGTCAGCGCCTGGATGAAGGCGATGACGACGCCGACAACCATGGCGGCGGCGACGGCGGGCCCTGAAGCGACGACCACTGTCCAGATCGCCGCCTGCACGATATCGAGGGCATCCGCCTCATTCATCAGCTATCACTTTACGGTAACACCCGGGCCTACGACAAGTTCCTTGCCGGAATCAAGCACCGCGATGATTCCATCGGAGTATAGCTTCACTTCCTTGACGACACCAGTTGTCTTGCCGTCGGCGCTGGTCACCGTCTTGCCGATCACCGCATTGGCTTCGCTGAGCGAGGTGCGCTGAAGCAGGCTTTCCAGATTGGTGTTGGTCTTGATCGTCTGCTCGACCTGCGAGAAGGTCGCCAGCTGGGCGATCTGCTGCGTCGAATCCATCGGCTCGGTCGGATCCTGGTTCTTCATCTGGGCGACCAGCAGTTTCAGGAAGCTATCGTAGTTCAGGTTCGCCGACGCCTTGTCGGTGCCGGATTCCGTACCGGACGCCGAGGGGACGTAATTGCTGGCAGAATTGACGCCGCTTACCGCCATGGTGCGATCTCCTTGCGAATCTGTTCGATCGTTGCGGGGGTGATTTCCTGGTTGTTCAGGATCTTGTCTTCGATGGCGTAGAGGCCGCGAATGGCCTTCAAGGCGTCGAAGGCGCGGCCTTGCGTGACCATTCCGTCGATTTTCTTGAGCTCGGAAACAATCTCTTCGTTCTTGAAGCAATTCAGAAGCATGACCACCGACTTGCGGAACATGTTGGTCGATTGCTCGGCGCCTTCCGGATTGATCAGGATCATCTGGGCGATGAAATAGAGCTGCTTCAGCGGGGTGGTCGCATCTTCCGGCTGCAGAACATGGTTCTCGAGCAGGAACGTCACATCATTCAGGAATTCGACGGCCACCTTCCGGTCGACACGCAGCACCGCTCCGTTGACAAAAATTCGTTCGCCAGACTTGAGCGAAATACGCAGTGTGCTTTTCATTTGAGTCCATCCCTGATGATGGTTGTAATGTCGATTATGCCTTGGAAATTCGAAGATTCGCGTTTGCGGATCTTTTCTGTCTCACCGAGAATCCAGATGGCTATGGAAATAAGATTGGCTCGGAGTTCGTCATTCAGCTGATTGTCCGAAGCGCGAAGGTCCTCGATGAACCGGATCCAGACCCGCCTTGTGTAATAGATCGCCTCGATAGCCTCCCTCGAGTAGCCCGTCTGCCGCTTTGCGGCTGCAAGCAGCGCAATCGAGCGATCGAGCACCTGCCGTTCCCGATCCTTGGAGTCGGCAACGCCATCCTCCATGATCTCGGCGTATGAAAACTGATACATTCAGACATCCTTCATGTTTGTCCTGGTCCTCACCGCATCAGAGGAAATTAATCAAACTCAACTGCTGAAGCCGCGAGGTCAGCGTGTAGGAAGTCTCGAGCTGGGTCTGCAAAGTCTTCAACATGGTGGAGGCAGCGAAAGTATCAATACCCTCAAGATCCAGCTGGTGAGCCTTGACGATCTTGGTTTGCGCCTCGATCGAGGTGTTGGCCTTCTTGACGCGCTCCTGCGACAGGCCGAGATTGCTTTGCATGCTGATCAGGCCGGTGACGGCTTCGCCCATGTACTCGATCGCCTTGCCGGTGACCGCGCCACGCACGTCGTCGCTCAGGCTGACGCTGAGAAGTTCGGTGGAGATGAGGCTTGCAAGGGCAAACTTCCGCGCTCCCTCGGCGTTGACGTTGGTCGAACTTTGAATGACTTCGTTGGCGCTGATGCGGCTCGTCATATTCTGGCTGGATGCGTCCGACCAATCCGTCCATTTCGAACCGGCAACCGACGGGTCCTCATACATCGGCGCCAGCGAATTCTCGATGAAGTCGGTCATCTGCGCCTTGGTGAACTGGCTCACGGAGGTCAGTGGCGGCACCTGGGGTGGCTGCGCTGCAATAAAGGTCGATAGCGCCGCATCGTAAGACGCCTTGGCGGCGGATGTGGGCGTATATTCCGTAAAAGGCTCGACATCGGTGTTGATGCCCGAGAACAGGTACTCGCCATTCAAGGAGGTGTTGGCCGCCGATGTGAACGTCGTCATCGCCGCAGAGTTCTGGTCCTGCGCGATCTTCAGAAGGTCAGCGGTATTGTTGTCGCGGAAAGCCATCAGCGATGTCAGCGATTTCTGTGCTGCATCCTGCATCGTCTTCAGGGCTTCCTGAGAGCCGGCAAGTCTTTGCGTGACGATCGAGTTGGTGCTTTTCAGGGTCGCCAGCCGGTCAAGCTGCGATGTGATACTGACGGATTTCGACGTGGCTGCCCCAAGTGCCAGACCGTAGTCCGCATGCACCCCGGTCGACACCTCGTCGTTCAGCTTCATCATTTCCACCTGACCCTTTTGAATGGTCAGGCGCATGGCGTTTTGAACGGCCAGATTGGAAACGAAAGACGTTTTCATTATTTTATCCTACAGCTTGCAGAAGGGACGTCATCATGGCGTCCACCGTACTCACCAATTTCGCCGATGCCTTGTAAGACTGCTCAAGGTCGAGCAGCTGTGACAATTCCTCGTCAAGGCTGACGCCCGTGACGTTGCTCAATGCGTCCTGCGTGCGCGACAAAAGGGCAGTTTTGTTATCGTTCGCGGTGGATGCGTTGCTGCGCAACTCTTCCAGCCAGCCGATCGAGGACGCCGAAAAATCCAGGATACTGCTTGTACCGTCGAGGCCCGTCGCGGGGTCGAAAGCCATGTCGGCGCTCAGCGATGTCACGAAGCCGTCGAGAAGGGCGGTATAGCCGGAGTTGCCTGTCGTATTCGACTTGTAGCCCGGGCCGTTGAAGCCACCGTCGCGGATGAGCGTCGGGGTGGTTGTGGCCAGCGGGTTGATCTTCAGCGATTCCGCCATGCCGGCGACCGTTACGCCAGGCGCCGGAACGGTGCCGCCTGCCCAGGTGAAAAGACCGGGCAGCGCCACCGTCGCCGGCGTGGTGTTTTCCTGAAACAGCGTCACCAGACCGCGTGCGATCTCATCCAGCTGCGACTGAAATTTCGGCGCTGTCTCGTCGCGCAGCTGGAGCAGGCTGGCAAGCTTGCCCTCGGCGGTCGTGTCGGCGCCCTTGCCGGCCTTCATTGGCACGCCATCGACGTAAATCGCGTTGCCGGCGGTCGTCGCGCCGAAACCGGGCGTCGCCGCAAATGTCACCGCGCGCGGGCTGTTTTCAAACAGGACCGTGCCATCGGACGTATAGATCACAGTATCGTTGTTGGCGCGGGTGACTGTCGAGATACCGACGATCTCGGAGATCTGGCGAAGCAGCTTGTCGCGCTGGTCGAGCGCATCGCTGGCATCCGTGCCACTGGCTGTCGCACCCTGCACGGCACTATTGGCCTTTTCGAATTCGGCCAAAAGCCCGTTCAGCTTTTGAACCGACGCGTCGATTTCCTTGTCGGCATCGTAGCGGACGTCCTGAACGGAGGCAGACGTCTTGTTCAGCGAAGTGGCAAGGTCCGATGCGCTCGACACGGTTGTCGCTGCGATGGCCGTATTGCCGGGTGTCGCTGCAAAGGTCTGCAGCGCGTCGCGGAATGATTTGAGGTAATTCGACGGCGAGGTTTCATATCCATTGCCGCCGAGCGCCGACTTCACGGCTTCCAGGCCGGTCAGAAGTGCGTCCTGCGCGGAAGATTGCGAAATGCTGATGGAATGTTGTTTCAGCAGCGCGTCGTTCTGGGCGCGCTGAATGGATACGATCTGCGCGCCGTTGCCACTCGTGCCCAGCATTGCCATGCGGCGCGAATAATCCGCATTGCTCACATTCTGGATATTCTTCGAAACGAGCGCCGTTTGAGCCGCCGTGTTGTTGAATATCGTCTGTGCAGTGTTGATGGCTGATGACAGCGACATGACGCAGATCGTACCTTTTCAATTACCGCTTCAGGTTCACAAGAACGTCCAGCAGGTCGGCGCCTGTCTGGAAGACCTTCGAGTTTGCCGTGTAGCTACGCTGGGACTCGATCATCGCCGTCAGTTCGTTGGCGATATCGACATTGGAGCCCTCAAGGGCGCCGGACTGGATGCTGCCGAAATCGCCGGAACCGGCAAAACCGGTGACGATGACGCCCGAATCCACCCCCTGCGAATAGACATTGCCCGATTGCGGAACGAGATTGTCGGGGCTCTGGACGTTGGCCAGTGCTACGCGATAGCGCGGATCGAGCTTGCCGTTTTCGTACTTGACGTAAACGATGCCTTCCTTGTCGATCTGGTAGCCGGCCACCTTGCTGGGAGCGTTGCCATCGATGGAACCGCCGTCCGCATTGAACTTGTAGCCGAGCTGAGTGGTCTTGCTGAGATCGATCGTCAGCGCCGCCAGATTTGCACCGGTTCCCGGCAGGCCGGTAATTGCCGTGGTCGTCACGGTCTTGCCGGCTGGCGTCAGTACACCGTTGGCATCAAAGGTCAGCGTATCGTTTGCCAGCACACCCAGGGCCGGAGGGCCGGCGCTGTAGGTCGCACGGTCACGAACTTCGACCGTCCACGCATTTGCACCAGTCTTCTTGTAGACGAAATCGAGCAGACGCGAATTGCCCTGACTATCGTACACGCTGAGCGACGTCGAAGACTCGGTACCGACAGCATCGCCCGAGTTAAGGTTGGCACCCATGGCACCCTTGCTCGATCCCTGGGCAACCAGGCCATCGGACGAGAGGTTGACCTTGGACAGACCGTCAAAGCCGTTGACGACGACCGTCGGATCGACGCCCTCCTCGTATTCGTAGCCCATCAGCGTATAGCCGGCGGAATTGACCAGGTCGCCGTCGCCGTTTTGCGTAAAGGCGCCGGCTCGCGTGAGGAAGTTGGCGCCATTGGCGCCGGAGACGATGAAGAACCCCCCACCGTTGATGGCCATGTCTGTGCCGGACGTGGTGTAGGTCGTCGGGCCCTGTTCCGAAATGCTGTAGCGCACCTTGGTTTCGACACCGCCGGAATTGTAAGAGCCGTTGCTCGTCGGCAGGATCAGTGAGGAGAATTCCGTCGATGCYCGCTTGTAGCCTGTCGTGTTGGCATTGGCGATGTTTTCAGCGACCGTACCCAGGCGGTTTGCCTGAGCATTCATGCCGGAACCACCGGTTCTCATCATTCCGTAAAGACTCATGTCCGATCCTCGTTTTCATCGTTATGGAAAGACTATGGGGTGGGCCTTGCGTGAACCTGTCTAGGGGCACCGGATGCCGCACATCCGAAACCCCGCGACACGGTCAACTCCAATCGATGCAGTAGCCGAGGAAACGCTTGGAATCGATCGGGTCGAAGCCGAGCCGCTTGCGCAGTTTCTTGCGCAGCTTGCTGATATGGCTTTCGACGACGTTTTCTTCGACATCCTCATCGAAGATGCCGTAGATGGCGTTGAAGATTTGCGACTTGGAAACGCGGCGTCCGCGATTTGCTACCAGGTATTCGAGAATGCGGCGCTCGCGGCGCGGCAAGGCGAAAACCTCGCCCTGGACTTCCGGATCCCGGCCATCCGAAAACACCCGGATCGGGCCGATGTCGGTGAAGTTCACCAAAGCCTTCAGGCGGCGGCGGATTGCTGCCACCCGCGCCAGAATTTCGCGGGGATGAACCGGCTTGCGCACCACGTCATCGACGCCACAGTCGAAAAACGCCAGCGTCGTTTCCAGTGAAGGGCTGTCGCTGATGGCGATGACCGGGGCCGTCGAGCGATCCCGGATAGCGCGGGGAAGGCTCATCGCACTTTCGCCCTGGCCGATCAGGAACGCCTCGACGGCATCGATATCGCTATCGGCCGCCTTTGAAACCCAATCGCCGAATTCGCTTGGATCGAACCCCTGGGAGGGTACGCCCTCCCGTCCGAACAGGGAAGTATATCCGTCTTTTACAAGCTCACGCTCATCAACCAGCACGATCATTCGTCCGCCTCCGAATCAGTATGGTGCCTCTATGGTTAAGAGGTACGAATCGGGGGATTCATGAACAACTATGGAATGTTACTGGCTGAAATTAATACTAGATTAGGATTTCTGTGCCGATTTGAACTAGATATAGTGGCCAAGCTCAAAGATGGCACTAAATTTGATGTGGAAACGTTAACGTCATATTAAGAAATCGCTTGTTGCCGCTTTTCCAACTCAATGTTGACGCAATCGTATTGCGCAATAGAAGAAATTAATAATTCATCCTGTAGTTGAATTTATTGACAGAAATTCGAGGCATTCTGCGTCCATTTTCCATAGCCCGTCGCCACCAGATTGGCGATCACACGGCAGACATATTTTTTCTGCGCGGGATCGTTGTTCGGTCCGGCATGATAGCGGGCGACGGCCATTGTCCAAGTCTCATGCCGGGCATGAAGATTGGAGAGAAACCGGGCGGCATATTCGACATTCTTTTTCGGATTGAGCATCTCGTCCGGCGAGCTGAAATTCTCGCCATGAAAGTAGTAGTTGATCTGCATACAGCCCAGATCGATCAGTTTTGCGCCCTGCGCCCGTGCTGTGGCAAAGCGCTGCAACACGTCACCCGCGCTGTTTTCAAAATACGCCTTTCCTTCAATATTCATCGCAAACGGCTGCAGCGACCCCTTCCGGCCGGTTTCGGTCAGCCCGACGGAATAGAGAATACCGGCCGGTATCTGATACTTCGCCGCCGCCGCCGTGATCTCGCTTTCGCACACGCCGGGGCTTGCCTGCGCGTTACATATAGACGTCACCAGCGCGGTTAAGCTCAGCAGCAGAAGTCGCATCGCCCGTCCCTTCATTGCCCGTCCACCTTTCGCGGCCCTGTTCCTGGCTGCCATTGTCATTGCGTTGACCCTTGGCGCCATCTCCAGCCGTCTCGCGGCCCTGCTGGCCTGCCTGAGGCTGCGCCTGCTGCTGCCCATTGCTGCTGCCGGAAGCATCCGAAGCATTGAAGACGATGTTGACCTGATCAACGGCGAAGCCCTGCGCGCGCAAGGCCTTGACCATGGCGCTCTGATCGTCGCTCAGCTGCCGGAAGGCATCGCCGGTTTCCACCTTGATCTCGACATGCAACTCGTCGTCCTTGAGCCGCAGCGTTGCCGTGACCATGCCGAGATCGATCGGATGCATCTGGATCTTCAGCGTGTTGAGAACCTTGCCCGTCGATGCCTGCGTCAACGGGGCCTGAACTCCGGCGCCGGGCTGGAGCGCACGGGCCCATTCCGGACTGTTGGTGATCTGGCTGGTCACGGCCGCTGCATTGCTGGCCGGCGCAAGACCGAGATAGCGGCGCGCTTCCAGCACGGTGACGGTTTCAGCCTTGGCCGCCACCGCAGACGCCTCGTTCTTGGCGACTGCCTTGTCCCCGTCCGAGGTGAGGCTCATCGAAACCGCCTGCCCCTTGCCATCGGCACGCGCGAAACGGAACACCTGATCGGACCCTGCCTGGGTGGCATTCTTGACCGCGTTCGCATCGCCCGCCGTATCTGCCCCGGCCGTGGCCGCGTCTCTCGCGGCCGGCTTCGCCTTGCCGGCGCGTTCGGCGAGCGCCTGGAACTCGGACATTCCCGGCGTCGTTTCTGCCCCCGCGGGCTGGCTTGCGGCAACCGACTTCTGTGTTGCATCCAGAAGGCTGAGCAACTGACTGACATCGCCAGTCTGAGCGTCCGCCGCGTCGTCCGGCGGGTTCGCCGCCGATATCTCAGCCGCCATTGCGGTTTTGTCGCCACTCCTGGCGGCACTCGCTTCGGCGTTTTTCATGAGGCCCGCGATCGTCTCGCCGATAGGCCCATCGATGGGTTTTCCGGTATCCTCGCCCATGCCGGCGAGGCTGGCCTGCGTTAGCGAGAATTTCTGCAGGCCTCTTGCAGTGGCTGGCGACCCATGCGCCGATGGTGTCTTGCCCGTGGCATGAGGGTCTGCGGTGGTGGAAGGACCGGGCGTGGATTTCATCGAGCCATCGTTTTCCGTTGCAAGCCCCTGCAAAGAAGAGAGACCATCGGCAGCCAAGGCATCGATGCCGCTCTCCGTGGCTGATGCAGCGAGCGCCTCGGCCGCAGACGGTGTGAGGTTCGGTGCGAGGCTGCCTTCGACGGCCGGCTTGGCGCCGATCGAAACGGCCGGCTGCTTTTTCTTGCCGGCGTCAGCGAAGGCATTTTCGAAGGCGGACCGTTGATTTGCGGCGTCCATATCATGTGACTTGCCAGCCGGTTTGGATCCGGATTTGCCCGGCCGGACCGGGGCGGTTCCCAGCAGGTTGTCGTCCACAAATGTCATTGTTCGCCTTCCCCCTTCAGGAGAGAATCAATCTCGTCGAGCTTCGAGCGGCCCGTGCTCAGAAACGCATCGTGAACCGGATCAGCCGGATCTTGTTCTGACGCCGCCGCCTGCGCCACCACATCCGGTTGGGCCACCTTCAAGGCCGCCTGCGACTCCGGTGCTGCAAACGGGCTTTCGCCACTGCCTGTATCTGCGGTATTCTCTTCCACAGCAATTTCGGATTTGACATTAGAAACAGATGCTTGCGTCAGGCTTTCGGGATCGGGCGCACGCAGGACTTCCTGCGCGATGACGGTTGCGGCCTGACGCAATGCGCGATCCCGCGGCGAAAGCTCGGCTTCTGGAATGGAGCTGATATCCTTGACCGCCTCGAGAATGCCTTTGGACGGAATTCCGACGAGGCCGGAGTAGAGGCTTGCCAGGGCCTTTGGACCTGCATCCGCGACATCCGAAAGGTCCTGGGCGCGCGTCGAGGCAAGCGTTGCCARCTCCTGCATGCCGCCGATCGCCGCGCGCCGCGCGATGCGCAAATAGACCTCACGCTGCCGTGGCCTGTCCATGAAGCCGAGAATTTCCTGGATCTTGGTTTCCGTCTCAGCATTGTAATTGGCGACGGCCAGCTCGACGAAGACGTCGGCAAATTGGCTGGCATAAGGCGACGTCAGGAAGCGCCGGGCATAGGAGAGCGAATAGGCAAAGCCCTTGTCCGGCATGGCGCCACGGGTCGCCAGCGCAATCGAGCGCCGCAGGGCGGCTTCCTCGATATTGGTTCCCGGCGCCGTCAGGCGCGCCCAGTCGTAATATTGCAGCGCCCTGGCCGGGCTCTGCTGCGCCGTGGCATTGCCAAGGACCAGATAGAGATAGGGTCCGACCCGGGAGTTGCGGTATTCCGGAATGGCCTTGGCCAGATGTTCCACCATCAGCCCGCCCTTGCCGGCCAGATAGTGGCTCAGCGCATCGACGACACGGGTATCGAAATTGCCCTCAATGTCGTGGTTGGCGAGATAGGACAAGGTTTCCGGGTTGCCGCCGCTCATCGCATAGATGAATGCCGCATCGACATTGCGTGGGTCATCAAAGACCTTGGGGTCCGACTCCCGCAGACTCTTGTCGATCGCCGCCAGCATAAAGCGCTGCATTTCGGCTGCCGAATGATCCCCTAAAACGATGGCATCCTGGATATACTGCAAGGACCGCAGCATCTTGTAGGGCGGCAAATCCTCCGGGCCTTGCGCATGCGCAGCCGTTACCGGGACTGCCCCGATGGCACATGCGCTGAGCAGGAGGGTGCGGATCGCCTTCAACATTGCCATCAGCCCTGGTTCGTCTGCAGCAGGATTTCGATACGGCGGTTGGCCGGCGCCAGCGGGTCTTCCGGAACCTGGAGGCGCTTGTCGGCAAAACCGCTGATCTGACTGACGCGGCTTTCGGCAAGGCCGCCGCGAATGAGCATGTAATAGGCGCTCTGGGCGCGGTCGGACGACAGCCGCCAGTTGTCGTAGGCGCCCTTCTTGAACGGCCGTCCGTCAGTATGGCCGCGAATGGCGATGGCGCCGCTGCGGGCAGAAAGCAGCTTGCCGATCTTTTCCATGGCAATCACCATGTCCTTTTCAGGTACGGCCGAACCGAGCCCGAACATCGGGGTGTCCGCCTGTTCGCTGATCGTCACAAGCAGCCCGCCTTCGGTCGGCGTTACCAGCAGTCCTTCGGCGAGTTTGCCGGCCGAACCGCCGATTTCCTTTTCGATCTCGGCCTTCAGGGCCTTGGCGGCGTTTTCATCGGACTTGACCGGTGTGGCGTTCGCGCCGGCTGCCTCGCCGGATGCTGGCGTATCGATTGCCGTCATCTCCATGGCAGCCTTATCGGACGGGTTTGCTGCTTCGGCCTGATCGGCGGACGCGACGATCTTTTCCTGGGAAGCCTCTGCCGGACCGTCGCCGGCCTTGGCTTCGAGACTGTCACCGCCCTTTTCCGCATTCTGCAACTCGACCTGCTTCGTCCAGAAATCCGGATCGAAGGGGTCGCGGTAGGCTTCGCCGCCATCTGCGCCGGTCGCGGGTCCAGACGTCGATGCGCCGCCATCGCCCTTGGCGCTGATATTGGCGTTGCGGCCGACTTCGTTGACGATCTCGGACATCACCGAATAGGGATTCTCGAAGAAGTCGGCGTCGGAATACTGGGTCTCCTCACCGGACGTCGCCGTCAGGTCGTCGCCGTTTTTCGCCGAGCCGCCGGTCTTCGTCTCGGTGCCATCGACCTTCGACTTCATCTGGTCTTCTTCACCCTTGGCGTCCTTGGCCGGTTGCTTGACGCCCTTTTCGGACGGCTTGGCATCAGTCAGCTGCACAGGGTTGAAATAGGAGGCGAGCGCTGCCTTCGTCTGCGGATTGGCCGCGTTGATCAGCCACATGACGAGAAAGAATGCCATCATCGCCGTCATAAAGTCGGCATAGGCAATCTTCCAGGCGCCACCGTGATGTCCGTCGTGACCGCCGCCGTGACGCTTGATGACAATGATTTCATTCTTGCCGTGGTGGTGGCCTTCGTTGTCGCTCATGCCAGCACCTTGCCAACGGTATCGGCCCAGGCGGCCATGCGCGTCACCAGGATCGAGTCGCCGAACTCGACCGAAAGATCGATGTCAGAGGTCTCCTGGTGGCGGAAAATCAGAGTCTCGTCATCGAGATGTTGCTTCAGCGCCTCAAACAGTGCTGCAGGCCCCTTCACGAGGATCCTGGCGCCCTCGCCGGAGCCGATCGACAGCGTGATCATCCGGGCGAGGTCAGCGATGGATTTCTGAAGAAGCACGTCGCTCAACACAGGCGCCAGCGCCCGTGCCGTCTGATCGGACAGCATGGTCGCAAGCTGCGAGCCCATATCGGAAAAGCGATCATAGATCATCGCGGCGATCTCGTTGTCGCAGCGCACGCGCATCGCCTCAAGCTCGGCTGCATGGCGCGCGTTCAACGCGGCAATTTCGGCCTGGTGAAGGGCAAGCTGCTCGCTTTCCGCTTCACGGCGTCCTTGCGCGAACGCCTCACGGCGCTCAGCGTCGATATCGATTTGCGGCTGGACCTGAGGCTTCATGGCAAAAGCACCTTCGGCCGGAAAGTCGTCGTCCAAATCCGGAAAGTATCGCGGCGGAACCAGCGACAGATCGACCTTCGGAGCACTGAAATCCTTGAGATAGCGGGAGATGGAGGCACTCATCGGCCGCCCCCGATGACACGAGCCATCGTCACGACCAGGCCGACCGCCAGTTCGATTGCGGGCGGCATCGGGCTGACAAGCCTGAAAACATAAGACTGTGACACTTCCGGAATGTCTCCTTCAGGACCCTGCGGAGCGGGAGTGCCGCACGGCCCGACATTTTCAATCCGTACCAGCCCGCCGCCGGGAAACCCGGCGCGGGCAGCACACAACGGCAGCACGCGTTCATGGCGGCTGGCAACCTGGACGAGGATGGCTGCGGTTGGAGACTATCCGGTCAAACTTGTGCGAAAATGTAGGTCGCGGATATATCCGGTCTCGCTGAGAAAGCTCTGTCTGGCGGGACCGATTGAGGTGTTGGACCGCGCTTGGGCAATGAGCGCGGTCCAACCGTTTCCACCTACCGATGACCGGCGGCTGGGCGGAAAAGAGTTCGCGGCCCCCATGAAATGTGAGGCGGCGACTAAAGCGCGTCGCGATCTTGCAGAGAAGCTTGCTGCGCTTTAGGTCTTTGATTTTATGCATGTCGCGCAAAACCGCTGCGCACTTTTGCGCGACATGCTTTAGGATGCCGGAACCGGTTTCATGCCCGCCGGTCCGGCGCGTCCGAGCCTATTGCTGGAACAGGCGCAGGATGTTTTCCGAATTGGTGTTGGCGATCGAAAGCGCCTGGATGCCGAGCTGTTGCTGCGTCTGCAGCGCCTTGAGCCGGGTCGATTCTTCATTCATGTCTGCGTCCACCAGGCGGCCGACGCCCTTGTCGATCACATCCATCAGGTTGGCGACGAAGTTTTCCTGCATATCGATACGGCTGGTAATGGCGCCCAACGTCGAAGCGGAATCCGTCAGGTTGCTGAGAATGGAATCGACAGCCCTGATCATGCCCTCGATATCGTCATAGCTGGTGGTGGACGTGAGTTCGACGAGATCCGAGCCTGCGGGTGCCGTGCCGCCGGTGACCGCGATCAGGTGATAGGTCGCAGCCGCGGTCGTGGCGCCGTTCGGCTGGACCACCGCCATCGCTTTGGTCAGTTGGCCGAGCGAGGCATCCTTGGTATCGATCAGGATCGATGCGGCCGTGTTGTAGTCCAGTGTCGAGACAGACACCGTGCCGTTCGTCGAGCGGTTGAAGGATGCTACGATCGACTTGGTTCCCGCCGGCGTCGTGCTGTCATTGTAGAGCCAGTTTTCACCCGAAAACGACGCGGACTCGGCTGCGGACGCCAGCTGGTTCTTGAGTTCGGTCAGTTCCTTGTTGATCTTCGTCTTGTCCACGCCCGGTTCGCGCGCAGCGACCAGCTTGGCCTTGATCTCGGATACAACATCAATGGCGGAACTCATGCCGGCATAGGACGTATCGACCTTCGCCGCGCCCAGCCCGAGCGCGTCCTGAACGGTCGACAGAGCGGCGTTGTCCGAACGCATGGTGGTCGCGATCGACCAGTAGGCCGCATTGTCGGCTGCGGTTTCGACGCGGTAACCGGACGAAATGCGGTTCTGCACTTCTTCCATGTTCGAATTGATCGAACGCAATGTCTGGAGAGCCGCCATGGCGGCGGAATTGGTCAAAATGCTGGTCATTGGTCATTGCCCCAGTTCGAAAATTAAACGGAACATTCCGGATCGATAACCGGTAGCGACGGGACCAGCGTCATGCAAACTGCCCAATGTTTAGCCCAAGGACAGCCTGTCGCTCTTAACGAACACTTAACAATCATATGGTTAACAAATCATTAAGCGCGTTAGCAAGTCAGTAATCAAAATGAACGAAAATAAATCTCAATTGCTGTTTCGTTAACGGCATCATCGCCAAGGACGTAACAACGAAAAAGCCGCGTCCTTGAGGGACGCGGCTTGTGGAATCTCCGGCGGATCGATGATGAAATCTGCCCGCCGGCGCTATCGTCTTGCCTGTTCCGATTAACGGAAGAGCGAGAGGATGGTTTCCGAGTTGGAGTTGGCGATCGAGAGAGCCTGGATTCCGAGCTGCTGCTGTGTCTGCAGAGCCTTGAGGCGGGTCGACTCTTCGTTCATGTCGGCATCGACCAGACGGCCAACACCCTTGTCGATCACGTCCATCAGGTCGGCCATGAAGGTGTCCTGCATGTCGATGCGCAGGTTGGTCGCACCGAGGGTAGCAGCAGCGTCCGTGGCATCGCCGAGGATCTTGTCGACGACGCGGATCATGGCTTCGACGTCAGCGTCGCTGGTCGTTGCGGTCAGGACGATTTCGGCGCCGGCAGCAGTGCTGGTCGAGCTGGCGTTGATCAGGAAGAAGTTCTGAGCTGTACCAACCGGCGTTTTCTGCAGGGCGTCGGCATCGTAGTCCTTCGTCAGAAGGCCGGCGGCGGCATCATTGGTGTCGATCAGCACCGATGTCGATGCATCGAACTTCAGAACGCCGACCGAAACGTTGCCGGCAGCGTCACGGGTGAACGAGCCGACCATTTCCTTGGTGCCGACGGCAGTCGTCGTATCGTTGTAGAGCCAGTTTTCACCGGAGAAGGAAGCCGACTGGGCTGTCGAGGCCAGCTGGTTCTTGAGTTCCGTCAGTTCCTTGTTGATCTTCAGCTTGTCGACACCCGGTTCGCGGGAAGCAACCAGCTTGGCCTTGATTTCGGAGATGACGTCGATGGCTGCGTTCAAACCGGTATAGGCTGTGTCCGTCTTGGCAGCGCCGAGACCGAGAGCGTCCTGAACCGTGGAGAGAGCCTTGTTGTCCGACTTCATGGTCGTTGCGATCGACCAGTAAGCGGCGTTGTCGGCAGCGGTTTCGACGCGCAGGCCGGAGGAGACGCGGCCTTGCGTCGTTTCCATGCCGGCGTTGATCGAGCGCAGCGTCGAGAGTGCTGCCATTGCAGCCGAATTGGTGAGAATGCTTGTCATGGTAAAACTGCCCCTTTTGAACAGATGAAATGGAAGGGACATTCCGGCCGTTACCGGGAAACAGCAGCCAGCTTCATGCCTGCTAACGCGTTAAATTTCTTGGTTAACCCGCTGTTTCGATGACCATAGAAAACACCATCATGGTTAAGGAAAACCTAAAGGCCGGAAACTTTTTCAAAGACAAAGAAAAAACCGCACCTCTTGCGAGATGCGGTTTTCTGTAGGTCGCGGGACCGGCCGTTTGGGGGGGGGATGGCCAGCCCGCGCCGTTTTTTCGATTAACGGAACAGCGACAGGATGTTCTGCGAGTCCGAGTTGGCGATCGAGAGAGCCTGGATGCCGAGCTGCTGCTGTGTCTGCAGAGCCTTGAGGCGGGTCGACTCTTCGTTCATGTCGGCATCGACCAGACGGCCAACACCCTTGTCGATCACGTCCATCAGGTCGGCCATGAAGTCGTCCTGCATGCTGATGCGCAGGTTGGTCGCGCCGAGAGTTGCAGCGGAGTCCGTTGCATCGCTCAGGATCGCGTCGACGACGCGGATCATGGCTTCGACGTCAGCGTCGCTGGTCGTCGCAGTCAACTTGATTTCCGAGCCAGCCGCAGAGGTGGTCGAACCGGCGTCGACCAGGAAGAAGTTCTGGGCCGTACCGGTCGGGGTTGCGAGCTCGGCGTCGGCGTCATAGTCCTTGGTCAGCAGGCCGCGGGTTGCGTCGTCCGTGTCGATCAGAACCGATGTCGAGGCATCGAATTTCAGAACGCCGACCGAAACGTTGCCAGCAGCGTTACGGGTGAACGAGCCGACCATTTCCTTGGTGCCGACTGCAGTCGTCGTATCGTTGTAGAGCCAGTTTTCACCGGAGAAGGAAGCAGACTCAGCGGTCGAGGACAGCTGGTTCTTGAGTTCCGTCAGTTCCTTGTTGATCTTCAGCTTGTCAACACCCGGTTCGCGGGCGGCAACCAGCTTGGCCTTGATTTCGGAAATGACGTCGATGGCTGCATTCAAACCGGTATAGGCTGTGTCTGTCTTGGCAGCGCCGAGACCGAGAGCGTCCTGAACCGTGGAGAGAGCCTTGTTGTCCGACTTCATGGTCGTTGCGATCGACCAGTAAGCGGAGTTGTCGGCAGCGGAGCCAACCTTCAGGCCGGACGAAATGCGACCCTGGGTCGTTTCCATGTCCGAGCTGATGGAGCGCAGCGTCGAGAGTGCTGCCATTGCAGAAGAGTTTGTCAGGATGCTTGTCATTGGGGTTGTCCCTCTAGATACAAAATACAAGATTGGGGACATACCGGACTAAATACTTACCGGTGATAACGGCTCGGCATCATGCCACTCGGCTCCTGTCTGTCAGGAAATCCAAATCCGTTATGTGAGGGTAATGTCGCAGGCAAACGTTGCGATATGTTTAAATGGCGCGCCGACGGGCATCCGGCCCTGGCCGCTAAGACGAGTGACCCAGATTGCGACCAATCAATAATTATGTATATAATTCAATTACTTGATTGGCTCTTCATGGGATACATCCGCCTCGAAAAAGAGACGAACCATTAACCACGACGCGGGATCAGCTGAAAGAACGCACCAGGCTGCCGACGAGCAGGTTCCAGCCGTCGATGAGGACGAAGAAGAGGATCTTGAACGGCAGCGAGATGGATGTCGGCGGCAGCATCATCATGCCCATCGCCATGGTAATCGTCGCGACGATCAGGTCGATCACCAGGAACGGCAGCATGATCAGGAAGCCGATCTCGAAGCCGCGCCTGATTTCCGAAATCATGAAGGCAGGCACAACGGCGCGCAGATCGACCCTGTCGCCGACGACGACGGTCTGTCCCTTCTCCTTGGCGATGTCGATGAACAGCTGCAGGTCCTTGTCGCGCGTATTGGCTAGCATGAATTCCCGGAACGGCTCGGAAATGCGCGTCATCGCCTCCGTTTCCGTGATCTGGTTCTGCAGCAGCGGATTGACGCCGTTCTGCCAGGCCCGATCGAAGGTCGGCGCCATGACGTAGAAGGTCATGAACAGCGCAAGGCTGACCATGATCATGTTGGACGGCGTCGTGGCGAGCCCCATGCCAGTGCGAAGGATCGCAAAGGCGATGACGAAACGGGGGAAACTCGTCACCATGATGAGAATACCCGGTGCGACCGACAGAACGGTCAGCAGGCCGAAGGTGCGGATGATCCAGGACGCGACGGAGCCGTCGATAGGCGTGTTGAGGATATCGGCGGGAAAGCCTTGCGCTCCCGCGATACCCGACATCGCCACCATGGCGGCTATGAATGCGATAGTCCGGATCATGAGCGAATCATTGGATAACAAATGTCCTGAAGATGACATTGGTTACGCGTCCTTCGGAGCGAAGGTCAACCCGTTCTTCGATGTCATCCTTGAGATACTGAAATCCGCGCGGTCCCTCAATCTGCTGTAGCGACACAGTTTTGAGATAGGCGGCGATGTCCTGATGAATCTGCTCTGCCATCGCGACGTCCGGCGCACCTTTGAAAAGCAGCGCCACTTCAAGCCGTATCCAGTTTTCGGTGGGATAGGCAAGGTTGGTGGTGATCGCATCAAGTTGAACGACGCCATTGGCCTCGGTCGCGATTTTCGGCAAGCCCTCGTCCTTCTTGCCGGCCTCGCCCGCAGGTTTCTGCCCTGCGTTTTTCAAGGCGATCGCCGCCTTGGCATCCTCGACGATCTTGGCTTCCTCGGCACTGAGCGGTTTAGGCGCGAGCATGCCGCCGACCAGCCAGCCACCGCCGCCTGCAATCAATGTCAGCACGGCAAGCGCCGCGATCACGATGAGCGGCGATGACTTTTTCGGGCCGGCACTGGCGAGATCGGCATCTTCCATCTTCAAAATCCATCAAGAGTTGGCTGCGGCGCTGTCGGCCGTCAGATCGGCGAAACGATGTCCATGACCTGTTGGCCCCATGGCGGTTGCTGAACCTCGGTCAACCTGCCGCGCCCGCCATAGGATATGCGTGCCTCGGCGATCTTCTCATAGGAAATCATGTTCTTCGCATCGACGTCGTAAGGCCGCACGATGCCGGCGACATTGAGAATGCGGATTTCATGGTTGACCCGAACCTCCTGGGAACCGCTGATCAACAGATTGCCGTTTTCGAGCACGCCGGTGACGACGGCCGCGACTAGCAGGACGAGCTTTTCCGAGCGCTCCGTGGTGCCCTCGCCCTTGGACTTGGTGTTCGAGCCATAGTCGAGCCCACCCTTCCAGCCAAAGTCGCTCGATTCGGATTTGCCATTGGCACCGATGTTGAAACCGCTGTCGTTGGTGCGGCTGCGATCCGTCTTGTTGTCGAAGGATGCCTTGTCGTCGATACGGATATCGACGGTCAGGATATCTCCGACCTTCAGCGCGCGGGCATCCTTGAACAGAGCCGACTGATTGTCGCTCCAGAGCGAATAGCCGTTCATGACCTGGCGCGGCTCCTTCGGATACATCGCCATCTGCGGCGTCTGCGCATACTGCAGCCCACTGCCGATCGGGCTCATGGCCGGTGCCCTGCCGATCTCGTTGAACGTTTGGTTCTGGCATCCCGACAGCAGGCTGGCGGCGAGAAGGACCGAAATCGGATATCTCATGACGGTTCCTTCGATGTGTCCGGGTCTGTGGCGCTGGAGATGACGTTGGTGACAACCGCCGCCTTCTCGCTGCTCATTTCGCTGAGGATCAGGCTCGACTGGCGCGGTGGCAGCTGCATGATAATCGCCGCTGCGACGCCGGGATTGACCAGCTCCAGCTTGGCCGCCGCCGCATCCGCCTTCATCGTCTTGTAGATTCCCACGAGGCCGACCTGGGCCCGCTTGAGAAAATCGTTGCGGCGCTTCAGCCAGTCCTCGTATTCGTTGCGCCGCTTCTCGAGCGTTGCGATGCGTTCGTCGATATCGGCCTGCAGCTTCTCCAGGTCCTTCTTCTGCAAGAGGTAACGCTGGTCGCGCGCCGCATCGGCAATATTGGTGCAGAACTGCTGGATCTCATCCCCATTCGCCGGGATGCCGGCCGCCGGTGCGGCGACCTCCTGCGCGAAGGCGCCGGGTATGGCCAGCATGGTGCAGCCGGCGGCGATCATCATCAGCCGGCGGCGCAGGCCGTTCGAAACCATGGGAAAACGATGCGTCATCATTGCAGGACAAGCTCCGCCTGGAGGGCACCGGCTGTCTTGATGCCCTGGAGAATGGAAATGATGCCGTCCGGTTTCACCCCGATACTATTGAGGCCGGCTACCAGCGAGCGCAGGTTGGAACCATCGAGGATCGCAACGGTGCCGCCATCCTGCGACGCCTCGATTGTCGTATTCGGCTCAATCTCGGTGCGGCCGCGCGAAAATGGTTCAGGCTGCACGACGGTCGGCGTTTCGGTGACCTGAACCGTCAATGTTCCGTAGCTGACGGCGACCTTGTTGATCTGCACATCCTGTCCGATGACGATCGTGCCCGTTCGCTCGTTGATGACCACGCGGGCGGGCACATCGGTCTCGACGACGAGATTTTCGATATCGGCCATCAGACGCGAAAGATCAGCCATCTTCGGCTTGTCGATGACAACCGACTGGGAATCGCGGGCCTCGGAGATGCTGCCGCCGAACTGGGCCTTGCCATAGCGGTTGATGGCTGCAGCCATGCCGACGGCGGTCGAGAAGTCCGGATTTCTCAGCTGGAGAACGAGATTGAACCCATCCTTGAACTTGGCCGGCAATTCACGCTCGATGATGGCGCCGTTCGGAACGCGGCCGGACGTGGTGATCCCTTGCGTCACGGATGCGGCGTCGCCCTGCGCGCTGAAACCGGTGACGACAACCGACCCTTGCGCAACCGCATAGATCTGCCCGTCGGCGCCCGAGAGCGAGGTCATGACCAGCGTGCCGCCACGAAGCGAGGTGGAATCGCCAAGCGACCCGACCGTCACGTCGATACGGCTGCCGGGACTGGCAAAGGGCGGCAGATTGGCCGTGACCAGGACGGCAGCGATGTTCTTCGAACGGGATTCGTTGTCCTGCGTCGAAATGCCGAGATTCTGCAACATGGCCCGCAGGGATTGCGCGGTAAATGGCGCCGAACGCAGGCTGTCGCCGGTGCCCTGGAGCCCGACCACCAGACCGTAGCCGATCAGCTGGTTTTCACGGCCTGCCTGCAGCGAGGCGATGTCCTTGATGCGCGACGCGGCCTGCGCCGGCGCAATCGTCATCGAAAGAACCGCCGCGAATGCCAGGCACCATTTGCCGAAACGAAAGATCATTTTGCCACCACGTGAATTGTACCGTCGTCCATCACCGTTCCGGAGACGATGATACCGGAATCGGTGTTACGCACCCGGATCAGATCGCCGATCGCGGCATTCTCCAGCGGCGCGCCGCCGGCAGTGATCGTGAGCGGTCCATTGGTAAAGACGATCCGGACCGCCTTGCCGCGCTCAACCGCGTAGGGCTCACGCAAGGCCGAAACCAGAATGACGCGCCCCTGAAGCAGGGTGCGGCTGGTCACCTTGCCGGTCACCTGTGCGGCAGAAACGGCATAATCGCCGGTCAAAGCCGGGTTGGTCACCTCGACCTCTTCCAAACGCTGGGCATCGATGGTTTCGCCCGGATAGATCGTCTGGGTCGGAATGACAGCCATGCGCTTTTCGGCCAGAGCAGGCTGTGAGGACATCAGCCCGGCGCAGGTTAGTCCGGCGACGGCCAGCGCCCGCAGAAGGAAACCTTTGCGGGTGGTGGCGGCTTTCAACAGCGATGGATTGGCAGTCCGGCGAAACGTCATGTTTGCCATTCCCTCTTTTATCTCAGGTTCTTGCTAACCGTCGCAGCCATTTCGTCGGCGGCCTGGATGATCTTGGAATTCATTTCATAGGCGCGCTGAGCGGAGATCAGGTCGGTGATTTCCTTGACCGGATCGACGTTCGAGGCTTCGAGATATTTCTGCTTGATCTGTGCGTAGCCCGGATCAGCCGGCGTACCGATCACGGCCTCGCCGGAGGCTGGCGTCTGCTTGAAAAGATTGTCACCCTGCGGCTCAAGACCTGCCTCGTTGACGAAGTTTGCAATCGTCAGCTGACCAAGAACGGTCGGAATGGTGTCGTTGCCGACACGGACCGAGACTTCGCCCGAGGCGCTGACGGTGATCTGGCTTGCATTCTGCGGCACGGTGATTGCCGGCACGACAGTATAGCCATCGATCGTCACGAGTTGACCGTCGGCATTGGTATTGAAAGCCCCCGCGCGGGTATAGGCGGTCTCGCCATCCGGCGTTTCGATCTGGAACCAGCCGCGCCCGATCAACGCCATGTCGAGGTCGTTGCCCGTGCTGATCAAGCTGCCCTGCAGATGCAGGTTGCGGACGGCGGAGGTCTGAACGCCGAGACCGATGATGGCACCTTCCGGTACGATCGCCTGATTGGCGCGGTTCGGCACGCCCTGGGCACGCTCGGTCTGGTAGAGAAGGTCGGAGAATTCGGCCCGAGCGCGCTTGTAGCCGGTGGTATTGATGTTCGCGATATTGTTCGCGATCACTTCCAGGTTCAGCTGCTGGGCGTTCATGCCTGTCGCGGCGATCGAAAGAGCCTTCATTGTTTTATCCTTTAGATCGGCATACGTGCGATTTCGAGATAGGCGCTGACGACCTTGTCCCGGATGGCGATGGCGGTTTGCAGCGATTGCTCGGCATTCATGACGGAATCGATGACTTCGCGGGTATTGGCCTCGCCGCGAATGCCCTGGATCGAGTTGACTTCCGACTGCTTCAGGCTGCCCACCATCTCGGACGCCATGTTGCCCATGACGTCGGCAAAGCTTTGCGACTTGCCGGCCGTTGCGGCGCCACCGAGAATGCTCTGGGCGGACGATGCGCTCGACGTTGAGGCCGTGTCCTTGACGGTCGAAATTGCCGCACTGATGGTTTTGATTGCGTCGATCATTATTGTGAAGCCCTGAGAAGGTCGATTGTTGCGGAGATCAGGTCACGTGCCTGCTTCGTGGTCTGGAGATTGGCCTCGTAGGAACGGTTCGCTTCCCGCATGTCGGCCATTTCGACCAGCACGTTGACGTTCGGCATCTTGACCATGCCCTTGCCGTCGGCCGCCGGGTTGCCCGGATCGAACTCGACGGAGAAGTCGGAATCGTCCGTGCCGAGCCGCTGAACCTCGACCGTCGATGCGCCGCTGGCGCGGTCGATTTCCGCTGCGAAACTGACCGTCTTGCGGCGATACGGGTCTGTTCCCGGCGCATCGCCGCTGGACCGCGCGTTGGCAATGTTTTCCGAAACGACGCGCAGGCGCGTCGATTCCGCTTCGAGACCGGAGGCCGAAACCTTGAGAGCTGAAACCAGAGGATCCATGGCCGTTATTTCCGTACCGTCATGAGCATCATCCGATGAAATGCCTTGACCAGCCCGGTATTGAGCTCGTAGTCGCGCTTGACTTCACCGGTCTTCATCAATTCCTTCTCCAGCCGGACGCTGTTGCCCGACTGCTGGACCTCGACATCGTCAAGCATGCTGGTTTCCGTCACCTGTGCAGCACTGCTGCCATCGGTAAAATGCGCCGGGTTGGTGGCCGCCATCTGAAAGCCGGTCTGCTGCAGCACGCTTTCGAACGGCTTGACGTCCTTGGCTGCATAATGCGGCGTGTTGGCATTGGCGATGTTCCCGGCGACGACGTTCTGGCGGACTGCCAGCCATTGCGCCTGCCGGGACGCGAGATCGAAAAGCTGTATAGGTTGCATCATGCGACTCCATGCTTGTTGCTGGAGAACCTAGGCAAGCAATCTTGCGTGGGACTGAAGTGGATGGCGCATTGACCGGTGGCAGACGCCGGCGCCGCGAAAGCAGGGTGGCTTGCCAAGCAATTGGCCCGCCCGAGCCGGGAAAACGGAAAATGACGACCGGCACGCGACGCCAGGAAGGCCACGGCGACCCCTTGGGCCATCTCTCAGACCGATGGGGCCGTGGTCATTGTCGATGAGCGGAAATTGCCGGATCAATCGGCCTGGATCACGTCGCCCTTGGACGTGATCATCACCCAGCGTCCGTCGCGCTGTTCCAATGTCGCAAGACGGCTGTTGTCGGGAAGTGCGGAACCGATGCGGACAATATACATGCCGTTGCTGTCTTCGATCAGCGCGCGGCCGTTGGCGACATGCATCAGCTTGAAGCCGGTGGCGGACGGGAACGGCTGCTCCAGATCTTCCTGGACGCCGGGTTTCTTGGCTTCGCCGGCATTGGGAACCGTGGCCGTCGTCAGCTGGTCGATGGCCGCCTGCGTTGCCGCATCGCGGTTCATCATCGTGGCGGGCGACGGAGCGCCCCCGTGGCCCTCTCGGCCCGGCACGTCGCGCGTGTTGCCCTGCCAAAGCGCCGGCATCGAGAACTTGTCCTGGTGCAGGAAGGCATACCAGGGAAAGAATGTGGCAGCGGCTGCAAGCGCGACGCCCGTCGCACCCAGCGCCTTGTCGATCAGCGGCGTGCGTTCGCTGCGCTTGCGCTGCGGCACGATTTCATCGGCGTCGTAATCAAACATGCCTTATCCCCTCCGCATAGTCCCGGCCTGACCGGCGTTGGCTGCCGCCTTCAGCGCATTTGCAAGGTCGGTGAACGCGTCGAAGGCCGGCCGCTCGCCGGGTGTCTGCTTCAAAATGTCGTAGATGACGGGAACCTGCTTGATCGCCATATCCAGATCCGGATCGCTGCCCGGCCGGTAACCGCCAATCAGACGAAGATCGCGGGTCTCCTCGAAACGATGGATCAACGATTTCAGGCGCGCGACAAGTTTTTCCTGATCCGGCGACCAAGCTTTTCGCGCCAGACGCGAAACCGAAGCAAGCGGATTGACCGGCGGGTACCGGCCTTCTTCGGCAAGGCTGCGGTCCATGACGATATGTCCGTCGAGAATACCGCGGGTCGAGTCGGCGATCGGGTCGTTGTGATTGTCGCCATCGACGAGAATGGAGATGATCGCTGTAATCGTCCCTGCCCCTTCGGCACCCGGGCCGGCGCGCTCCAAAAGCCGTGGCAGCTCGGTAAAGACGGACGCCGGGTAGCCGCGCGCAATCGGCGGCTCGCCCGATGCGGTGGCAACCTCACGGATGGCATGGGCAAAACGGGTGACGCTATCGACGATCAGAAGCACATTGTCGCCCTGATCACGGTAATGTTCCGCGATGGTCACGGCCGTCAGCGGCGCCATCTTGCGCAGCATCGGGCTTTCGTCGCTGGTCGCCACGACGGCAACCGACTTGGACAGGTTTTCGCCGAGCGTGTCCTCGATGAATTCGCGCACTTCACGGCCACGTTCGCCGACCAGCGCGATGACCACCTTGTCGAAGGCGTCGGCCCGCGCGAGCATCGATAGCAGTGTCGATTTGCCGACGCCGGAGCCGGCGAAAACGCCGAGACGCTGGCCCAGGCAGAGCGGAGAAAAGATGTCGATCGCCCGCACACCGGTGCGAAATCCGTGTTCGACGCGCTTGCGCGTCATCGACGGCGGTGCGGTATTGGAGATGGGCCGGCGGATATCGCCCTGAAGTAGGGGGCCGCGTCCATCAATGGGTTCGCCCAGCGAATTGATCGTGCGGCCGCACCAAGATTCCGTCGGGGCAATGCGGAAGGCACCCTTGCGGATCACAGTGTCGTGAATGCCGATCGGATCGCCCGGTTCGATCGGGCAGACGACCACCGTTTCCTGCTCGACCTTGACGACCTCGCCAAGGTGGACGCCGGTCGAACTCTTGTGCGCAACGAAATCACCGAGCCGAACATGCCGGGAAAGGCCGGTCACGGTATAGTATCCCGCCGAGATCGTCTGGACATGGCCGCCGGGTGCGATCGAGAATTCCGGATTGGAATAGCGCCCGACGAGACCGGCGAGCGCTGCAAGCGACGTCGATGAATTGCTGATCTGAATTTTGTCGTTGTGCATTCCGGTTCCTGCCGTCTGCCCGCGATGCCGGAAAGGAGCGTCCGGGCGTGGCTTTAGTCCTGTCGAGCAACAAGCCTGTTACTTGCTGCCGCCGAGCGTCTTGATCGCTTCACTCAACGACGTCTCGCTGTCACGCATCAGAGCCGAAATGTTCTCGAAGGCGCGCGACACCATGATCAGCTGCGACATTTCCTGAACCGGATTGACGTTGGATTCCTCGACATAGCCCTGCATCACGCCGACATCGAAACGATCGACGACCGGCTCCGCCGCGGTGTTGGGGATGACCGCGCTGTTATCGTGGCGGGAAAAACCGTTGTTGAAATTGGCTTCGTAGAGACCGAGCGCCGCAACCTGGGTTCCATCCTGGTGAATGGCGCCATCGGCGCTCACCTTGATTTCGCTGGCCTGCGAATTGAGCCGGATCGGAGCACCGCCCGCGTCGAGCACCGGATATCCGCGCAGCGTGACCAGATCGCCCGTTTCCGTCATGGTAAAGCGGCCGTCACGCGTCAGCGCCTGGCCGCCGGGCGTCTCGATCTGGAACCAGGCATCGCCCTTGATGGCGAAATCCAGCTGGTTACCCGTCTGGCTGAGGCCGCCATTGTTGGTATTGAGGAATTCCTTGCCCTCGGAAACGAACGATACCTTTGTCGGCCGCGTGTCACCGAGAACCTGATTGAATTTCACCTCCGTCGAGCGGAAGCCGACCGTGGCGGAATTGGCGACGTTGTCGGCCAGCGTGTTCATGCGTTTTTCAAGCGCCATCTGCGATGAGACGGCAACATAGAGACCGGTCTGCATCTCAGCGTCCCCCGAGTTTCAGCGTATTGATGGACAGGAGGAGATCGGAGGAAATGCCGTAACCGCTCGATGAACCGAAGACGGCGAGCGGATCGTAGGGGTCCGAAGAATTGTTGAGTTCCCAAAGAGCGGTAAAGCGTTCGAGCAGCTTCGACAGCTTGGCCGGATCTTTGAAGTCCTTGATGTCGATTGCCTTTTCGATCGCGGCGGCCTGCTTGTCGATATCGGCAGCGGCAAATTCGTCCGGCATCTGCAGCAGGGTGCGGGTGACCTGCGCCAGGGCGTCGTCGGCCAGCAATCCGAAGGCACTGGTAATCGATGGAGCGGTACGCTCGAAATAGAGCGCCAGGCGGACGCCGGCGTTTTCTTCGCCTGCCGCCTGCTCCAGCGTCTGGCGCATGTATTTGTCGGCGACGCCCTTCTGGGCCTTGTCAAAGGAGGTCGCTGCCGTGCCGTTGCGGGCAAAATTCAGCGATTCCACCAGATCCGAATAGCGGCTGTCGGTCAGCTGCTTGGCAAACGCGTCATCCGTGTCGATGCCTTCGGTCAGCACCTTGCGCATGAACGCCTTGGCATAGCCCATGTCTTCCAGGCCATGGGCCTTGATGGCGTAGTTGTAAAGACGCGTATCGGCGAAGAAATCGTCGATGGTTTTGACGTCGCCGATATGGGCCAGGTAATATTCGGTCTCGCGCGCCACGTCCGGTTGCTCGGACACCCGCTCCAGTGACTTTGTGAGGTTGCCGACTATCATCTGGTAGCTGGTGTAAGTCGTCGTCACGACGTGTCCCCGTTCATCCATTGGAAATGACGCACCACGCGCCGATTGAACGGAAACCTGACGGCTGTTGCTTGCGCGAACCTGTTTCCCCGCAAGGCCCCGCAAATGTGGCCGACAGCCAGCCTCACGCAAGGCTGGCGGCCTAACGATACCGTCGAAAATCCACCATTGCGGCAGGTATCGAAATGAACATCATCATCGGGCTCCTCTTGACATTGGGCTGTATCCTCGGCGGCTTCATTGCCATGGGCGGCCATATGGAGGTCCTGAACCAGCCCTTCGAGCTCGTCATCATCGGCGGCGCGGGCGTCGGCGGCTATATCATGGCCAATTCGATGAAGGTGCTGAAGGATACCGGCAAGGCACTCGGCGAGGCCTTCACCCACAAGGTGCCGAAGGAACGCAACTATCTCGACACGCTGGGTGTTCTCTACAGCCTGATGCGAGACCTGCGCACGAAATCGCGCAACGAGATCGAAAGCCACATCGACAACCCCGATGAATCCTCAATCTTCCAGTCGGCTCCAACCGTCTTGAAGAACAAGGAACTGACGGCGTTTATCTGTGACTACGTCCGCCTCATCATCATCGGCAACGCCCGTTCGCACGAGATCGAGGCGCTGATGGACGAGGAAATCAACACCATCACCCATGACAAGATGAAGCCCTATCACGCACTGACGACAATGAGCGACGCCTTCCCGGCCATCGGCATCGTCGCGGCCGTTCTCGGCGTCATCAAGGCGATGGGCGCCATTTCCGAAGCACCGGAGATTCTCGGCGGCAAGATCGCCGCCGCCCTCGTCGGCACCATGCTCGGCATCTTCCTGTCCTACTGTATCGCCAGCCCCGTGATCGCCAACATCAAGGCCGTTCGCGACAAGCAGAACCGCCTCTACATCATCGTCAAGCAGACCCTGCTCGCCTACATGAACGGCTCGGTTCCGCAGGTCGCGCTCGAATACGGCCGCAAGACCATTTCGGCCTATGAGCGTCCTTCGATCGACGCCGTGGAGCAGGAAATGATGAACCCCGGCGGCGGCGGCGAAAGCAAGGCGGCCTGATCCGATGACCTCAGCGAGCAAGAACAACGTATACACTTTCGACCGCAAACTGCTCGCCCGGATGACCGGCGCGCTCGGCGATACCAAGACAATCGGCAAGCTGTGCGGCGAGATCGGGCATGTCTTTGCCGAATTCCTGCCGGACATTTTCCACAACGAAACCGGCCTGGCCATCGAGATCGGTTACGCGGGCTTCGACATGGGCCTGAAGAGCGAATTGATCGCCAATCTCGGCAATGGCGTCGCCCTGTGCGACACGACCTTGCGCAACTGGTGCTCCGATTTCGTCATCAGCTGCGACAGCCCGGTGATCATCACGCTGATGGAGATACTCCTCGGCGCACCGGCAAACGCCATCGAGGAACCCAAGCCCCGGTCGCTCTCCAACATCGAGCTCGATGTTGCCACGATGATCTTCGAAAAGGTCGCCGACGTGCTGAAATCGGCGGTCAGCGTTGCCGGGAGCTTCGAGCCGGTGGTCGGGCGCCCCTACAATGCCAGCCAGCGGCCGGCTGCCGATCCGGATGTCGTTGATGTCTATGCCGCCTGCATCAACGTCACGATGGGTCTCGGCCCGGTTCTTTCGACCTTCTCGATCATCGTCCCGCAGCAGACCCTGCTGAAGACGGCGGTCATTTTCCCCAAGGGCATCGGTCAGGGCCGCAAGGCCAAGGGTGCGTGGGGCGAACAGCTCGAACAGCAGGTCCGCCGTTCCACTGTGAGCCTTGAAGCGCGCATCAAGCTGCAAAGCCTGACGCTCGACACAATCAGCCGCCTTCAACCCGGCGACGTCATTCCGTTCCAGGATGCCAAGGATGTGCGCGTCGAGATCAATGCCAACGGCCGCGACCTCTATATCTGCGAACTCGGGCGATCCGGCGCGAAATACACGGTGCGGATCAAGGATACCCACGGTTCGGAGAGCGACATTCTCCACCACCTGATGAGTTAAAAACCCCCTGCCCACCCCGGCAACATGGTTGGGGCAAGTTTCAACTGGAATAGTTTGCACATGGCACCGAAGAAAGCACCAAAAGAAGACCAGGCGATTCTGAGCGGCGGCGATGCCGAGCTCGATCAGGCCATCGACGATCTGCGTGGCGTCCTGCAAAGCGATGCCACCGGGACCGGGCTGGACAACGATTTCGGCATGGATTTCGCTGCTGCACCGGCTGTCGGCGAAGCATCGGATTTCGGCAGCACATTCGCAGCTGAAAGCGATCTCAGCAGCTTCGGCGGTGATTTCGGCGCCGGCAGCGGCTTTGCCGATATCGAGCAGGGTACGGCTTCGTCAACCTTCGACGCCGGCTCGTTCGGCGGAGCGGCATTCGGCGGCGACACGCYCGAGGATCAGCCTGCCGGCGAACCCGGCAGCGGCATGGCGGCCAACCTCGACCTGATCATGGACATTCCGATCGACGTCCAGATCGTTCTCGGCACCAGCCGCATGCAGGTCTCCGGCCTGATGAACCTGACGGAAGGTGCAACGATCGCACTCGACCGCAGGATCGGCGAACCGGTGGAAATCGTCGTCAACGGCCGGGTCATCGGCCGCGGCGAAATCACCGTGCTCGACGAAGACGAAACGCGTTTCGGTGTAAAACTCATCGAAATCAAGGGTACCAGTAAAGTTTGAACCCGGTTAGGGTCATGAGGATCAATCCATGATGGATTTCGACAATTTCGAAGCTTCGGCGCCCACCCGGCCACTCACCCAGATGGACAAAGCCGCCGCGGTTCTCCTGGCAATGGGCAAGCCCATTGCCGGCAAGCTGTTGAAATTCTTCACGCAGAGTGAATTGCAGGGCATCATCGCTTCAGCGCAGTCGCTTCGCTCGATCCCACCCCACGAACTGGAAATCCTGGTGAACGAGTTCGAGGACCTGTTCACCGAAGGCGCCGGCCTGATGGACAATGCCAAGGCCATCGAAGGCATTCTCGAGGAAGGCCTGACGCCGGATGAAGTCGATGGACTGCTCGGCCGCCGCACGGCCTTTGCCGCCTATGAAGCCAATATCTGGGACCGCCTGCAGGATTCCGACCCGGTTTTCGTCGCCCAGAGCCTGGGCAAGGAACATGCGCAGACCATCGCCTATGTCCTGTCGATGATGCCATCGACGTTCGGCGCAAAGGTTTTGTTGCAGTTGCCCGAAAGCGGCCGTGCCGACATCATCAACCGTGCCGTCAACATGAAGAGCGTCAGCCCCAAGGCGGCGCAGATCATCGAGGCTCGTGTCGTCGAACTGATGCGCGAAATCGACGCCGACAGGAACTCGGCCGGATCGATGAAGATCGCCGAGGTCATGAACGAGCTGGAAAAGACCCAGGTCGATACGCTGCTTGCCTCGCTGGAATCGCTCAGTACCGAATCGGTCAAGAAGGTTCGCCCGAAGATCTTCCTGTTCGACGACGTTCTCTACATGCCTCAGCGCAGCCGCGTGCAGCTGTTCAACGACGTATCGGGCGACATCATCACCATGGCGCTGCGCGGCTCCAGCATGGAACTGCGCGAATCGGTGCTTGCCTCGATCGGCGCGCGCCAGCGCCGCATGATCGAATCGGATCTTGCGGCTGGCGACACCGGCATCAATCCGCGCGATATCGCCATTGCCCGCCGCTCGATCACGCAGGAAGCCATTCGCCTCGCGGCGAGCGGCCAGATAGAACTGAAGGAAAAGGAGGCGGTGGCAGCCTAATTAGGCCGACCGCTGCTTTACCGCCGAACCGCTACGCAAAGCCCTTCACCCGTCCCCGGTTGAAGGGCTTTTTGCTGCTACAGCGACCTTTGCACGTCATGAATGACGCGCGGCACTGCAGGCGCCCGCCCGCATCCGCCTACTTTCTGTGAAGCGTTGGCTTCGCGCGCATATCTTCCTTGCATGCCCTCTTGCCCCGGCTCACAACAGGTTTGACAGCAATCATTGCTGCCGCCAGATGCAAGAGGTCTTCATCCGATGTCGGACGATCAGGACAAAGACAGTAAAACAGAATCGCCGACCGAGAAAAAAATGACCGACGCCATCGAGAAGGGCAACACGCCCTTCTCGCGCGAGGTCACCATGTTCGCCTCGGTCGTGGCCATCTATATCTTTGTCGTTTTTTTCCTGCCGCAGGGGTTCGCCACAGTGGCTGAATCCCTGAAGGATATTTTCGAGCAACCGGAAGCCTGGCAGCTCAATACGGCAACGGACGTCGTTGCGCTGGTGTCGCACCTCTTCTGGAAGGCCGGCGCGTTGCTCATCCCGTTTTTCGTGCTTTTGATCGTATTCGGGATCGGTTCGTCCATTCTGCAGAACCTGCCGAGCCCGGTACTCGACCGCGTTGCACCGAAGATGAACCGGATTTCGCCGATCGGCGGTTTCAAGCGCATCTACGGCATTCAAGGCATCGTTGAATTCGCCAAGGCATTTGCAAAGGTGGCGATCGTTTCGGTGATCATCGTGCTCACGCTGTGGAACGACTATTACGCCACGCTCGATTCGATGTTTTCCGATCCCTTGACGATTTTCGGGACGATATCGAAAGACTTCAACCAGATCATGATCGTCATTCTGATCTCGACGGCCGTCATCGCCATCGCCGACTTCTTCTGGACACGACACCACTGGTACACCGAACTCAGAATGACGAAACAAGAGGTCAAGGAAGAGCTGAAACAGTCGCAGGGCGACCCGATCATCCGCGCGCGGCTTCGCTCGATTGCCCGTGACAGGGCCCGCAGGCGCATGATTACCTCGGTTCCGCGCGCCACGCTGGTTATCGCAAACCCGACGCACTATGCCGTTGCGTTGCGCTATGTCCGCGAGGAGGGCGATGCGCCGGTGGTGGTCGCCAAGGGGCAGGACCTCGTCGCGCTGAAAATCCGCGAGATCGCGGAGAAAAACGGCATCCCGGTTTTCGAAGACCCGCCTCTCGCACGCTCAATGTTTGCGCAAGTCTCGGTGGATAGTGTGATTCCACCGGTGTTTTACAAGGCGGTCGCCGAACTCATTCACCGGATCTATGCAACGCAGCCGAAACGGATGACGTGATCCCAATGAAAAAATGCGAATATTCGGAACAACGCGAGAAAATAGTAGCCGATGCGATCCGTCCGGTTGCGACGGAATTGCGGTTGATCGATGCCGCCGACTTTATCGCGATGCTGCGTTTTGAATCGCATGGGAGCCTGGCGGACCTGGTGTCATCGGCCGCAGAACTCTATTTTCTTCCCGGTATCGTGAACTTCGGCATCGGCGGCAACTATTCGCTCGACTGGGGCACCGAGCCGGAAATTACGCTCGATCTCGAATTGAAGCCGGACGGCGTTACCGTCTATGCGCAGCTGGCCCTGGGCAAGGATTCGGCCGGTCTAGAGATCAACCATATCGCATTTCAAAGCCCGTCCAGCGATCCGGACGAGAATACGGCGTTCCTGGCCCAGAGCCTGAACGCGGCGAAATTCGTCAAATCCTATCCGACCGCTCTTGCGAGTTGAGTTTCGGGCGAATTGAATTCCGGTCGAGCAGAGTTCCGGATACAGGCCATGACGGCCAAAAAACAATCAGCTGATATAACCGAGACGAATAGCCTTGGCGATCGCCTGGATTCTGTTGACCGAATCCAGCTTGGTCGTCGCGGCCCCGAGATAGGCGTTGACCGTATGCACCGACAATCCCATCTTCTCGGCGATCTCTTCGCTGATATAGCCGTCGCCGGCCATTTGCAGGCAGCCGATCTCGCGGTCGCTGAGCGATTCGGACGGAAGCATGCGTCTTTCGTCGGCTGCGAGAAGATCGGTCATGATCTGGCAGCTACGACCATGCAGATCGATGATCATCTCGCTCGACACGTCGATATAGCTTCCCATGAAGACGACATAGCCATTGCCTTGGGCGCCAAGCCTGACCGGCAGGGCAATCCCGGAATAGGGCAGGATGCGAGCGGAAAGACGCTGGGTGAAGCGGGCAAAGTCCGGCGTCTCCGCCGCCTGATGCTCGCCTATGCCGTTCCACAGCACCGGCAGCAGCGACGCATCGAGATGCGCGAGCATTTCGCCGCCATAGGCAGCGACCAGTTCATGCGCCATGACCTCGGTATCGGCGCCCCAATTATCGAGGACACAGCTCAACTTGCGCGTTGCCGGAAGGCCGTTTCCGTTCAGCCGCAGAACGGCGAAATTCTTGGCGTTGATCTGCTTCTGCATCGCCAGCAGCCGCGTCACCAGCGTTGCCGCCCTTGACGCCCTCGCCTGTTGCCTGACTGTCCTGGCGTCATCGCCTGCGCGCCCATGCGGGAGGAAATAGGTCATGACCGGCCTCCTAGACGAGATTGTTGCGGACGGCATAGGCGATGGCCTCGGAGCGGGTCTTCGTTGCCGTCTTGCGCATGACACTGGTGATGTAATTGTTGATCGTGTTGCGCGAGATGCCGAGGATGACCGCAATCTCGTCGCTGGTCTTGCCCTCGGCGATCCAGAAGAGGCATTCCAGCTCGCGTTCCGTCAGTTCGAAATCTCGGTCGGTGCGCACGCCGCGCTCATTTGTGAAGCTTGCAAAATAACCGGTCAGCAGACCGACGTCCCGCAGGCTTTCCTGCGAAAGGATCACGTCCTGCGGGAAGAGCAGCATCAGCGACAGCCGGGCGCGCCCGACATTGAAGGTTATGGCGCAATATTCGCGGCTGATGCCGCGGCTGATGTCGATGTCGTCGGGCAGGCTCATGAACACCGGCTGCATCACCGAAAGACATTTCTCCATCTCGTTGGTCTTGGCGTGGAGTTGCGACATCACCTTTCCGAGGCGCTTGACCACGTCGAATGGCCAGTCCGAACAGACGACAAAATCCAGGCCTTCATCCTGCGACAGATCATAGCGCGCGAGCAAATAGTGGGTTGCCCCCACATAGTCGGTCAGGGCCGCCAGCCCCTTGTTCAGATTGCCGCGTCCGGCGAACTCGCCAAGCCTGCGAATGAGCTGCTCTTTGGAAGGAACCCGCCCAACACCGCGCGCGACCGACCCTGGCAACGGCCACGTCGCAACCTCTGTCTGTAGAGCATCCATGACATTACCCCCGTGATGGATTCGTCCGTGCTCAATCAAGCGTTTTCACCGCCACCGCCGGCAACTGTATCGAAGCGTTCCGCATTCTTCGACACACGCGAATCAGGTACGCGAATCACTACATAAAATGTACATCGCCCCTCGCGAAAAACTACTGCCCCCTTATTGGGGTTTACTATTTGAGAAATCCATGAATCGATTCGCACTCAAATGCGCAGGAAATCGATGAGGGACTGGAAGTCATAAAACCAGAAAATCCTAAATGATTGTAATCATTTCTTTCTTTTGAAGAATCTTCGCCCGGAAAACCTCGTTTCTCATCAAACGGAGCCGTGCGGCGTGTCTTTCGAAACACTAAAACAGCAAATCAAATCGGAGATTTTTGAATCGCCGCCATTTGTCAAGTTTTCATTTTTCTATTTGTTTCAATTGATGTTGCCGAATTACATCATCGCCGCCCACGGTTTAAATCCCTTCCGTGAATGCAAATCGAAGAAATATTCAAAATTCATCTCTTATAATAGTTCACAGAAACTGAATTAGTACTGACATCTGGAATCAATACCTGCCTCCCCACGATCAAACCGGCAGACAAACGTCCTTTTCCCCAGAGAAAAATTAACAATTTGTTAAATATAACGAATCCCGGGATGCCGCGTTACATCTTCCAGGCTGCGCCCGATTCTTGCGGCCGTGGCCGGATGACAAAGCAATACAGGAAACGGCCGCGAGTCTAGCTTTTCGAGGCAAAATCCCATTGCCACCCGCTGCCGCTCCATCCAGATGCGCGGTCCGAATTTCATCCTATACCCAGGGTGAAATCCTGTCGGAAGCCAACTACCCTGAGTTGGGTTACACATTATCCTGTGCAAATAAAAAATTCCCCCGCACGAACCGGCCCCCGAAGGTTGATGTCCAACTTTCGGGGGCCGGTTCGGCAAAGTGGGTTTTCTGAGCATTTGGTATGCGACAGAGACAGCGTCCGTTGTCAGGCGGCTTTCTCGGCGACCCATTTGCGCAGGATCTTGGCGGCACGTTCTTCGCTGATTTCCACCATGCGGGCAAGCCGCCGCTCCGGGCCTTCCTTGACGCGCCGGTTGAAGCCGCCTTCGCTGTCGTCCCCCAGGCTGAGCAGGTCGTCGGTGCTGTCGAAGCCGAAGTCGGATCCGAAGCCTTCCATGAGCGCGCCTCCGGCACCGCCGTTCGCAGCTGGCGAGAAGTCCGGCAGTTCCAGACCGACCGGTTCGTTCTCGGCAAGTTGAGCGGCGCCGCCACCCAGGCCCATCGAGCGGGCCAGCGGACGCATCCCCATCCACACCACCACGAAAGCCACCGCGACGAAGGCAAGCGCATTGATGATGCCGCCCAGATTGCGGGTCAGCGTTTCCATGATACCCGGACCGGCAACCGCTTCGTCGAGCAGCTGCGTGTTGACGAAATCCATCGCCGTCAAGGTGATCATGTCGCCGCGCGCCGGGTCCAGGCCAACGGCCGATGCGACGATCTTCTGCATGTCCTGGATATAGGCGTCGATTTTCGCCTGGTCCGCACCTTCGCCGACCATGGCGGCAACCCGGCCGCGGTTGACCACCACGGCGACGGAAAGCTTTTCCAGAGTGTAGCTGCTCTTGACGGTGGCAACGGTCTTCGAGTTGATCTCGTAATTGGTCTGCTCTTCCTTCTTCTCGGTCTGGTCGTTCGACTGAGGTCCGGTAGCGCCGCCCGTGGGAGCCGCCTGCGGAACGTTCTGCTGAACGGTCGCGGCATTGTCGGGCTGCTGCTGGCTGGATTTCTGCTGTTCCTTGGTGACGCGCGTCGAACGCTCGACCCGCGATTCCGGATCGAAGACCGTTTCCTGGATCTGCTGGGTATCGGTGTTCAGCTTGGCGGTGACGCTGGCGCGAAAGTTGTCCATGCCGAGGAAAGGCGTCAGAGCCTTGTCGATATTGCTTTCGATTTCCCTCTGGACGTTCTGGATGATGCCAAGCGACTGGTTCATCGCACTGTTGGCAGGATCGTCACCGGAGGCCAGAAGCTGGCCGGTGGAATCCAGAATCGTCACGTCGTCAATGCCCAGGCCCGGAACCGACGAAGCCACCAGATGGCGGATCGAGGCTGCAGCATTGCGGCCGATATTGGCGCTGGCGCGGATCATGACGGAGGCCGTCGGGTTCTGTTCGGCCTTTCTAAAGCTGCCGCGGTCGGCCATGACGATGTGGACGCGGGCGGCGGAAATTCCCGAAATCTGCTGGATCGTGCGGGCGATCTCACCTTCGAGGGCGCGGACCCGGGTGACTTCCTGCATGAAGGAGGTGAGACCCAGCGAACCGACATTGTCGAAGAGTTCGTAACCGGCATTGGCGCTGTTGGGCAGGCCGCGCTCGGCCAGGTACAGCCGGGCCTTGCCAGTCGTGCCAACCGGCACCTGAATGCTTGTCCCATCGGAGCCGACTTCGAAATTGATGTTGGCCTCGGCAAGGGCAACGCTGACCTGGTTCAGGTCGTTGTTTTCAAGGCCGACATAGAGCGTTTCATACGAGGGTTTGTTGACGTAGAGCCCGGCAGCGAGAACGATACCGACTGCGATAACTCCGGCTGCAACCAGCGCGATGAGCTTACCCTGTCCGAGACCGGCCAGGTTTTTCGTGACCGTCGAAAGTTGATCCAACAGATTCATTCTGTTTCCGCACCCAGTGGCACATGTTCCGTTCAGACAACATCGCCTGGCGAGTGAACATACGCAGATCCAAACATTCGGGTTGCTGGGCCGATCCGGCGCCTGTGCTTCGTCAAATCACGCGTAAATCTACCAGTCCCGATTGGCACACTAGAAAACGAAACTTGCGCGAACTTGTCTTGGAAGCGCGCTTTTGGCTGCCGTACAAAACTTCCGCGGCTTCAACGACGGTTCAAAAAACAAAACCGCCGCCTCGATATGGTTGTCGAGGCGGCGCAAACTATTGAAAGAGCGACAATATCGGCTAGAAAGCCTCGAAATCGCCTGCCGCCTCGGTCAGCGGCTGGGAATGGCCGTGGCGCAGCATGCCGTTTCCAAGCGATTTCTGCATGTCGGCAAGCTTGACGAGATTGAGCGCGGTGGTCACATCGACAAGCCACGACTGCGGAATGGCCGCGGTGACGGTATCGATGAACTCCGCAAGCCCGCGCGTCTTCTGGACGGCCAGATCGATGCCCTGCAGGACCTTGATCCGATCAGCCGATTCCAAAACCGCCTCGCCATGGATATCGCTGAGCATCGGTTCGATCCGCTCGATGAGATACGCCACATCGTAGAGTTCCGAGACGATGCGCATCATCACATCCGGAAGCGCCTCATCGACGTGAGGCATATGGCTCTTCATTTCAGTCAGCATTAAACGCCCTCACGCTGGCAACAAATGCCGTCCGGAACTACCCCTGCCGAACGGCTACGCTAAACACTTTGCCAAAGCACATCCCGGGGCTCCCCGGGATAGCGCCCAAGCGCTAGAAAAATTCGATCGCATTGTCGGCCGGCTTGGGAACAGGCCTCGGGCGCTGTTCCTGGGCGACGGCTTTCTGCGTTTCCACGCCCGTCAGCGCATACTGCCGGGCACGGCCGCTGAGCGGCCAGTATTCGAGCTTGCGGCCGTGATCTCCACCGGTACTCTCACCGACCACCTGGATCCCTTCGTCCATCAGGAACTGGCGCGCAAACAGCGCATTCTGCTCACCGACGTTGGAGAAGCGGGCGATCGTCTTCGCACCGCCGAAGATCTTCGCCTCAAGCCGCTCGCGGCGAGCACCCTTCTTCAGGAGCCCGTTGATCAGCAGTTCCATCAGATGCACGCCGTAACGTGTTGCATCGCCGCCTGATGAAATCGCATCCGCCGAACCTGGCAGAAGGAAATGGTTCATGCCACCGACGCCCGCGACCGGATCACGCATGCACGCTGCCACACAGGAACCGAGGATGGTCGAGAGCACGACGTCCGGATCGTTGACCACCTTCCATTCGCCCTGAATGACATGCACGCGCTTGATCGCAGCCTCAGTGATCATTTCAATGCCCCAAATACGGCTTCGATCGCAGCTTTCATCTTTTCAATCGTGAAGGGCTTGGCCAGCACGTTGTTGGCGCCGAGCGCCGCAGCCTTGGTGACCAGCGCGCGGTCGCCCTGGGCCGTCAGCATGATGAAGGCAGCCTTCTTGGTGGCCGGATTGTTGCGCACGGCCGCAAGCAGGCCAAGGCCATCCATCTTCGGCATGTTGAAATCGGAGATCACCAGATGATGCGGCTGTGCCGCCATGATCTTGGCGCCCTGCTCGCCATCGCCAGCGACGGTGATCTGCTTGAAACCAAGCTGTTGCAGGGCATCACCCAGCAACAGGCGGCTGGTGACCTGATCGTCAACGATCAGAACTTTGATTTTTTCCGCTAGGGACATTTATTCGCTTCCTTCTCTTCGGGCGGCGGTGCTTTTCAGGACTTCTTCCCCGATTGAGCCGAGGGGTAGTTGGGTTTCGACGGCGCCCAGTTCATAGGCAACCCTCGGCATTCCATACACGACGCAGGTTTTTTCATTCTGACCGAATGTGCGGGCGCCTGCGTGGCGCATTTTCAAAAGACCGGATGCGCCGTCACGGCCCATACCGGTGAGAATGACGCCGACCGCATTCCGGCCAGCGAGTTCCGCGACGGAATCGAACAGCACATCGACGGACGGGCGATGGCCATTCACCGGCTCACGATCCAGGAGACGGCAGCTGGGTGACGTGGGATTGACGACCTGCAGGTGACGCTCTCCGCCGGGGGCCAGATAAACCTTGCCGATTTCCAGCCGGGCGCCGTCCGTGGCCTCAGTGACCGTTGGCGCGCAAAGGCGATTGAGACGCTCGGCAAAGCTTTTCGTGAATGTGTGCGGCATATGCTGCGTGATCACCGTCGGCGGGCAATTGGCCGGGAATTTCTGCAGGACGGTAATCAGTGCTTCGACACCGCCGGTGGACGAGCCGATCGCGATGATCTTTCTTCCAGCTCTATAATCGGAAGCCCCGTTGGCGTTGGCAGCACTCGGCGCCGCGATCTTGTTGCCGGTGATGATGTGCTTGCGCTGCGACCGGGCAGCTGCCTTGACCTTTTCAGCCAGATCGCGGAACGGATGCGGATCGCCCGGCAGCGGTTTACCGACGCAATCGAAGGCACCGATTTCCAAAGCCGCCAGCGACGCTTCCGCGCCCTTGTGCGTCAGCGTCGAAACCATGATGACCGGCATCGGGCGCAGGCGCATGATTTTTTCGAGAAATTCCAGCCCGTTCATGTTGGGCATCTCGATGTCGAGCGTGACGACGTCGGGATCGAGATCCTTGATCGCCTGGCGGGCCTGCATGRCATCCGCAGCCTGGCCGATAACCTGGACCTCCGGATCGCTGCTCAAGATGGCGGTGATCAGCCCGCGCATCGTGGCGGAATCGTCAACGACAAGAACGCGCGCAGCACTCATGAGCGGCCTCCATGAGGCTTGCCGGTGTAGCGATAGGTGGTGATGCCGATATTGTCGAACACCGATTTTGCGTCGCCGGACACACGTTCGGAATGACCGATATAGAGATGCCCCTTGGGATTGAGCATGCCGGCAAACCGTGACCAGATTTTCATCTGGGTCGGCTCGTCGAAATAGATGACGACGTTACGGCAGAAGATCACGTCGAACTGTCCCTTGAATGGCCACTGCGCCATCAGGTTCAGTTCGTTGAAGGTGATCAGTTTCTTCACCCGGTCATCGACCTGCCACTTCTGGCGGCCGTTGACCGAGGTTTCAGTGAACCATTGCTTGCGCATCGCCGGACTGACGGTCTCAAGGGCGGTCGCGTCATAGGCGCCGGCCCGGGCCAGTGCCAGGATCTTGGGGTCGATATCGGTCGCAAGAATACGGAAATCGTAGTCCGCCGCATTCGGCAGCATCGACAGAACCGTCAGCGCAATCGAATAGGGCTCCTGCCCGTCCGAGCAGGCCGCAGACCAGATCCGCACCCGGCCGCCATTTCTGGCGCGCGCCAGAAGTTCCGGCAGAACGTCGGATTTCAGATGCTCGAAATGATGGTTCTCGCGGAAGAAGCGGGTGAAATTCGTCGTCAGGTGCGAAAGCATGTCGCGGCGTTCGGCGGCACCGGCCGGCGATGAAACCAGCTGGCAATATTCGCGAAACCCCTTCAAGCCGATGTTGCGGATATGCTTGGAAAGCCGCGAGTAGACGAGCGAAGCCTTCGATTCATTCAGGTAGATGCCGGCGTCGGCATAAATCATCGCAGCGATCTCCACGAGGTCGCGGCGGGTCAGCGGATATTCTCCGCTCGCCAGGCACTCGTCCGGGGATAGCTTGCTGTCAAAGGCGGCCGGCATGCTCATGCAGCTTCACTTTCAGTATGAGGAAACACGGCTTCCAGTTCGATCAGGCAGATCATCCGCCCTTCGATCGCAAGGATGCCGCGGGCAAATGTCCGCTCGAACTCTGACGTCATATCCGGTGTCGGCTGGATGTCTTCGTCCTTGATCGTCAGAATATCGGAGACCGCCTCGACGAGGATGCCGACGACCCGGTTCTCGACCTGCGTCACGATGATGACATGGCGCACTGTCGGTTCGGCCGGCTTCATGCCGAGACGGGCGGAAAGGTCGATGATCGGCAGCACCGCGCCGCGCAGGTTGATCAGGCCAAGGACATATTGCGGCGCATGTGGCATCGGCGTTGCCGGCGTCCAGCCGCGGATTTCCCGCACGGACATGACGTTGACGCAGAATTCCTGATTCCCAATGCGGAACGCGATCAGCTCGCGTCCACCATTCGCCAGATTTTTTGCCAGATACGTCATAAGTCCTACCCTGCGGCAGCCAGCGATGATTCGAGTTGAAGGGACTGGCCGCGCGACGCCGAAACGACGGCATCGACGTCCAGGATGAGAGCGACGCGACCGTCGCCGAGAATGGTGGCCGCGGCGATGCCGGGCACGTGGGTATAATTGGCCTCAAGGCTCTTGATGACGACCTGACGCTGGCCCTGGATGGCATCGACCATCAGAGCGCGCTGGCCGCCGCCTTCGGATTCCACCAGAAGCGCCACGCCTTCGACCGGATTGGCCTGGGTTGCGCGGAAGTTGAGGATGCGGCCGACATCGACCAGCGGGCAGAACGAGTTGCGGATCGAGATCAGCCGCTGCGTCGCGCCGAACGAATGGATTGCTGCCGCATCCGGCTGCAGGGTTTCGACGATCGCCGTCAGCGGCACGACCAGCGTCTGGCCGGCAACCGTCACGACCATGCCGTCGAGCACGGCGAGCGTCAGCGGCAGGCTCATTGTGAAAACCGAGCCGTGTCCCGGTTTCGAAGAGATGTTGATGCGGCCGCCGAGCGCCTGGATGGAGCGCTTGACTACATCCATGCCGACACCGCGTCCGGAAAGGTCAGAGACCTTGTCGGCGGTGGAAAAGCCTGCGTGGAAGATCAGGTTGTCGATTTCCTCGTCCGACAGGTTGGCATCGGCTGCGATCAGGTCGTTGTCGATCGCCTTCTGGCGAACCTTCTCGCGGTTGATACCGGCGCCGTCGTCGGAAAGCTCGATGACGATGCGGCCCGAGCGATGCTTGGCGGTCAGCTTGACGGTGCCTTCGGCATTCTTGCCGGCGGCAATTCGCTTTTCCGGCATCTCGAGGCCGTGATCGACGGCGTTGCGGATCATGTGGGTCAGCGGCTCGGCGAGCTTGTCGATGACCGTCTTGTCGACTTCGGTGTTTTCACCCTCGGTGATGAGGCGAACCGATTTGCCGGTGATATCGGCAATTTCGCGGACCGTGCGGGCCATGCGCTGGAACACCGGCTTCACCGGCTGGGCGCGGATCGCCATGACCGAGTCCTGGATCTCACGGGTCAGCTGCTGCAGCTCTTCCAGACCCATGTTGATCGAGGAAACGCCGTTCGAGTCATTTTCAATGACGCTTTGCGACAGCATGGCCTGGTTGATGACCAGTTCGCCGACGAGGTTGATCAGCCGGTCGACACGATCGAGATCGACGCGGATGGTCGGGGCAGCGGCCGAGGAGGCTTGCTGGGCATTGTTCTGGGCCGCTGCGGCGGCTGCGCCCTTGTCGCTTGCGGTAGCGCGCGATGCGCCGGCGGCCATCTGGACGACATTGGATGCCGCTTCGGCGGCAGCGACCGCTTGCTGGACTGCAGCGATCTGTTCTTCCTCTTCGACCACGCCGAGCGGCACATCGAGCTCGCCATCGAGCGCGGAGAGATCGAACGGGACCGGCTGCATCGGCAGGTCGTCGCTGTCGGATTCCGCAGTTTCACCGGTTTCCAGAGCCGTCACGTCAAGATCGCAGTCCCACTCGGCGAATTCGAAGACCGAGCGCACGGCGTCTTCGCCCTTGTCGGTCTTGATCGACACCTTCCAGGAGAAATAGGCGGCTTCCGGGTCCATCTGGTCGAGCGGCGGCAGGCTATCCATGTTGCAATGGATGCTCATTTCACCGAGGCGCGAGAGGTCGCGCAGGAGCAGCGTTGCTTCGTTGCCCTTGGTATAGAGTTCCGACTTCGGTTTGAAGACGATGTCGTAGGCCGGAAGATCGCCTGGCGTTTCATCGTCATCGCCGCCGAAATCCTCGAAGGAGAAAGCGACGGGCGCAAAGCCGTGCTCATTGACAACCGGTTCGACCGGCGCGGGCTTGGCAACGGCAGCAGGCTTTGCCGCAGCGGCCTTGGGTGCAGCCGGTTCCAAAGCCGAAGCGGCAGGTGGCGCTTCGCCCTTGGCAAGCGCCTCGAGTTCGCGGATCAGCTGCACCGAGCGGGCCTGATCGACGCTGCCGCCGTCGCGCGCGACATTGGTGAGGTCGGCCAGCACGTCGGCCGATTTCAGCATCACCTTCAGGACGTCCTGGGTCGGTTCCAGCTTGTTGGAACGAACGCAATCAAGCGTGGTCTCAAACACGTGTGCGAAAGAGACAAGATCATCCAATCCGAAAGCGCCGGCACCACCCTTGATGGAGTGGACCGCACGGAAAACCGCATTCACCGTTTCCGGATCGCGGTCGCCGTCATTGAGCCTCAGGAGACCGGATTCCAGTTCGGCGAGCTGCTCCTCGCATTCCTGGAAGAAAATCTCTTTGATTTCGTTCATATCCATGAGGGGAATCCTGGCGTTATGCGGTTACGCGCTCGATAGCATCGATCAGCTTGGTCGGATCGAAAGGCTTGACGATCCAGCCGGTAGCGCCTGCCTGACGCGCGCGGTTCTTCTTTTCCGCATCGCTTTCCGTCGTCAGGACCAGGATCGGGATTGCCCGGTATTTCTCGTTCTTGCGCACGCCCTCGATGAAACCGAAACCATCGAGACGCGGCATGTTGATATCCGTCACGATGACGTCCGGATTGGCATCTTCGAGAACTTCAAGGCCCTCGATACCGTCTTCCGCCTGGATCGTTTCGAAACCGGCATTGTTCAGTGTGACCAGAAGCATGTTCCGGATGGTTCTGGAATCATCGACTGTGAGAACTTTCTTTTTCATGTCTCAAATCTCCTTTGCCACCAGATGGTCGATATTGACCCCGATGAGCTGTGTCGTCTTTGCAAATGCGTCCGACACCTTGGCGAAGGTGAAAGACTGTTTATCCTCTTCCCAGCTTTTGGCCCCGGCCATCAGGACCTGAACGCACAGTGCGCCGACGCGCTCGACGGCCGATGCGTCGATCACCAGCGGATTGCCGCGCAAACCCATCAACTTGCCGTGCAGCGCGTTGGCCTCGTTGAGGTCGAGGACCGGTGCGAGGCTCAAGCTTTTCCGAGCGGCTTTCTTGGCTGCCATCTCTACTTTCCTTGTCTGGCTGGGAGTAATTTACACGGATGGTTCAACTGGTTTCCGGCACGCCGACGCCAGCGCACATGCTGCAGTTCGAAAATCGCCGATCCCGGCAGAGTGTGTTTGCGGCGGCTCTGCATCAGCGCCCCAACCCGGCAAGGCGACCCTTAAGGCCGTAGCCGTCCTCAAAATCGTCATTGCTTCCGCCGGCGATTTCGTCCTGCCGTCCGGTTGGGGACACGATGGCCGGGGTTGAATAGGACGATATAGCCGTGGCCTTCGGCGCCTGCCGCTGGACATGGAACTGGCGGATCGTCTGGCCAAGTTCGAGAATAACGGTGTGCAGGTCGTCGCAGGTCTCTTTGGCGCCGGCCGCCTGATGGGCACTCGCGCCGATTTCGGCGCCGATACGGCTAAGATCGGAGGTCGCAGTCTGAAGGCTGGTGACCTGCTCGGCGGTTTCATTGGCAATGCCGGCGATGGCATCGTTGATACCGCGAACCTGCTCGACAATGCTGCTGATGGCGTCCTGCGTGCGGCCGACGCGTTCGACGCCCGCTTCCACCTGGGATTTCGTGCTCGATACCAGCTGCTTGATCTCGCGGGCCGCATCGCCCGAGCGTTGCGCCAAGGCGCGAACTTCCTGGGCAACGACGGCAAACCCGCGGCCGCTTTCACCCGCACGCGCAGCTTCGATGCCGGCATTGAGCGCCAAAAGATTGGTCTGGAAAGCGATCTCGTCGATAACACCGATGATCTGGCCGATCTTTTCGGCCGACGCTTCGATATCCGCCATGGCAGAAATCGCCTGTCCGGCAATCTCGCCACTATGCTCGGCGGACTGACGCGTTGCAGCGACGCTCTTTTCCGCCGCCCGTGTCTGGCCGGCATTATGCTTGACCCGATCGGCGATTGCGCCAAGCGACCTGACGGTCTCGCCGAGCACTTCGGACTGTTCCTGCGCTCTTACGGCAAATTGCCCGGTCTGGCCGGCAAGGTCGTGCGACGATGTTTCAATCCTCGCAGTGCGATCGGAGATGCCGATGAACGCGTTCTGCGTGGCATCGAGCGCGCCGTTCAGGTCCTGGGCCAGCGGCTGGTAGGCAACGGCCACGTCATTGGGCGTGCGAACGGAGAGATCGCCGCGGCCAAGCGCCTGGGTGACATCGCCAAACAAGGCCAACGCCTCTGCTTCACCCGCCTTGCGCTGTTCGGCGAGCTGGCGCTGGTGGCTGTGGCGCTGCTCGTTGAAGCGCAGGGAAACGGAAATTTCGGTGTCGACGAAAACGGTGCGCACCAGAGCTGCGACAAGATCGGCCAGCTCCTTCCTGTTGGCCTTGCCGAGCGACAGCATCGATTTCGGCCAGAACTGCTCGATCATTGAACAGATCAGGCGTTCGAGCACCACCGCATGGCCGGCGATCTGCCAGCGTGGATCGAGCCCCATCTTGCTTTCGGTATCCGACAGCACCTTGACGCGCTCGGCATAGAGGCTGTCGAAACGGGCATCGGTGAGCACGCTCCAATGCGAGGACTGAAGGTCGTGCAGCCGGTCGATCTGGCGGTCGCTGGTGAAATGGCGCGCGGCATCCGGAAAGGACTGGAGACGCTGGAACAGGTCGCGCAAGGCGAGCTCGACTTCGGCTCCAAGCGACTGGCGATGTTTGCGCAGGACGTCGGTCTGGCCGTCATCAAGCCCGGCAAAACGCAAACGCTCGAGCAGGCTGCCTGCCTGAGCTTTCCTCGTTTGATCTGGCGATGTTTCCTGCCTCACGCTTTTCCCCGGTCCGGTATGTCATCTCTGGAAACCATGTGGCTTTCAGAGGTATTCTGTAGAAAATCAAACTCTTGCTGCATGGCCACACGCCTTGGAAAGGCACGCGGCGCATCCACCCAACGGATGTTTCAAAGGAGCGGTGCCCAAGCGTGCCGTCTTGCAAGACGCCAAGTGGGGACGGCTTTAATGCCGGCTACCCACGGCGATCGGCCGCTTCGTTCCCAAGAGATATCCGGTGAAAGTGCATACCGGATCAGAACCGGTTCGTCGGTACGGCGTCATGCCTTCCAGGGAAGTAGATTTTCCCACTCCAACGTGTATGACCATGTTTATGGTTAATTCCTTGCTTGAAGGTTAACGGTTGATGGTCCGTATCTTCTTTCACTAAAATTAACCCGGTATTGCTCCGACCGGGCGCAACCGCCTGCGGACCGGGGCTTTCAGGGCGCTGGAGAAACAACAGGTTTTCAATGGTAAAACTTGAGAGTTGATCTTGAGGTACCCCGCCATTAACTACTGCCTATTCTGACCGGCATAAGCCATGCGCAAGCATAGCCGGACAAAGTGCAGCGGCATCATGATGATGACGTAGAAGGAACGGGCAATGATTGTTCTGGGAATAAGCGCGACGCTTATCGCCACCCTTACACTGGCAGCGGTCTCCATCCTCTTGAATATCGAGGATGATCGTCAGTCGTTGAATGCCCGGATTTTCTAAGAAATAGTTAAACCGCACTTCAACTTCGAAGCATATGCGTTGCAAGATGCGGCGCATCGTTGCATTTCCTCGGATGCAGGAAGCACCGGATATCTTTGCGGCTGCAGTCTCTCAATTTTGTCTTTTGCTTGAGCGCGCTCATTGATCGGGTCGACCGAAAAGACCCGCCCCGAAGGGCGGGCCACAGGTTCATTCGGCTGGAGCGTATTGAATACCGGCCGGGATCCCCGCCCGGCGCGGCAGAGTGAGAGCGACGATCAACCCCAAAACCGTTCCGACAGCGGCCAGATAAACGGCAAACCGCGTGCCTTCGACAAGGCCGGCTGCAGCAGCCGTTTCGCCGGCTGACCCTGCAACGCCGTTGGCGACGGCGACCAGGATGGCGAGGCCCACGGCCAGCCCGACCTGCAGACTGGTCGACGCCATGCCCGAGGCGACGCCCTGCTCTTCGTGGGCAACCCCCGTCGCCGCCACGATCCACATCGCCGTCCACACCATGCCCTGGCCGACGCCCAATACGGCCATGCCCGGAACCAGGCCGGCATAGCCCCATTCCGGCAAAATCCCGTAGGCGAACGCAACCATGCCGGCGACGCTCAGAACCTGGCCGATGACAAGACTGGTGCGAACGCCCGAGCCGGTGGCCATGCGTTCACCCAGTTGCGTGCCCACGAAGATGGCGATGGCCGGAACCAGGAATGCCAGACCGGTCCACAGCGCGTCAAAGCCGAGCATTCCCTGGAACAACACGGTTTCGAAGTAGGGCAAGGCACCCAGCGTGGCGCCGAAGAAGAGTGTCAACAGCATGCCCGCCAGCGCATAGCGGTTGGAGAACAACCGCAACGGCATCAAAGGATCGCTGCTGCGCGCTTCGATAACGAAAAAGGCCGCAAGCAGGATCAGCCCGCCAATCAGCGCCAACAGGATCGGCGGGGACGCCCAGCCCGATTCCGGCCCCTGCACGAGAACGTAGACCAGCAATGTGATGCCAGTCGTTGCCGTCAGCGCGCCGGGTAGGTCAAAGCTGCGGTGCGAGCCATGCGCAACATCACGCGGCATGACGATCAGGGCGCCGGCGATGATGATGGCGACAAGCGGCACGTTGACGAAGAAGACGGCAGGCCAGCCATAGGCGCTGGTGAGGACGCCACCGAGCAGCGCGCCGACAGTCAGGCCCGAGGCTCCGGCACCGCCCCAGACAGCCAAAGCGCGGTTGCGTTCGCGGCCTTCGGCAAACAACGTTGTCACCAGCGACAATGTTGCCGGAAACAGCAGTGCACCGCCGACACCCTGGATGGCCCGGGCGATGATGATGGCGCTCGGACTTGCCGCCAGTCCGCCGACCAGCGACGATGCGCCGTAGAGCGCCAAAGCGAATATGAAGACCCGGCGGCGGCCGAGAAGATCGGCGGCGCGGCCGCCCAAAAGCAGGAAGCCGCCAAAGGCGACACCATAGGCGCTGACGACCCATTGCAGCGTCTGGCGCGAGAAACCCAGTTGCGTCCCGATATCGGGCAGCGCGACGAAGACGATATTGTAATCCACGGCGATGACCAGTTGAGCGAAGGCGAGCAGGAACAATGTCCAGCCCAGCCGCCGGTGATCGCCGGTTGCGGGAGAAGATGACATGATTGATATCTCTTTGTTGCGGGGACAAGGCTGCGCAGTCTTGATAATTTGATAGTACGGGTATAGTCGTACTATTGTCAACGCGCGGCGCCCAAAAAGTTTGACTGTACGCGAACGGTTTATTATCTTCCCTTCATGAACGATCATCATCCCACACGTGAAGACCTTCGCCTCCCCGATATCCTGCTGGCTCTGGGCAATCCGATCCGGCTGGCGGCGGTAAAACAGATCGCTACCGGCGAATGCATCTGCAGCGACATCGCTGCGGACGTATCGAAATCGACGATGACGCATCATTGGCGCGTGCTGCGCGAAGCCGGCGTGATCCGGCAAAGACCTGAAGGCCGCGTCATCTATATGTCACTGCGGCGGGATGATCTGGAGGCAAGGTTTCCAGGACTGTTGTCGGCGATCTTCAACGCTGATCAGCCGGCCTAGGCTCGCCGAAGACACGCCAACTCATATCCGTGTGTTCCGGCAGTTGGCGCCTACAAGGCTTGGGCGCGTTTCGTCCAACTGGCCGCGTACCTGACATACGCGTCCGGAATGGAACCTTTAAACGCCACCGTATGCGCCTGTGCCCGGCTGGCATCGGCAAGGCACGCAGCGCCAAGACTGGTGCCGGTAGCACTCTGGCTGCCGATCAGCACGGGCCGGCCGGTTGCTGCCTTGAGCATACGCAGATAGGCCGGGTTCGCAGCGAACGGCCCTTCGACGACAATCTCGCCTTGGGCGCCGATCAGATCGAGAGAACTGGCTGTCATCATCGCCAGATGGAAGGATACGGCCGCGAGACGCTGCGGGCCGGTCAAGGACGCCTCGTCGCAGGTCCAGCCTGCCCGGGCATGCGGGAAAGGGCCAGAGCCTTCCGGCACCGAGGGCAGAAGCATCCATTCGGCCGCGGCGACCTCCGCCTCGATTTCTTCCGACACCGTGACCGCCGGATCAGGGATAAGCATCGAGAATGCCCGTCCGCCCATGAAGCGCGCCGATGGGACGGGATCGCCGAGCGCGTTGACGTTGATCAGCGTGTCGCGCGCCTCGTCCAGCACCACCTTCCTTGCACCCATCGCCATCATCACCACCCAGGTTCCCGTCGAGACAACGGAAAAAGGTGCTGCCCGTGTCAGCACATGCGGGAGCAATGAGGCGTTGGAATCGTGGATGCCGCAATAGACCGGCAAGCCTTCCGGCAGGCCAGTGTCCTTCGCGGCCTGCGAGGTCAGTCCCCCCAGGATATCGCTTGCGCGCCGCACCGGCGCAAACAGCGGCCGCCAGCCGCGCGCATCGACCATGGTGGAGAAATCGGCAGAATAGGGGTTCCACAAATCGGTGTGGCAACCAAGCGACGTCAGTTCGGTGGAGAGAATGCCGCTCAGGCGGTAGGACCAGTATTGCGCATAGGTGAGGATACCGGCGACACCGGCGAATTGGTCCGGGAAGGTCTGTTCCTGCCAATAGATCTGGGCGCCGATGTTCAGCCCCATCGGCAACCGGGCGGCGCCGGTCTCGGCAAAGGGCGGGCGAACCTTGTCGTAGTCCGCAGCCAGCATATCGGGTCCGGTGTGTTCATAGTCCAGCAGCGGCAAGGCGAGATCGCCGTTCTTGTCGATGAGCACAGCCGTTGCCCCATGCGTGGTGACGCAGATCGCCTCGATCGGCGTCTCAGCATTCAGCGCGGCAAGACTTTCGGCGATGAAGCGCCAGAGGCGCTCGACGTCGAAGTGCGGATAAAGGCCCTCGGCAACAACGGCATTTGCGGTCTTGCGCACTGCCGTTTCCTCGAAACGGTCGAGATCGACCAAAGCGACCTTGGCATTCGTCTTGCCGATATCGATGACGGCGATGGTTTTCATACGCTTACTTCATGTGAAAGACGGTTGTGAGCGGCACGGCGACAGGCTCGTTGTCCGCCTTCGTCTCCATGATATCAGCCATATGGGCCCACCATTTCTGCATCACCGGATGCTTGGGCAGATCGGCCATCGTATGATCGTCCTGCCGCCAGAGAACACCGAACAGCAGATTGGTCTCCTCGTCGAGATGGATGGAATAATCCGACACGCCAGCAGATGTCAGGAGCGCTGACAATTCCGGCCAGATGGCGTCGTGCCGGGCCTTGTATTCCTCAGCCATGCCGGGGTTGAGCCGCATGCGAAAAGCGTATTTTTCCATTAGCTTCCTCAATGGGCCGTGCGGCGGCGGGCGCGTGACCACAGGATCGGCAAGGCAATGACGGAAATCAACAGCACGCCGATGAAGATCGACATCACGATACCCGGCACGTTCAGAAGGCCAAAGCCGAAGGTGACCATGCCCATGATGAAGGCTGCAAGCACGACGCCCGGGATGGTGCCGGAGCCGCCAAGGATGCTGACACCACCGAGAACGACCATCGTCACCACTTCCAGCTCGACGCCCAAGGCAATCGACGGACGGGTGGAGCCAAGCCGCGAAGTCAGGCAGATCGAGGCTATGCCGGCCATCAGGCCAGTCAGCAGAAACAGGATGAACTTGACGCGGCCGACGCGCACGCCGGAAAAGAGTGCGGCTGTCTGGTTGTTGCCGATGGCGTAGACGGCGCGACCGAAATTCGTCTTGTGCAGCAGCACGCTGTAGACAACGGCAAAAAGCACGAACAGCGCGAATTCGAACGAGAACACCCACCAGACATAACCCTGGCCGAAATAGGCAAAACTCGCCGGATATCCCGTATAGGCCTGGTCCCCCAATATAATGAAGGACAGGCCGCGGAACAGGCTCATCGTGCCGATGGTGACGACGATCGACGGCAGGCCGAGGCCGGTGATCAGCACCCCGTTGACCGCACCACAGAGGAGCCCCGTGCCAAGGCCGACAACAACGAGCATCGGCGTATCGGCGCCCATCGTCACGGCCAGCCCCATGGCCGTCGATGACAAGGCGATGATCGAGGCAACGGACAGGTCGATTTCGCCGGCGATGATGACCAGCGCCATGGCAAAGGCGATCAGCGCCTTTTCGGTGAAATTGAACGTGGCGTCGGACAGGTTCCACGGGTCAAGGAAATAGGGCGAAGCAAACGAGTTGACCGCGAAGATCAGGGCCGCGACGATCAGAAGCAGGCTTTCCCAGCTCTTCAGCACCCGGCTGCTTCGGCTCTGCAGCCGGTCCGGGATGATCCTGGGTGAAAGATTTTGCCCCGCCATCAGACCGCCTCCGCTTTCTTCAAAATGACCCGGCCCTTGCGCTTTTCGGTGCGGGCGTTGACCGCGACGGCGATGATGATCACCATTCCGGAGATCGCCAGCTGGGCAAAGGGCGAGATGTTGATGACCGGCAGCGCATTCTTGATGACCCCGAGGAACAGGCTGCCGAGCACGGCGCCGCCAACCGAGCCGATACCACCGGCAATCGAGATGCCGCCGATGACGCAGGCCGCGATGATATCGAGCTCGAAACCGGCGGCGATATCGACATAGGCGACCGCATAGCGCGACACCCAGAGATAGCCGGCCAAGCCAGCCAGTCCGCCGGACAGGCAATAGGCGAGGAAGCGCGTGCGGCCGACATCGATGCCGGTATAGACGGCCGCATGCGGATTGCCGCCGACGGCAAAGAAGGCGCGGCCGACGGGCGTGCGGGTCATCAGGAGATAGACGGCGGCGATCGCCAGAACCGACAGCCATGACAGGACCGGAAAACCGATCAGCGGCGCGCGCGGCAGCGCCTTGAAGGCGTCGCTCATCTGATGGGCGTTGATCCAGGCGCCGTTGGTGAGCAGGAAGATCAGGCCACGATAGATGGTGAGCGTACCGAGCGTCACGACGATCGGCGGGATATCGAGCTTCCAGACGAGCAGGCCGTTGACCGAACCGAGAGCAGCACCGAGGGCGACGACGGCGAGGATGACCAGCGGGATAGGCACCCCTGGAAAGGCGGCATTGATCATTGCCGCAACCATGCCGCTCAGCGCCAGATTGGCGGCCATCGACAGATCGATGCAGCGCGTCAGGATGACCGCCATCTGGCCGAGCGCCAGGATGATCAGGATCGAGGTGTCATTATAGACGCGCGCCAGATTGGCTGGCGCAACGAAGCCCGGGAAGCGCAGCGCGATCAGGAAGACCAGCGCGATGATGGCGATGACCAGCAGGACTTCGCGGTTCTTGAGCAGCTTTGCCATTATGCGGCCTCCCGGATGCCGGCGGCGGCCCGCACCAGTTTTTCAGCCGTCAGTTCGGCGCGTTCGAAACGCCCGGCGATGCGGCCCTCGCGCATGACGATGACGCGGTCGGCCATGCCCATGATTTCGGGGATTTCCGAGGAGACCATGATGACGCTCAATCCCTGCCCTGCCAGTTCGCTCATGAAGGCGTGCACCGCAGCCTTGGAGCCGATATCGATGCCCTTGGTCGGTTCATCGAGAATGATCACCTTCGGCTGCGTCGCCAGCCACTTGGCGATCACCACTTTCTGCTGATTACCACCGGACAAGGTGCCGACATCCTGATCGAGCGAGGCGGCGCGCAGGTCGAGGCGCTGGGTATATTCGCGCGCCAGGGCAAATTCATTGGCAAGCTTCAGGAAGCCGGCCCGCGAGGTTTTCTGTAGCGAGGGCAGCGTGACGTTCTGAAAGATCGGCAGGCCGATGATCGCGCCCTGGCGGCCGCGCTCCTCCGGCACATAGACAATGCCGGCCTCGATTGCCTCGGCAGGAGAGCGGATGACGAGCACGTCGCCATTCAACTTGACGGCACCGGCGGAGGGCCGGGTGATGCCGATCAACGACTGCATGAACTCGGAGCGGCCGGCACCGATCAAACCGTAGAAGCCGAGGATTTCGCCGCGGCGAAGCTCGAAATTGATGTCTTCGAATTCGGTCGGATGGCGATAGCCGGAAACAGTGAGCACCGGCTCGCCGATCGCCACGTCCACTTTCGGGAAGACCTGGCCGACGTCCCGGCCGACCATCATCTTGACCAGCTGATCCTGCGTCACATCGGCAATCAGCCCCTCGCCGACCATGCCGCCGTCGCGGAAAACGGTATAGCGGTCGGCGATGCGAAAAATCTCGTCGAACTTGTGGCTGATGAACAGGATCGCCTTGCCGTCCGCTTTCAACCGGTCGATCAGTTCGTAAAGCTCGTGGATTTCCTTGTGCGACAGGGCAGCCGTCGGCTCGTCCATGATGACGACGCTGGCGTCGATAGACAAAGCCCGGGCAATCGCCACCATATGCTTGTTGGCGATGCCGAGATCGCGCAGCCGGATGGTCGGATCGATTTCAGCGCCGACGCGGGCAAGCAAGTCGCGCGCATTGTTATTGAGCTTGTTCCAGTCGATCAGGCCGAAGCGACCCCGCGGCGCATGGCCAAGGAAAATGTTTTCGGCGACCGACAGCTCGTCGAACAGCACGGTTTCCTGGTGGATCGCGGTGACGCCGGCGTGCGCCGCGGAGAGGGCCGTCGGAAAATGGGTTTCCTCGCCACCGACCCGGATCGTGCCGCCATCCGGCTGGTAGATGCCGGTGAGGATCTTGACGAGGGTCGATTTACCCGCGCCGTTTTCGCCGATCAGCGCAGTGACGGAGCCCGGGTAAAGAGCGAGAGAGACGCCGGAGAGAGCGCGCACGCCCGGAAAGGACTTGGTGATGTCCTCAAGCGCGATGGCGGGTTTCATCCGCGATGTGGTCGTTTCCTGCAGCAAGAGGCAATCCACCGGTATGATTGAATTTGAAAACTGTCGGCAAGCTATCGCTTGCGCGATTGCCCCTCACCCCAGCTCTCTCCCCGCATGCGGGGAGAAAGGATTACGGCGTTTGCCGCTTGGTCCTTCTCCCCGTCACAACGGGGAGAAGGTGGCCGCCAATCTTCTCAATGAAAGACGAGGGCGGATGAGGGGCAGAGCGCTAAAACCGCCAGATCAGAAGATCTTGGCGAATTCCTCGACGTTCTTGGCGTCATAGACGAACGGATCGGCCATCGCGCCTTCGTTGTTGTCGTCGAGCTTGACGGTGCCCATCCGGCCCATCTTCAGTTCCGCACCCGGCTTTGCTTCTGCGCCGCCGATCAGATCATAGGCGATCATGGTGGCGGAATAGCCGAGGTCGATCGGGTTCCAGATAGCGAAGGACTTGGACGAACCGGCCTTGACGTGCCCTGCCATTTCCGAAGGAAGGCCAAGGCCGGTAACGTTGATCTGGCCGACCTTGCCGGCGTCTTCAACGGCCTGGGCGGCAGCAACGATGCCGACGGAGGTCGGAGCGATGATCGCCTTCAGGTTCGGGTAGGACTGAATGAGCCCCTGCGTTTCGCGGTAGGACTTGTCGGCAAGGTCGTCGCCATAGACGGTGGCAACGACGTTGATGCCTTTGTAATTGCCCTGGACCTTCTTCATTTCCTCGATCCAGGTGTTCTGGTTCGTGGCGGTAGCCGAGGCCGAAAGCACCGCGACATCGCCGCCTTCAGGCAGCTGATCGGCGGCGAGCTTAATAATCATGTTGCCGATCAGCGGGTTGGACGAGGGGTTCAGATGCATTGCCCGGCCTTCCGGCGCGACGCCGCTGTCCCAGGAGATGACCTTGATCCCGCGATCCATCGCCTTCTTCAACGCCGGAACCAGCGCGTCCTTGTCATTGGCGGAGATGGCAATGGCATCCACCTTCTGTGCCACCAGCGAATTGATCACTTCGATCTGGCCCTCGGCCGTCGTCGATGTCGGGCCGGTATAGATGATCTCGACATCGCCGAGTTCCTTGGCGGCTTCCTGGGCGCCCTTGTTGGCTGCTTCGAAGAAGCCGATGCCCAGCGCCTTGACGACCAGCGCGATCTTCTTGTTTTCGGCATGCGCGGTGCCAGCCATCAGCGCCAGCGAAACCGCCGTCGTGACCATCAGTGCTTTTAGAATTTTCATGACGTTCTCCTCCCTGAAGCCGCGCGGTCACAATGATCGCGTTCATCCGGCTTTATGCTCTCAAACTCTGCCGGCGGGCGTGAAGCCCTCGGCGGTTCCCACTCCCTCCTCCCGCCGGGTTCACGCCGACGAGGAAGCATTCTCCTCAAGCGTGGCCGACTTCGTATTGGCCACGACCAAATTGACGCCAGCATCTTCGAGCATCCGGACGTGCCTGTCCTCGATGCCCGAATCCGTGATCACCGTGGCGATGCGCTTCAGCCCGCAGAGAATGAGGCTGGAGCGTTTGTGAAATTTCGACGAGTCGATCAGAACGACGAGTTCGTCGGCCTGGTCGATCAGCTTCTGCTCCGCCTGGATCAGCAGCGGGTCGCCCTCCATCAAACCGAGCGGACCGAGCCCTTGGGCCCCCATGAACATGCGGCGCGCATAGAAATTGCGCGTCACGTCATTATCAAAGGGACTGAGGATGATGTTCTGCTCGCGGTAGATCGTGCCGCCCGAGAGCATTACCGTGTTCTTCGAATGCTTGAGCAGATGCTCGGCAATCGGAAACGAGTTGGTGAAGACCTGCATGCGGCGGTTGGCCAGGAAATGCACCATCTGGAACGTGGTGGTGCCGCCATTGATGATGATCGGCTCGCCATCCTGACAGAGCGCCACCGCCTCCTTGGCAATCGCCTGCTTCTGGCGGGCATGCAGGCCTTCGTTGACGCTGAACGGGCGGCCGGCAAGGCCGACGAATTGCGGTGGATTGATGGCTTCAGCGCCGCCACGCACCCGGCGCAGCCGCTTCTGCACATGCAGCGCCGCGATATCCCTGCGGATCGTCGCCTCGGAACTATCGGTCAAATCCACCAGTTCAGGCACGGTGATGACCGGCTTGTCCTGGACAGCTGACAGAATAATCCTATGTCGCTCTTTCTCGTGCATTCGGCTCCTCCAATAGTGTCCATGCTTCCATCACAATCGCGCATTGTCAATCACAATCAGTCATATTTTTTCATTGTGCAATGCAATATGATTGTTTTTGATCGTTTATGATTGACATCCGGCCGATCTTTGTGTGATCTGATCGTAACGAATGCGCTCTTTGTCCCGCAAAATCTACCGGGCCTGCGCAGAATTGACCGGGAGGAAATGCAGATGCTCGACAAGCAACAAGGCTCGCGCCTTGCCAATCTCTGGGACGACGCCAAGGCCGCCGCAATGAGCGAGCCGGAGCGGCTTTTGTACCGCTCCAACCTTCTCGGCTCAGACAAGCGGATCACCAATTACGGCGGCGGCAACACCTCTGCCAAGGTCATGGAAAAAGACCCGCTCGGCGGCGGCACGGTCGAGGTTCTCTGGGTCAAGGGCTCCGGCGGCGATGTCGGCACGATCAAGATGGACGGCTTCTCCACGCTCTATATGGAAAAGCTCGAAGCGCTGAAGGGCCTGTATCGCGGCCTCGAGCATGAAGACGAGATGGTCGGCTACCTGCCGCATTGCACCTTCAACCTCAACCCGCGCGCAGCCTCGATCGATACACCATTGCACGCCTATGTGCCGAAGAAGCATGTCGACCACATGCATCCGGACGCAATCATCGCGATTGCTGCCTCCAAGAACAGCCGCGAGCTGACCCAAAAAATCTTCGGCGACGATATCGGCTGGCTGCCCTGGAAGCGCCCCGGTTTCGAGCTTGGCCTCTGGCTTTCAAAATTCTGCTCCGAGAACCCGAATGCGCGCGGTCTGATCCTCGAGAGCCACGGGCTCTTTACCTGGGGCGATACCGCCAAGGAAGCGTACGAGACCACCGTCGAGATCATCAACAAGGCGATTGCCTGGTTCGAGACGGAAAACACCGCTCCGGCCTTCGGCGGCGCAGTCAAGCCCGTACTTCCGGCAGCCGAACGCCGCGCCGTCGCGCAAAAACTGATGCCGGTCATTCGCGGCATGATCAGCGCCGACGAACGCAAGCTCGGCCATTTCGACGACAGCCAGGCCGTGCTCGATTTCGTCACCTCCAAGAATCTGGCGCCGCTGGCAGCGCTCGGCACCTCCTGCCCCGACCATTTCCTGCGCACCAAAATCTGCCCGCTGGTGATCGATTTCGATCCGGCCAACCCCGACATCGACAAGACGCTGGCCGGTCTCGAAGCCGCCATTGCGGAATACCGCGCCGGTTATGCCGCCTATTACGCGCGTTGCAAGCGCGACAACAGCCCGGCCATGCGCGATCCGAATGCCGTCGTCTATCTCATTCCCGGCGTCGGCATGATCACCTTTGCCAAGGACAAGGCAACCGCCCGCATTTCCGGCGAATTCTACGTCAACGCCATCAATGTCATGCGCGGCGCATCCGGCGTCTCGACCTATGTCGGCCTGCCGGAACAGGAAGCCTTCGATATCGAATACTGGCTGCTTGAGGAAGCCAAGCTCCAGCGCATGCCCAAGCCGAAGATGCTGGCAGGCAAGATCGCGCTCGTTACCGGCGGCGCCGGCGGCATCGGCAAGGCAACCGCCCACCGCCTGATGCAGGAAGGCGCCTGTGTCGTTCTTGCCGATATCGATGAGGGGGCACTTGCCTCGGCATTGACCGAACTCGGCGGCCGCTACGGCAAGGATTTCGTTCGCGCCGTCACGATGAACGTTACCGACGAAGCCGCTGTTGCAAAGAGCTTTGCCGACACGCTGCTGGAATTCGGCGGTCTCGATATTCTCGTTTCCAATGCCGGTCTCGCCTCCTCCGCTGCGATCGAAGACACGACGCTGGCGCTGTGGAACAAGAACATGGATATTCTTGCGACCGGATATTTCCTGGTGTCGCGCGAAGCCTTCCGCATCTTCCGCAACCAGAAGGCCGGCGGCAACGTCGTCTTCGTCGCCTCCAAGAACGGCCTTGCCGCCTCGCCGGGCGCGGCGGCCTATTGCACGGCCAAGGCGGCCGAAATCCATCTTGCCCGCTGCCTGGCGCTTGAAGGCGCATCCGCGCAAATTCGCGTCAATGTCGTCAATCCGGATGCCGTTTTGCGCGGCTCGAAAATCTGGTCCGGCGAATGGAAGGAACAGCGCGCCGCCGTCTACAAGACGGATATGGAAGGGCTGGAAGCAATGTATCGCGACCGCTCGATGCTGAAGCTCAGCGTCTTCCCGGAAGACATTGCCGAGGCGATCTACTTCCTCGCCTCCGACATGTCGGCCAAATCGACCGGCAACATCATCAATGTCGACGCGGGCAACGCCCAGTCGTTCACGCGCTGATCCGGAGAATGGCATGACACAGATGATCAACAGGGACGTCATCGACGCCGACAATGCTGCGCGCATTGCCGATCTGACGGCAGATTACGACCATCTCGGCACGCAGCTGGCGCGCCGGGGCATCGATATCGGCGCCATCAAAGCGAAAGTATCGGCTTACGGAGTTGCCGTCCCGTCCTGGGGCGTCGGCACCGGCGGCACCCGCTTTGCCCGCTTTCCCGGCACCGGCGAGCCACGCAACATCTTCGACAAGATCGAGGATTGCGCGGTTATCCAGCAGCTGACCAAGGCAACGCCGACGGTCTCTTTGCATATTCCCTGGGACAAGGTCGATGACCTTAAGGAACTGAAGGAAAAGGGCAACGCGCTGGGTCTCGGCTTTGACGCGATGAACTCCAATACCTTTTCCGACGCGGCCGATCAGGCCCATTCCTATAAGTTCGGCTCACTCAGCCATACCGATGCAGCGACCCGTCAGCAGGCTGTCGATCACAATCTGGAATGCATCGAGATCGGCAAGGCGCTCGGTTCCAGGGCGCTGACGGTCTGGGTCGGCGACGGCTCGAATTTTCCCGGCCAGAGCAATTTCACCAAAAGCTTCGAGCGCTACCTCGAGGCAATGAAGGCGATCTACAAGGGGCTGCCTGATGATTGGAAGATCTTCTCCGAACACAAGATGTTCGAGCCGGCCTTCTATTCGACCGTCGTTCAGGACTGGGGCACCAACTATCTGATCGCCCAGGAACTCGGCCCCAAGGCGTATTGCCTGGTCGACCTCGGCCACCATGCGCCGAACGTCAATATCGAGATGATCGTCGCCCGGCTGATCCAGTTCAAGAAGCTCGGCGGCTTTCATTTCAACGATTCGAAATATGGCGACGACGATCTGGATACGGGCTCGATCGATCCCTACCGCCTGTTCCTCGTCTTCAACGAACTGGTCGATGCCGAAGCGCGCAAGGCCGAAGGCTTTGCGCCGATGCATATGCTCGACCAGAGCCACAATGTCACCGACCCGATCGAAAGCCTGATGAACTCGGCGACCGAAGTCAGCCGCGCCTATGCGCAGGCGCTGCTCGTCGATCGCAAGGCGCTGGAAGGCTATCAGGACGGCAATGATGCGCTGATGGCAACCGAAACGCTAAAGGCAGCGTTCCGAACCCATGTCGAGCCTATTCTGGCCATGTCCCGTTTCGAGGCTGGCGGCGCCATTTCTCCGGTCGCTGCCTACCGGGCGAGTGGCTACCGCGCCAAGGTTTCGCGCGAACGGCCGGCGGCAAAGAGCGGCGGTGGCGGCATCGTCTGAGAATCATTCATTGTTCAGAAAGGCCCGCTCCCGCGGGCCTTTTTCTGTTTCAGGGCAGGCGTTTCATGCTTTTTGCGCTGAAAAGGCTTTGTCGTTACCCGTTCCGGCCTTTTTGCTGCAAAAAAGCGCGCAGGATCGCATTTCCCCACTAACGCAAAGCACTTTTCGCTCTATCTTGCTTCTTGCGGATACAACGGAAAGGAACCATCCATGGGTATCGAGAGCATTGTTGTCTTTCTTATTGTCGGCGCCATTGCCGGCTGGCTTGCAGGCCTGATCGTTTCCGGCTTCGGCTTCGGCCTGATCGGTAATATCGTCGTCGGCATTATCGGCGCCTTCATCGCCGGCGTCTTGTTTCCCTATCTCGGCGTCAGCATCGGCAGCGGCATTCTTGCCGCCATTATCCATTCGACGATTGGCGCCGTCATCCTTCTCGTGCTCATCCGTGTCGTCAAGCAAGCTTGACGCGCCCTACAGCGCCGCGCGTCATTCATGACGCGCAAAGGTCGCTGTAGCACTTTAAATCTTCTGCATAATTTTCCCTTAAATCGGGTCCGATTTATGGAATTATGCAGTAACATCGTGCCGGTTTGCCCCCGGGCAACCGGCACACCCAGCTTTCTGGAGACATCATGTCCGACCTCTACGATCCGCGGATCGAACAAGCCATTCAATCCTTCATTTCCGATCATCCCGGCATGCACACGCGCGACCAGGCGATCGCGGCGATCCTGATCAACTGGTTCACCAACCATGGTTATCTGCCGCATGATCAGGAAGGCACGCGCCCGGAAAATCTTGACGCGTCGAACGACGACTGAAAGGATCGCCGGATTGCCTGACGACATACGCCGGGCGCAATGCGATCAGAAAAGTCATGTGCACAAAATGAGCCTTTCTTCCGTCAAGACCTTCTTTGCCGAACACGCTCCCGATATTTCCGTTATCGAACTTGAGCAGAGCACCGCGACCGTGGCGCTCGCAGCGGAAGGACATGGGGTCGAACCGGCGCAGATTGCCAAGACCCTCGCCCTGCGGGTCGCCGACGAGGTGATCCTGATCGTCACGCGCGGCGATGCCCGCCTGGACAACAAGAAATACAAGGCCCGCTTCGCAACAAAGGCACGCATGCTGGGGTTCGACGAAGTCGAGGATGAGACCGGCCATCCCGTCGGCGGCGTCTGCCCCTTCGGCCTTGCAAGGCCGCACAAGGTCTATTGCGACATTTCGCTCAAGGCTTTCGATGAGGTCGTTCCGGCGGCCGGCGCGCCGCATGCGGCGGTGCGGATCAACCCCGACAGGATGGCCAAACTCGCCTCTGCGGAGTGGATCGACGTCTCCGAGAGCTAGAGCGCCGCGCCTTTCGTGACGCGCAAAGGCCGCTGGCCAGCAGTCAGCCTGCCTTCGAATGAACACAAATGTTTCCTTGAAGTTAACGCCTGGAACCGGCATTCCTTCGCCCTGCAGTCACTGTTTGCCGATCCCGCTTTCCGGCATGGCGCCAATTTTTCTGGCGTGACGAAGGAGTTGAATACGCAATGAACAGGCTTGTTTGTTTGCCACTGCTGGCCGCAGCCATTGCGGCGCCGGCGGCAGCCATGGATCAATCGCTGGTCAGGCAATTCGAAAAGCTCGATCCGCAGACCCGCCTGGAGCAGCGATGCGACACCGAGGCGATGTGGAAGATCAGCGCCGACCAGACATCGTTCAAGCCCGACAAGGTGATCGCCTACACATTCGCCGACCCGATCGTCGATGCAGACAATCTGAAGGCGCCCGGTGCGGTGTTTCGCAGCAAGGGCGAATGGTACAAGCTGAAATACAAATGCAGCACCGGACCGGACCATATCCAGATCCTGTCGTTCAACTACAAGATCGGCGATCTCATCCCGCATGACGAGTGGGACGCGCACTATCTCTACCCGTGAACCACGACGCCGGTTTTTCGCGTCCTCTACAGAACGATAAACAGGACCATGGCCGAGCCCAGCGAAAGGGCCGCCATGATGTTCAGAAGTGTCTTCATGATGTGATCCGTCATGCCGAGCATCCTTTGCTCCGCAGACAAACGGGAGAGCCCATGGCTTCCGGCCTGCGGTGATCTTCGCGCGCCTGGCAACACCGTTGCCAATGACGCCTAATCTCCTGTCGCACAACGGATCGGCGCAGACTTTGATCCATCCGAACAGGTGATTTCGCTCAAATTTGCGCCATAAACCTTAAAATAGCGTCACGTCGGCCCGGGCCGCAGCGTGTATATGTTAACCATGAGACCGCGCCGCGACGCGGATCTGCGGCGATCATTCCGAATACGCGATGTTTAAAAAATCGGCGGGTTCAATCACCCGCAGGGATCAGCGCGGAAATCGTTCCAACGCGCAAGATCGGCGCCCGCATGGCGCAACTGCAACCGTAACTGCGGCTACAGGAATTCTCAGACCGGACGGTATGATCAGGACTTTGGCTTCTGTTCCTCGCGGACCGCCTCGTCGTGATACCAGCTGCTGTAATCAACCGTGAGTGCCTGCTTCGGCCGAAAATCTGCGACCGTGGCCGGCTGCTCGAAGCGGCGGCCGCCCAATTTCCGCCCACCGGCGGGGAACTCATAAATCTTGGCCGTATCGGCCGGAGACATCATTGCCATAGTGCCTTTTCCTGTGCTCACAGACCTCAACGGTGCTGCTTGCGGTCACCTTAGCAGACTTGCGTGGGTTTTGCGCGGATTGATTAAAAAAAAATCAATCCGCCTAAAAAATAGGCTATTTTTTAGGCATCGCGTTTTCCGCTGGGTTTTTGAGATAAATTTTGTGCGTGTGCACTCAGGTCAAATTGTCGCAAGTTCTGCGTACTTTTTGCGCAAGAGGTCCCGTTCTTCTCGAAAACGGCAAGAAATCTGAGCCTAAATCACGGAAAGCAGATCAAAAAAGCTCAATTTTGCCAGTGACTTCACCGCCGCTCACAATATCGGCGTTTCTGCCCCGCCGCTGGTCGCCGTGCACCCTACAGAGGCAAAACCGCGCTAAAAATCACTTCCGGCCCAAAACTGGCATGGCCCGTGCATATAGGTTGTCAGCCGTTGGCGGCGCAGCATGACTGAAACGATCCGGGTGCTGTGCATCATCAACCCATGAGAGGTTAGAAATGACGAAATTTAAGCTCGAGTATATCTGGCTCGACGGATATACACCGGTCCCGAACCTTCGCGGCAAGACCCAGATCAAGGAATTTGACGCATTTCCGGCGCTGGAGCAGCTGCCGCTCTGGGGCTTCGATGGTTCCTCGACCATGCAGGCCGAAGGCCGCAGCTCGGATTGCGTCTTGAAGCCGGTTGCGATCTATCCGGATCCGGCCCGCACCAATGGCGCGCTGGTCATGTGCGAAGTGATGATGCCCGATGGCGTTACCCCGCACGCCTCCAACAGCCGCGCCACCATCCTTGACGACGAAGGCACATGGTTCGGCTTCGAGCAGGAATATTTCTTCTACAAGAATGGCCGCCCGCTCGGCTTCCCGGAAACCGGCTACCCGGCTCCGCAGGGTCCGTACTACACCGGCGTCGGCTATTCGAGCGTCGGCGATATCGCCCGCACGATCGTCGAAGAGCATCTCGACCTCTGCCTGGCAGCCGGCATCAACCATGAAGGCATCAATGCCGAAGTGGCCAAGGGCCAGTGGGAATTCCAGATCTTCGGCAAGGGCTCCAAGCGCGCCGCCGACGAAATCTGGATGGCCCGCTACCTCTTGCAGCGCCTGACGGAAAAGTATGGCATCGACATCGAATTCCATTGCAAGCCACTTGGCGACACCGACTGGAACGGCTCGGGCATGCACGCCAACTTCTCGACCAAGTACATGCGCGAAGTCGGCGGCAAGGAATATTTCGAAGCGCTGATGGCGGCTTTCGAAAAGAACCTGATGGACCACATCGCCGTCTACGGCCCGGACAACGACAAGCGCCTGACCGGCAAGCACGAAACGGCACCGTGGAACAAGTTCTCCTACGGCGTTGCTGACCGCGGTGCGTCGATCCGCGTTCCGCACTCCTTCGTCAACAACGGTTACAAGGGTTACCTGGAAGACCGCCGCCCGAACTCGCAGGGCTGCCCCTACCAGATCGCTTCTCAGATCCTGAAGACCATTGYCGAAGTTCCGACGGCTGGCAGCGTTTCCGCAGCGGCCTAAGCTTAGAGCCCTTTCGATACGAATGTTCATGGCGCTGCCCTCCAAGGCCAGCGCCATGACTGTATCTGGTGGCCGATTGTTTGCAGACGGCCCGGGACGACGGCAACCAGTCAGCCGGCCAAGGCCGGCATGCCATTGTCTCAGATACGATAGGCAAATTCCCGCACTGGTATTCCCCTCGCGCCATAACTAAGTGTACGGCTTATACCAAGTCTCGATGATAGAGACCGACAGGACAGGCTCGATCGGATTTTCTGGCTAAGAGAGGTCCGCGGAGCGATGCCCATGCATCGGTCAAGGACCTCGACGCCGCCAGAAAGGCCGAGAAGCCTGGCGAAGATGGCCCACGGGTCTCTATCATCAAGACTTGGTATTAGAGCGCCGAAGACCATGACGGGGTGTATCCATGCAAGTTCCATCCAGCGCCACTTCCAGCCTGCTCCACGACAGCGCCGACGTCCCAACGAGCGACAGCGGCTCTATTGTCGACTGGCTGATGACCGAGACGCGCGACGAGCGCTTCATCGACAATATCTTCGTCGACATGTGCGAAAGGCTCAACCAGGCGGGTATACCGGTCTCCCGTGGCACGCTTCACTTCCGTATCCTTCATCCGCAATGGCTGGGTGCCCGGATCCTGTGGCGGCGGGGTTTGAAAGAGGCTGATATCCAGACCTTCGGGTATGATGTCGAAGATTCCGCCCGATATCGCAACAGCCCGGTAAACGATCTCCACAGCGGCGCAAACGTGGTTCGGCAACGTCTCGAACCTGCCGCCGCCGGGCCCTATCCGCTCTATGACGAGCTGCGTGCCGAAGGGCATACCGATTACATTGCCTGGCCGCTGAAGCACACATTGGGCAAACACCACATCATCACCTTTGCGAGCGACAGGCCCGGCGGGTTCAGCGATGACGACGTCGCAGCACTCGCCGATCTGCTGCCGGCCTTTGCGCTGGTCAGCGAAATCCGCCTGAAGAACCGCCTCGCCCGGACGCTGCTCGAAACCTATGTCGGCCCGCATGCCAGCGAGCAGATTCTCGCCGGCGCCACGACGCGCGGCAGCGGGGTTACCGTCGGTGCCGCCATCCTGATCTGCGACCTGCGCGACTTTACCGGCATTTCAGACATGTGGCCGCGCGATGATGTCATCGAACTGCTGAACGGCTATTTCGATGCCATGGCCGAACCGATCGAGAGGCATGGCGGCGAAATCCTGAAGTTCATGGGCGACGGGCTTCTGGCGATTTTCCCGCTGAGCAAGGACAATGCCTGCCGGTGTCTTCTCAGCGCCATCCGCGAGGCGCAAGCCGCCATGGCGGCCCTGAACGAAGAGAACCTGAAAAAGGGCCACAAGGCCCTCGGTTACGGCATCGGCGTCCACGTGGGCGATGTGATGTACGGTAATATCGGTTCCAGCAGCCGCCTCGACTTCACCGTCATCGGCCCGACCGTCAACATCGCCTCGCGGCTCGAGAGCCTGACCAAGGAGATCAAGCGCCCGGTCCTGTTGTCACGGGCGTTCGTGGAATTGGCCGGATGCGAGGCAAAACTGGAAAATCTCGGCTCCCATCTGTTAAGGGGCCTGAGCGAGCCGATCGACGTCTTCGGGTTTTGAGAGAACAGAAGGCGCCTATCTGTTCAGATAAGCGGAACCCGCGGCCATTGGATTGACGATGGTCGAGAGAGTGCCGCCAACGTTCAACGGCTGGAATGAAGCCACCCGGGGAGCCGGAATGGTCAACTTGCCAACGCAAACATACAGCAGAAACGAGCCGATCTGATAGGGAAAGATCACATCGATTTCGGCAAAGGCGCGCACGAACAGCAGGGCGGAAATACCGAACAGCACCAGCGGCTCGGAGCTCTCACGCTCGCTCAGCACCCTTTTCAGGTGGCCGGAAAGGCCGGCCAGCAGAAGTCCGGTCAGGAGAAACAGCCCGATCCCGCCGGTCTCCACCATCGTCTCGATAAACGTGTTGTGGAAATGAAAACCGCTGCGTGAGCCGATGAAGAACTCTTCCCACAGCCGTTCCGGTTCGGAAAACCCCTGCACCCAATAGGCCTGATAGCCGACGCCGATCACCGGCGATGCCATCGCGGCCTCGATGCCCTGCTGCCAGAGATAGGTTCGCCCGGTCAGGGTCGAATCCTTGCCGAAGACACCGAGAATACTATCGATTGCGCCGCCATAGACGGCCCCGATCACGGCGATGACGCCGAAGACTGCGGCGGCGGCGAACAGCAGCTTGCGGTTTTTGGGCGGCAACAGCGAAAATATCCGCATGCCGATGGTGAGGCCGATGACGGCGGCCGTGGTCAGCACCGACGTCGCCGACTGGGACGCATGCAGGCAATAGGCCGCAAGAATGCCCACCACACCGCAAACGGCAAGCCAGAGCCCGCGCTGGCCAAGGATGACAACGGCTGCAAAACTGAAGACCACGGCCAGCGACGCATAGAAGCCAAGCTGGTTCTTGGAGGCAAACGCACCGACGAAGCTGACGGTCCCATCCAGCGGGTCGAAGTGGTAGACGCCGAACAGCAGGGAATAGAGCAGCACGACGCCTGCCCCGGCGATCGAGCCCAGCGCCAGCGTTTTGATGTCGAGAACCCGCATGGCAATCAGCGCGCAGATGACATGGGAAAGATACTGCACGCCGGCTCTTGCGGTCGTGCCGGGAGCTGCCGACCAGAATACCGAGAGGCAGGCAAAGATCACAAAGGCAAAGATCCAGCCATACCTGACGTAGTTTCCCAGGACCCGGCGATAGTCAACCAGGACCAGAGGCAGCCAGACGGCATAATAAAGCAGGATCGAAACCTGGCCGAAACGTCCGGAATAGGCGAAGACGAAATAGGAGACCACGAGGGCGAAAACCCCGTAGAGGAGGTTTTCGCCCGGCGTTACCAGACTGGCCTTGGCGATCTTCATCCGCACCACCTCATTGCGTGTTGAGCGTGGGTTCGACCTTCACGACATCGCCGGGCTGCACGGGTGTTCCTTCGTCCGCCGCGATCCTGGTAGACTTTCCATCCTTCTGGCGGATGATGGAATAGCTGATATCGACGCTTTGGCCCGGCTTCGGCGTCTGCGCGGCATCGGCCGATTGTACCAGCGCCTCCGTCATCAGGCCGCGGCTGGTGATCAGCTTCAGGGAAAGCGTATCCAGCTCGGCTTCGGTATTCTGCAGTTCCTGGGCAAGCTGCGCATCCCAGTCGTTGCGCAGGTTGGTTTCGTCCTGGCTGGCCTTGCTGACATCCTGCTTTGCCTTCAGCGAGGCGGTATCGATATCGAGCAGGGCAGCCTGAAGATCGGCCACACGCTGTTCGATGGCAAGCTTGCGGGCACTGAGGGCCAGCCCCTTTTCCGCCAGAACATCGACGCGCCCCTTGTCTTCGACAACGAGCTCCAGTTGCCGGGTCTGCGTGACGGATTTCTTGCCGAGCGCTTCGATTTCGTTTTGCAGAAGCGCCTTGAGTTCGGCCAGCGCGGTCAACTGCAGCTTCTGCCGCTTGTCGCGCGAAACCATCAGGGCCTTCTCGCTTTCGAGAAGGTCCGCGGCATCCGCGGCCCCCTTCAACTCGGCGGGCACGGCAATGTCTTTACTCTCGGCGATCTCGGCCTGCAACCGGGCGCGGCGAACCAGAAGCCGGTTCCGCTCGCTGACCTGCACCGACGAGTCTCCCTGCGCGTTGATGAAATCACGCGCAAACCGCTGGCCGTTTTCGGCCCGGCGCAAGCCTCCCCCCAGGCTGACGGCTTTCAGGACCGTCATCTCGGGTGCGAAGGGATATTCGCCGGGCGACTGGATTTCACCAGCCAGATAGATCGGCCTGTACTGGGCAAGCTCGACGGAGGCGGACGGACGATCGGGCAAGCCGAATAGCTTCTGCAATTGCAGGCCGACTTCGTCGGCAATTTCCGCGGTGGTCTTGCCGGATGCCGGCACAGTGCCGAGAAAAGGCAGGGAAATGCCGCCGGAAGCGCCGACCGTGTAGTCGCCACTGATGGCAGACCAGTCACGGACGGTTCCCTCAGCCGTCTGCCATTCCGCGACGCGTATTTTCAGCTTGTCCATGGCGCCGAGCGTATAGTCACCGGCAATAACCACATGGATGCCTGTGACGCTGATGGCGATAGCCAGCGCGGAAACGCGCACAGCACCCCGAACTTGCTGTCCAAGGGCTGGAAGTCCTTTGTAAAGACTTCTTTTCATACAAATTCCTCACTTAACAACAAAGCCGATCCCGGCGTTACGACGGAAGCGGCATATCCACGCTGGTGACTGTGATCAGTAACTGCCCCGGGACAGGCAGACAGCAGGAATTGTCTTGGCAACGATGACCACATCGCGCAGCAACGACCAGTTGGTCACATAATGCGTATCGAAGGCGATACGCGCGGCATAGGAGACGTCGTTACGGCCACTCACCTGCCAAAGCCCGGTCAGACCGGGGCGTGACTTCAGATAGAAGACGGCAGAATGCTCATAAAGCTCGAGTTCGTCCTCCACGACGGGACGTGGACCGACGACACTCATTTCACCACGGATGATGTTGAGCAGCTGCGGCAGTTCGTCGAGGCTCAGTTTGCGCAGGACATTGCCGACGGCAGTGACGCGCGGATCGTCCTGAAGCTTGCGGGTCGCCTGCCATTCCTCGTAGGCCTTCGGATTTTTACGCAGATGATCCTGCAATATCCTGTCGGCGTCCGGCGCCATCGTCCGGAACTTGAGGCAATGAAAGAAGCGGCCATTGTGGCCGACACGGCGATGTCCATAAAACACCTTGCCGCCATCGGAGAACTTCACCAGCGCCATGAGCAACAGAAAGAGCGGGCTGAAGAAGAGGAGCGCCAATGACGCGGCGAAGATATCGAAACCCCTTTTTGATATTCCCCCTATCGGCCGGTGTCCCCCGGCTTCGATGTTCGTAAAATACGGCGAGCTTGCCGATTGCGTCGCAGACTTCATGGGAGAAAACTCCATTCGGGTTGGCGATTGGTCGGGTCCCCTGAGGGCACTGGGTGTCAATTACATATGAGAGTGTAGAGGGAGATTTTGATTTTTAAAGGCAGCCTTCGCCTCAATGCGGCTGTCCAGGGCAACTGCAGCCAAGATCAAAGTTACGGACACATTTTCAATTGCGTCCACACGCCGCCAATGGGCGATCATATCAAATGCAAATCTCCATAATTTTGAATTCTTCTTGATAACCACAAGTTAATATTGGCATTTAAACCATTTCTTGACCTGAGCCTCTTTAGTTTGATATTTAAAAAAGCTTACTTTTCGAAGTGAAATACGCAACCTGTTTTCTGTTTGGTAAAAATATTGCAATGCAGCATTCTTTTTGCATTGCACCCTCTTTTATTCAATCTCGCTAAATTTGTAACAAAAGTTGATTGCAAAACGGGACTTCTTCACCACCAGAGGATAGAACGTCCACGAATGCCCCCTCAGGTTGCGCACCATAAGGCGTTGCATCTCGAAATGTGGCCGAACCCTGTCGCCCGCTGTTGTGGCCTCTCAATCCGGTGCCTTGAGGCCAAATTCCCGCGGCATTTCACCAAAAATGTTACGATTTCTGCGGAATCGATAGATGTTTTTAAATGGAGGCTAAGAATTCACGCGGTAAATGACCTAAATGTAATGAAGCAGAGTGCTTCCGCGCGATTGAAACCGCAATGCATGTTCGATATGTTAATAATCGCCTAAGAGGATAAGGTGGATTTTTCAATGATGTCTGCAAATCAAGACATAATATTGAGGACGCTCTGATGTTTGCACCGCGTGTTTTCATCAGCATGATCGGGGCGCTCAGCATTTTTGCCATCGTGACCTTCATCCTGACAGGTTCTGCGTGGACGACGGCCTGGCAGACTCTGGTCTGCGCGGTGCTTGTACAGGCCGGATACTTCATTGCAGTACTGGTTTTGGTGGCAAAGGAAGGCAGAGACCGCCGCAGCGCCGCGCAACGCCAGTCGCCGGTGTCGACATCGGCCAGTGACGACAAGGAGCCAAAGACGCTTCGTGTGCCGAACAATCCCGGCCATTTAAATTCCTGAGAAGCGCCTGAACCGCCTCCCCCTTTTTGGCCTCCCGCCGCCCTCTTTTCTTGCTCGAATACACCTTCAGCTGTTCGCATCTGCAATATCGCGCCTTGCCGCCTGTCCAAAGCCGACCTAGGTTCGGCGCGACAGTGATGAAGGAATGCGATCATGAAACCGAATGCTGACGTCTGCGTCATTATCGCCGCGAAAAACGCGGCCGAAACGATTGGGCGTGCCATCATCTCGGCACTGAAAGAACCTGAAACGGCAGAAGTCGTTGTCGTTGACGATGGATCGAGTGACCGCACCGCCGAGGTTTCCCGAATGGCTGATGATGGCACCGGGCGGCTTACCGTTGCCCGGTTCGGGGTCAACAGGGGACCGGCAGCAGCCCGCAACCATGCCATTTCGATATCGAAAGCGCCGGTGCTGGCGATCCTCGATGCGGATGATTTCTTCTTTCCTGGACGGCTGAACAACCTTTTGTCGCAAACGGATTGGGATTTCATCGCCGACAACGTCGCCTTTGTCGATGAGGAGACGGCTGAGGATGCGCATCTGGCGCTTGAGAGCTTCCCGGCAGCGCCCCGTATCCTCGACCTTGGCGAATTCATCGAGGGCAATATTTCCAAGCGCGGCGTCCGGCGCGGAGAGATCGGATTTCTGAAACCCCTGATGCGGCGCGATTTTCTGAATGCCCACCAGCTCCGCTACCAGGAAAGCCTGCGGCTGGGCGAGGATTACGATCTTTACGCCCGCGCGCTGACCAAAGGCGCCCGCTACAAGATCATCCATAGCGCCGGCTACGGCGCCGTTGTTCGCGGTGATTCACTCAGCAGCAGTCACCGCACGATCGACCTGAAGCGGCTCTATGAGGCCGACCGGGCAATTCTTGCCGAGAGCGATCTTCCGCCCCAGGCAAGGGTGCTGATCGCCCGGCATGAACACCACATTCGGGGCCGGTACGAGCTCAGGGAATTCCTCGACATCAAGCGCAAGTCCGGCTCGAAAGCCGCGCTCCTTCATGCGCTTGGCAAGCCATTCGCCATTCCGGCGATCGCCGGTGGGATCCTCGCCGACAAGACGGAACGTTTTCGCCGGCAGCCGGATGCGGCGCCGGTGGCGCTGGGCGGATCGGGGGGAGTGCGCTATCTCCTGCAGCCGCCATCAACTGCCTCGTAAGGCAGGCTTGATGGCGGACGGAAAGTGGCTGCGACCTAAAGCGCGCCGCGATTTTTCAGATTCGCTTGTCGCGCTTTAGGTCTTTGATTTTACGCATGTCGTTATCGCAAAACTGCTGCACACTTTTGCGCGACATGCTTTAGAAATAGTCGCGGCGCACGCCTGCGATGACGTCGAGAAAGCGCTCTTTGCGCTCCGCCAGGGCATGGTCGGCGCTCAGTTGCTGCGTGGCGCGTGCCGCCTGCCAGAGGGACAGGGCCGAGGGGGCAGCCAGCAATTGCTTGGCAGCAACCCGCAATGAGGTCTGCTTGGGAGCACGGGCCGCGACCATGACGCTTTCGTCGATCTGGCGCTTGTTCGGGTCATCAAGCGCCGGCTGATGCGCATCGAAATCGACGCCCCAGAACCGCGCGCCCTTGGCGATGGCTTCCGCCCTGGTGGAAACGGGAACATGGCGCGGGCGGTAGGTGACGCCAACGGTCTGGGCCCAATCGTTCCACTTGAAACTGTTGATGCTGTTGGAGGTCGACACCGCCACCCACGGCACGCGGAAAGCGTCGGCGAGGATGGCGCCATGCATCGATTCCGCAACGATCATTTCCGACTGGGCGATCTTGCGAATGACATCCTTCGCGTCGCCGCGCGGATCGATATAATGCAGGCCGACGGTCTGGCAGACAACCGGCCATATGCCGGCAATCGCCGATTCCCAATGCGGCACGAAGCTCTTCTTGTACTTCTTGGGCAGGTCTTTGAACTCGGGCATTTCGGCGACCATGACCGCTGGATCGATGATGCCGAGCTTGGGGTCCACCCCCACCTTCTGCGCCGTCAAAGGTCCGCGGACACAGCGAATATCCCATTCCCGGCTGCCGCTCATATCGGGCAAGGTGCCGTAACCAAAACCGCTGCCGAGCACCAGCTTATGCCGGCCTTCCGGCAGGAGCGCGCGGTTCAGCACCGTGCCGACCCCGACGAGAAGGGTTTCTGGATGAACGTCGCGAAATCCCGGGATCAGGAAATCCCAGAGCCAAAGATTGAGGTCGTCGCCGAAATTTCCGTGTGCGGATTCCCAGTAATAAGGGTCCATGACTGTCTCCTTCATGCATTGCGCAAGGAAAGGCTGGCGCGTGACATGCAATGGCAATCACGCGTGTGAATGGGCGCGGCAAAAAATGCTGCACCTGCGAAGGCTACCGTGATAACTTGCCGACGGCAAGCTGAAGCGCGCTTTGTAGCAGCTTCGGATCACGCCAGACCCAACGGGCAAGCAGATTGAGCTGCGGCATCTTTCGCCGCTTGATCAGTCGGGCCTGGCTCCAGAGCGCCTGCCGGCGCGCGGTATGCTTGTAGGAATGGATGGAAGCGATTTCCGCCGGCTTGCGGGAAAAGCGCCCTTCCAATGTGTCGAGCGCAACCCAGGTGTTGAACTGCTGCGACAGGAACTGCGGAGAATCGCTATCGATGCTGTGGAAGATGTTGATCCCCTCGCCCCGCACAGCGCCCGGCTCATTGCACAGGATGATGCGCTCGGCTGCAATGGCGCAATCGCAAAAGAACAGCACGTCTTCTGCCGCCAGCCGAAGCTCGGCTTCGAAACGAACGGTCTCGATCAGTTTTCGTCCGATCACCATGCACGACAGGTGCAGGAAGCTCCAGTTGCGCAGCATGACCTGCGAAAACTCGGGCACTTCCAGAACCAGCGGTTTCTCGGAAAGCCGCGCGACCTTTTCGGTCTTTTCCAGTTCGGCCATGTCGAAATGATAGTAGAAGGCATCGCCGCCGGTAATCGATGCCCAGTAGCAATCGGCCCCGAAGCGGGTCATCGCCTCCTGTGCATTCTGCAGATGGTCATGTGTCCACAGATCGTCGGAATCGAGGAAGGCGACAAAATCCGTTTGCGCCGTGACATTGTTAAGGCCGGTATTGCGCGCACCGCCCGGACCGGCATTCGGCTGCTTGACGACGCGGATGCGCGCCCGCTGCTCGAGGCTCAGGGTTTCAAGATCGGTTTCGATCGGGAACGGCGACTGGTCATCGACGATGATGACATCGAAATCCTGGTAGGTCTGGGCGAAAACGGAGCCCAGGGCCCGCTGCAGAATCCCAGCCTGTTTCTGGTAGTACGGAATAACAACTGTAAACTTCGCCATCTTTTTGCCCCTGCGGTTTTCCTAGAAGGTGCTTCCTGGTTCCTCCCATCAGGTTGCGGCTGCGTGTCTAGCGCGTCTCCTCTGCCCTTGATCCTCCCCATCGCCACACAGGATTTACGCCATGCCTCCTACAGTTAACGTCAAATCCGTCACGAGCAATGTCGGCTGGAGCATTTTATCCAAGACAAGTACATTCGGGCTTAAGTTTGTCACGGTGCCGATTTTGGCCCGTATCCTCACCCCGCAGGAGTTCGGCGCCGTCGCCGTGGCGCTCACCGTGGTGCAGTTTCTGGCGATGATCGGCGGGGCCGGATTGACCTCGGCACTGGTGATCCAGCGCGAGGAGGAGATGGAAACGGTCCACTCCGTCTTCTGGGCAAATCTTGCGATTTCCTGCCTCATGGCCCTTGGCCTGTTCATCTGGGCGGACTTCTTTGCAGCCCTTCTGGGCGCCCCTGAGGCCGCCTACCTGTTGAAAATCATGAGTTTCCTCATTCCGATCCAGCTCGGGGGCGACGTTGCCTATTCGCTGCTCGCAAGGCGGATGAATTTCAGCAAGGACGCCGTCTGGAGCATGATTTCCGAATCGCTCGGCGCCATCGTCGCCGTCGTGCTGGCGCTTTTCGGATGGGGTGTCTGGGCGCTGATGGCACAGCTTTTCGTCTCGGCGCTGGTGCGTCTCAGCGGCCTCTATGCCGTGTCGCATTATATGCCGCGCTTCGTCTTCCGCCCCAGCCGGGTTCTGGGACTGAGCCGCTTCAGCCTGGGCATGATGGGCTCGGAAGTCGCCAACTTCATCACCTTTCAGTCACCGATGGTGATCATTTCGCGCTATCTCGGCCTTGCCGATGCCGGCGCCTATTCGGCCGCCAACCGCTTTGCCAGCATTCCCAACCAGGTCGTGCTTTCCGCTGTCATGGGCGTTCTCTTCCCGGCTTTCAGCGGCATGATGGATGACAAGGAACGCCGTTCACAGGCGCTGATGTTCAGCACGCAGGTGACGACGGTGCTCCTGGCGCCGATGATGTTCGGCCTCTGGGCTCTGGCCGAACCGGCCATGCGCGTCCTGTTCGGTCCGCAATGGGCCTATGCCTGGCCGGTGCTGGGATTGCTGGCGTTGTCCAAGGGTATCCTCACCCCCTGCAGCACCTTCATTCCCTATCTCAAGGGTGTGGGACATGGCCGGGCGCTGTTCTGGTCGGCGATCATTCGCGCGGTCGTAACCTGCGCCGCCGTTGCCTATGGCGCGAGCACGGGTACGCTGATCGACGCGATGATCTGGCTGTGCATCGTCAACGCCGTGACGCTGATCGGCTACTCCTGGGCGGTCTTTAGGGCGGACGGAACGCCGTTCTTCAAGGGTCTGTATATCAGCAGCCGCCCGATGCTGATGGCCCTGGTGATGGCGCTTACGGTTCGCTATCTGCTTCAGACTTTCGGTTTTCTGGTTCCGAACCCGATCCTGCAGATCATCGCCGGCGCCGCCATCGGCGGCCTGATCTATGTCCTGTTCGTGCTTCTGTCGGAGCGCCCGCTGCTGGCGAAAATCCATCAGCTCGTCAAAAACAGGCGGGCTTGAGGCAAGGGGAAAAACACCTTGGCGGGAATTAGTCTGAGATATACCGCAATGGTTGCGATCGCGCCTTATTTCGGAACATCCACGCGGACACTCGACGAAGTTTACGAACCTAGACGTGTAGAATTGCGCATTTCCGAAACTTATTTTTACGTCCGGCAACCCCTGAAAAGGCATTTACGTGATCATATTCTGATATTCCGCAACACCCTATCCCCACGCATTTTTCCAAGCTTCCAGGCAGACCCCCGGCGTTTTTCGCGGCCGATTTTTGTTCGCCAAAACCGCGTGCATCGCAGCATCAACGTGATTTTTTCTGCTGCAACGCCATATTTTTCGAGACGCACTGCCCTATCTTCGAGATGCAGGTTCAAGTCTGCTCTGGTTGAAACGCCGCTTCGGGGGGAGTGGCCCAACAGGGGATGCCGCCTTGGTTATCGACGCGAATATATCATCGCGGATCAATCTGATGCGCATCGTGCTCATCTCGGGAATTGTCTTCGTACACGTTCCCTTTGATCCGCAGACCAGCCCTTTCCTCGGTGCCAATGGCTTCATCGACTGGGTCAGGGTCTTTCTCGGCGACAGCCTTTTCAGGGTTGGCGTGCCATGCCTGAGCGCGATTTCCGGCTACCTCATGTTTCGCCGCGGGCTTGATGCCTTCGACTACGGCAAGACGATCCGCTCCAAGGCGCGCACGGTTCTTTTGCCGTTCCTGATCTGGAATTTGTCCTTTCTGGCGCTCGTTCTGCTCGGGCAGAAAAGCGGTATCGGCTTTGGCTATCTCCCCGATGCGATCAATGCGGGCCCACGCGAATTGGCGACGCTCGCTTTTGCGGTCGAGGGCCTGCCGATCAACGTCCCGCTCTATTTCCTGCGGGACCTGCTTTTGTGCATCGCTCTTGCGCCGGTCCTTGGCATCCTGATCAAGCGCTACCCGCTGACAACCCTTGCGATCTTTTTCGTCTATGCCGTACTGCCAGTCCCGAACGGCATCTTCCTGAAGAAATCGATCCTGTTCGGCTTCAGCTGCGGCATCTATGCGAGCCTTCATCAGGTCAATATCCGGTCGCTCGACCGTCATGCTGCAGTGATATCCACGCTGTTTCTGGCGGCGGCGGCCATCCTGGCGACTGGCCTCTATTGGACTGGGCCTGACTATCCGGTGTGGATCGACATGCTGCGCAGCCTGACGGCAATCTGCGGCATTGCCGGCTCCTGGGCAATCTCTGCGATCCTGATCCGCCCACGCCTCGGCCAGCGCCTTTCGCAGTCGGAAGGCCTGAGCTTCTGGATATTCTGTGCCCATTACCCCTTGCTCGTTGCGTTTTGGATGCTCTGGAACCGCGCGGCGCATCCAGGCCTCTATCCGCTGTTCTATTTCTCGACACCCGTCCTCGCCCTCCTCATTCTGGCCGCTTCGCACAATGCCGCAAAGCGCCTGACACCCAAGCTGCACGCCGTTTTGACCGGCAGCCGCGCGGGCCGTTCCGCAACAAAACGCATGCCGGAAAACAGGTCGAGCCGGGAGAGCTGGGCCACCTGCCCCTATTCCCCAAAGGAGAAAGCGACACGATGACCCAATCAATCTCAAGACTGCTTCTCGTCCTCTCTGCGTTTTCTGCCGCCATTCCGGCGCCGGCCTTTGCGCAAGGCGCAAAAGCCGGCACCTCCTTCGTCGAGAATTTCGACAGGATCGACAGCAAGATCTGGTACGTTTCGGACGGCTGGGACAACGGCGCGCATCAGAACTGCACCTGGTCGAAAGATCAGGCCGCGGTTGAAAACGGCGTGCTTGAGCTGACCTTCGAGCAGCGCAAGGCCGGCAAGCGCGACTATGCCTGCGGCGAGATCCAGACCCGCAAACGCTTTGGCTACGGCACTTATGAGGCGCGCATCAAGACGGCCGATGGCTCCGGCCTGAACTCCGCCTTCTTCACCTATATCGGACCGACCGACAAGAAGCCGCATGACGAGATCGATTTCGAGGTGCTCGGCAAGGATCCCGGCAAGGTTCAGGTCAACCAGTACATTTCGGCGAAGGGCGGCAACGAGAAACTGGTCGATATCGAGGGCGGCGCCAATACCGATTTCAACAACTACGCCTTCGTCTGGGAAAAGGACCGGCTGCGCTACTACCTCAACGGCGCTCTGGTGCAGGAGGTTACCGATCCCCAGAAGATTCCGGTCAATGACCAGAAAATCTTCTTCAGCCTCTGGGGTACCGACACCCTGAGCGATTGGATGGGCAAGTTCGACTATCAGGGTCCGGCAAAAATGCAGATCGACCGCGTCGCCTTCACGGCACCTGGCGAAAAATGCCAGTTCCCCGAGTCCATTGTTTGCACTCTCGACTAAAGATTGTTCGCATATGCAACGGAAATGTTGCGGTGCACAAAAAACTGAACTAGGCTCGGCGGTAGCTGAGCGGGAAACGGGAAGTTTCATGCTGGACGTATTGTACCTGGCCCATGATGTGGCGGACCCGGCGATCAGGCGCAGAACCCTGATGCTCGAAGCGGGTGGCGCCAAGGTAACGGTAGCGGGCTTCCGGCGCGGCGCGGACACGCCTGTGGTCGATGGCCATATCGAGCTCGGCATCACCAGGGACGGCCGGTTCGGCCAGAGAATTGCTGCCGTTGTCAAGGCGGCGATGGCGCTTGGCGGCAAGCTTCGCGGCGCTGGAAAACCCGGTATCATCGTTGCCCGCAACCTCGAAATGCTGGCGCTTGCCAACAGGGCGAATGCGATTTTCGGTGGCGATGTGCCGATCGTCTACGAATGCCTGGACATCCATCGCCTTCTGTTGCGCAACGATCTTGCCGGCCGCACCTTGCGCGCTGCCGAGCAGTATCTCGGGCGCAATGTCAGCCTTCTCATCACCAGCTCGCCGGCCTTTATCGAGAACTATTTCAGGCCGGTATCCCGCCTGAAAGCGCCGGCGCTGCTTCTGGAAAATCAGGTCATCGACCTGGAAGACAGCGCGCAGATGCAAACCGCCCGCCCCCGCCCGCCGCACCCCGGCGAACCGTGGAAGATCGGCTGGTTCGGCGCCTTGCGGTGCAAAAAATCGCTGCAACTGCTCGCAGAATTCACCCGTGCCATGAACGGACGGTTTGAAGTCGTGCTGCGCGGGCGTCCCGCCTATTCGGAGTTCGACGATTTTAACGGCTTCGTCGAGAACGAGCCCTTCCTGCATTTCCACGGCGCCTACAACAACCCCGAGGACCTCGCCCGGATTTACGACGACGTCCAGTTTTCCTGGGGCATCGACTTCTTCGAGGAAGGCTTGAACTCCAGCTGGCTCCTTCCGAACCGGCTATACGAGGGATGCCGCTACAACGCGGTCCCGATTGCCATGCGTGGCACGGAAACGGCACGTTTCATCAGCGCAAAACACATTGGCCTCCTCCTCGACCGCGCCGACAGCGCAGCGCTTGCGACCCTCTTTGCCGGCATGACGGCCGAGCGCTATCTCGCCGAATTCGGCAAGGTCGCGGCCACCGGCGCGCAGACATGGGTCTTTAACCGTGCCGATTGCCAGCGGCTGGTCAGCCGGCTCCAGGCACTTCACGCCAACAGCGCCCAGACCGCATCGATCCATGAGCTCTCCCAAACGCGCAGCAACAAGGGTGGACTGCTATGAACGCCGATGATTTGAAGCATGGCCGCAGCCTGATCGTTATCCCCTGCCTCAACGAGGCCAAACATATCGAAGCCCTGATCGTCAAGCTGAATGGCGCCATGCAGGATCTGAACGCAGACCTGGTCGTGGTCGACGGCGGCAGCACCGACGGCACGCGCGAGATCGTCCAACAGATTGCCATCGTCAATTCGAAAGTCAGGCTGCTCGACAATCCGAAGAAGATCCAGAGCGCCGCCGTCAATCTCGCTGTCGGCATGCTCGGCGCGGATTACGAATACATGATCCGCATCGATGCACACGGCGAATATCCGGCGGATTATTGCCAGCGCCTGATGGAGGATGCCATCTCAACCGGGGCGGATTCCGTTGTCGTGGCGATGCAGACGGTCGGCTTCAGCACGTTCCAGAAGGCGACGGCCTATGCGCAGAATTCCAAGCTCGGCAACGGTGGCTCCAAGCACCGGACAGGGTCTGTTGGCCACTGGGCCGATCACGGCCACCACGCGCTGATGCGGATTTCCGCATTCCAGGCCGTCGGCGGCTATGACGAGATGTTCAGCCATAACGAGGACGCCGAATTCGACTACCGCCTCAACAGGGCCGGCTACCGCATCTGGATGACCGACAAGACCAGCATGATCTACTATCCGCGCAGCACGGCGAGCACACTGTTTCGCCAGTACTTCGGCTACGGCCGTGGCCGCGCAAAGAATTTCATGAAACACCGCGCCATGCCGAGCATCCGGCAGATGCTGCCACTTGCTGTCGCGCCGGTCGCGGCCGGCGCCTTGCTCGCGGTCGTCAGCTGGGCCGCCGTCATTCCCTTCGGCCTGTGGGCCGTCGCCTGCCTTGGCTACGGCGTGTGGATGGCGCTTGGCCAAAAGAACCCATACGGACCGCTCGCCGCCATTTCCGCCATGGTGATGCATCTTGCGTGGTCAGCCGGCTTCTGGCGCGAACTTCTCGACTTCCGCAAACGCCGGGTCGCCTCATGAGAACAGAGATGGACCACATCCGCATCGATATCGGCGTTTGCACCTATCGGCGCCCGGAACTCGAACAGACGCTGCGCTCGCTGGGCGCGATTGCCGTTCCCGATGACGTGCATATCCGGATCATCGTGGCTGATAATGACGCCACACCCAGTGCGAAGGAACGGGTCGATGCCTTGCGCGCCGTCATTTCGCACGAGATCGTCTACGTCCACTGCCCGTCCTCCAACATCTCGATTGCCCGCAATGCCTGCCTCGACAATGCAACGGGCGATTTCCTCGCCTTCATCGACGACGACGAGACGGCAAGCGAAAGCTGGATCGCCCGGTTGATCGAAACGGCAAAGGCCGCTGGTGCGGATGCGGTGCTCGGCCCGGTGAAAGCCACCTACGGCACGGACGCGCCGGGCTGGATGCAACGGGGCGACTTTCATTCGACATTTCCGGTCTGGGTCGGCGGCCGGATCATCACCGGCTACACCTGCAATGTCCTTCTTCGCCTCGCGGCACCATCGCTTGCCGGACGCCGCTTCAATCTGGCGCTCGGCCGCAGCGGTGGCGAGGACACGGAGTTCTTTACCCATATGCACCGGATGGGCGGCAAAATTGCCTATGCACCGGCGGCCTGGGTGGAGGAGCCGGTACCGGCCAAGCGCGCGGCCTTTTCCTGGCTTGCCAGGCGAAAGTTCCGCTTCGGCCAGACGCATGGGCGGCTGATCGAGGCAGGCACAGGTGCTGCCGGCAAAATCCGCGAATTGGCGCTTGCTGCAGCCAAAAGCGGTTTCTGCGCGCTCGCCGGCGCCATTTTGTTTTTCTCGCCCGTTCGCCGCAACCGGTACGCCCTGCGCGCCGCGATGCATGCAGGGGTCGTTGTCGGGCTTCTCGGTGTCAGGGAAATCGAGCAGTACGGCACAGCCGAGGCGAGGCCGTCCTGATGGAACAGTATCGTCCCCAGGCCACATTCATCATCGCCGCCTTTAAGGCTGCGGATACGATCGAGCGCGCCATCGACAGCGCGCTGGCACAGACCGGCGTCAGCGTCGAGGTCATCGTCATCGACGATTGTTCGCCGGATGACACGGCGGAAATCGTCGATGCCTATACCGATCCCCGCGTCCGGCTAATCCGGCTCGAGAAGAACCGCGGTCCCGGCGGCGCCCGCAATGCAGGCCTTGCCGCCGCGCGGGGCGACTGGATCGTCATTCTGGATTCCGACGATGCGGTTTCGCCGGATCGCACCGCACGGATGATCGCGCGGGCCAGGGCCGCCAAGGCTCAGATCGCCGTCGACAATGTCGATGTTGTTCCGTTGGACGGCCCGATCAAACGGATGTTCGAGGAAGGTCAACTTTCTGCACTCGAAACCCTGACGCTTCCGGCCTTCATCGGCTCGAACGTGCTGTTTCAGGCCGAGCACAATTACGGATATATGAAACCGGTCTTCGAGCGCGGTTTCCTCGAAGAGCATGGTTTGCGCTTCGACGAGAGCCTGCCGATCGGCGAGGATTATCTGCTTTTGGCATCGGCCCTGGCAAAGGGCGGCCGCTGCGCCGTAGAGCCGGCCGCAGGCTATACCTATTACATCCGAAGCGGATCGATTTCCCGGGTGCTGAAGCTGCATCAGGTGGATGCGATGCTGGCCGCGGATGCCGAGTTTTTGAAAAACCACCGGCTGGATGCGGCCTCCATGGCGGCCCAGCTCCGGCGTCACCGCAGCATTCAGGATGCGCGATCCTTCATCATCCTGGTCGATCAGATCAAGGCACGATCCCTTTCCGGCGCGGTCAAAACCGCGTGGAGAAACCCGGCGGCAGTCCGGCATCTGCGGATGCCCATCGCCGTCAGATTGCGGCGCCTGATGGCGCCGTTCACTGCAATTCGCCGTTTCGGTCCGGAAACGATGAATAGAACCACCCCGGGCAACCGCCCGCACAAAAGCAAAGGATAGTCCTGTGGCACCTATCAGACCCGTTCGCAAAGCCGTCATTCCCGTTGCCGGAAACGGCACCCGGTTTCTGCCCGCAACCAAGGCGATGCCGAAGGAAATGCTGACCATCGTCGACCGTCCTGTCGTGCAATATGCCGTCGAGGAAGCGATGCAGGCCGGCATCGAGCACATCGTGTTCGTCACCGGACGCAACAAGCAGGCCATTGAAGACCATTTTGACGACGTGCCGGAACTGATCTCGTCGCTGACGCGATCGGGCAAGGATGCCCAGCTTTCCGAGCTGGCGCGCATGCTTCCGGCCGCCGGCTCCGTCAGCTTCACCCGCCAGCAGGCGCCGCTTGGTCTTGGCCACGCGGTCTGGTGTGCCCGCGACCTGATCGGCGACGAACCGTTTGCCCTGCTTTTGCCGGATATGATTTCCTTCGGCGCCCGCGGCTGCATGGCCGGCCTGATGGACCTCTATAACGATGTCGGCGGCAATGTCGTCGCCGTCGAGCAGTGCGCCATTGAGGACACGTCGAAATACGGCATTGTCGGCATGGGCGATAAAACCCGGCATGGGTTTGAAGTGACCGAGATGGTGGAAAAGCCGGCCGTCAGCGAGGCGCCGTCCACCTATTATCTCAACGGCCGCTATATCCTTCAGCCAGAAATATTCTCCATTCTCGCACATCAGCAGCGCGGCGCGGGCAACGAGATTCAGTTGACCGACGGCATGCTGCGCCTGTCGGCAGAACAATCGTTCCACGCCCACCCTTATGAAGGCCGGACCTTCGATTGCGGCTCCAAGCAGGGCTTCATCGAGGCGAATGTGGCCTTTGCGCTGGCGCGTGCAGATATCGGCAACCTTGTGTTCGAATCCGTTCGCGAGATGGTCCTGTCGCACGAACAGGCAATGCGAGCCGCCTGAAAATACTTATTTTTCAGTGGCTTGGTGCCGCCGAAAAACCTGGTCTCACCCCTGCCGTGTTTTGGGGTGAGAACCGTCCACGTAAAAAGCCCCGGAGACCAGACGGCCCATGAATCAAAGACCTCTTCCGTTGAACACAGTCCCGTCGCTGAAAAGCGATGAGTCCGACACGTTCATCGATCTGAACCGGCTGACCGCGATCGCGCTTCGCCGTTCAAGGGTCGTGGCCGCCTGCGTTATCCTGTGCTTCCTGCTCGGCGCACTGTATCTACTGTTGGCGACGCCGGTCTACACATCGCAAACGCAGATTCTGCTCGATGACAATCTGTCCAAATATGCCGAAGAAGTTCCGTCGCCCCAAAGCGCCCAGCAGGCCGACACGCAGCTTTCCAGCGCGGTGGAAATTCTGAAATCCGGCGAACTGGCGTTGCGCGTCACCGACGCGGAAAACCTCGGCGAAAACGAAACTGTTCTCAATCCGCCGCAATCGCTGATGTCGATGGTGAAATCGGCGGTCAAATCCGTCACCGGCACCTTCGGTGCGGGACCCGAGATTTCCGAAGCGGCAGCACGCAACGGCAGGCGGGCAACGGCAGCAGCCTATATCCAGCAGGCTGTGACGGTCGAGCGGGTGGCGCGAAGCTCGGTCGTGGCGCTGTCCTATAAATCGACCGATCCGAAGCTTGCCGCAACGGTCACCCGCGCCTATGCCAATGCCTATCTGACCGACCAGTTGAATGCGAATTTCGACGCCACCGAGCGCGCTTCCGTCTGGCTGCAGGAGCGCCTGACCGACCTTCGCCAGCGCGCGCAGGCAGCGTCTCTCGACGCAGAAAAATTCAAGGCGGAAAACGGCCTGACCTCGACGCGCGGCGAGCTGATGTCGGAGCAGCAGCTGTCCGATCTCAACAGCCAGCTGATCGTTGCGCAGGCAGACAGCGCCAGTGCGTCCGCCCGCTACAACCAGTTCAAATCGATCATCGACCAGGGCGCGGAAAACGCCGTGGACAATGCGACGATCTCGTCAAACCAGACCGACAATTCGGTCATTCAGGATCTGCGGACGCGCTACCTCGCCGTCAGCAAGCGCGAGCAGGCCGTAACGCAGAATTTCAGCGCCGATCATCCTCAGGCGGTCAGCCTGCGCGCGGAAAAGACCGAACTTGCCGGGCAGATCTTCCGGGAATTGCAGCAGATCACAGCCAGCTATCGCAACGAATTCGAAGTCGCCAAGTCCCGCGAGGCATCGTTGCGCAAGAGCATCGAAGGCGTGGTCGGCAACAACTCGCAGGCCAACCGGTCGCTGGTTCAGCTGCGCGAGCTTGAACAGCGGGCGACGGCATTGAAGACGCTCTACGAATCCTATCTCGGCCGCTACGAGGAAGCAGCTCAGCAGAGGTCATTCCCGATTGCAAAGGCCCGGATCATTTCGGACGCCGGTGTTCCAACCTCGCCCTCCAGCCCGAAGAGGACGATGGTGCTTGCCCTCTCCATCGTGCTTGGCATCATGCTGGGTGCCGTCATCGCCGGCCTTCAGGAGTTCCGCGAGCGGTTCTTCCGGCTGGAAGAGGACGTTCGCTCCGTCCTTGGGCACAAGTCGCTCGGCTACCTGCCGCTGATCGGCAAGAAGACCGTCAGCATGTGGAGCAAGACGCGGGAACGTTTTTCCAAGCCGGAACTGGCTAGAGCCGACGCGCCGGTCGATGCCGACATGCCGCTGACGCGCATGACACGGATTGCCGCCGATGCGCCGCGATCGGCCTTTGCCGAAACGCTGCGCAATGCCAAGCTTGCCAGTGATGTCATCTTGCAGGGCTGCCCCAACCGGGTAATCGGCGTCGTCTCGGCGCTGCCGGGCGAAGGGAAGTCAACCATTGCCGCGAATTTTGCCGGGCTGCTGGCCGCCAGCGGCAAACGGACGCTGCTGATCGACGCCGATATCCGGAATCCGGCGATCAGCAGGATGATTTCGCCGGCCCCGAAAACAGGACTGGTGGAAGCCGTTCTGGGCGAGGAAGAATGGACGGCAGGTCTCAGGGTCGACCCGCAGACCCGGCTTGCGATCCTGCCGATCGCGCCACGCGAACATCTCTACCATACCAACGAACTGCTTGCCTCGCCGGGCATGGAGGCCCTGATTGCCAATGCCCGCAAGAGCTTCGACTATGTCATCGTCGATCTCGCGCCGCTTGCGCCCGTCATCGACGCCAAGGCCTTCTCGCCTTTTGCCGATGGCTTCCTGATGGTGATCGAATGGGGCAAGACGCCGTCCCGCCTGGTCCGGGACGTGCTGCATTCCGATCCGCAATTCAACGCCAAGATCCTTGGCGTTATGCTCAACAAGACGGATATGGACGAGCTTGGGAAGTACAGCGATTTCGGCGCGGCGGAAAAATATCGCAAGAACTATGAGAGCTATTATATCGAACAGCCGTTCAAGGCCGCGCGCTGAGGGTTATCCTCTTGAGCCTAGGCCGGGCTGGCGCTCCGCATCCAGCCCGAAGACTGCCACCAGCCCCATCAGAAAAACCACCGCGAAAATCGCGATGGTGCATACCGCGCAGGCGGCGAGATATTCGAGAAGGCAGGGGATAAAGAGCAGGGCCCGGACAAATGCGGGCTTCGACCGCGCCCAGCCGCGCATGCCATTTCTCATATAGTTTTCGAAACGATGTGAGATGCTTGTCATGCGGAGATCGCTCCAGCAGTTCGGTCAACCTTTAGAGAAAATTTACCAAGGATGATGGGGCCGCGCAACCGATGCGCGGCCTTTAAATCTGGCAGGAGCCAACGCTTTTTCCGCATTTCAGTGCGCTTCGCGGCCCTATCTGGCGTCGTGAAAAATGATGCCGAGCGCATGGCGCATGCCAGAGCGAATACGGCTGACGCCGTGGCGCAGATTGACCCGGTAATTGCCCTTCGTGCCCTGAACCGGCCGATTGTGAACCGCGAAAGCGACGGCATCACCCTGACCCAATGACACGACCTCTGCGCGGCTCTGCATGCGCGGGCGCTGTTCCGTCAGGACGAATTCGCCGCCGGTAAAATCCTTATCCGGCTCGGAGAGAAGGATCGCCACCTGAATGGGAAATGCGAGGTCGCCGTAGAGATCCTGGTGCAGGCAATTGAAATCGCCCGGGACATATTGCAGCAACAGTGGTGTCGGCCGGGTCTGGCCGGCATCGTGGCATTGTTCGAGAAAGGCAGCATGCCCGGCCGGATAGCGTTCATCGATGCCCATGCGTTCGTTCCACGCGTTGGCGACCGTCGCAAGGCGCGGATAAAGTGCTACCCGCAACGCCCCGATAAGGTCTGGCAGCGGATATTTGAAATATCGGTATTCGCCCTTGCCAAAACCGTGACGGGCCATGTGGATGTGGCTGCGGAAGTGTTTTTCCTCTTGATAGAGCCCGGCGATGTGCCGGCATTCCTCGGGCGACAGCAGCTTTTCGATGACCACACAGCCGAAGCCGTTAAGTTCTTCCGAAAGAGCATTCCAATCATACTGCGCGATACGTGCTTCAGCGGAAAGCGATGCGGAAACCGCCTGAGTGGTAGGATGCGTATTCATGTCAAAACCTCCAGGGCCGCGATGGCGAGGCTTCCTGCGTGACGGTTTTACCGACGGATCGCCACCCGTTTCCTGTCCTGTTTCATTGATGCGCCAAGGATATCAGTAAGCATTTACTTACACTACAAAAACACAAGCCCCACCTGTCAGCCCGGCACCGGCAGCGGTCAGCAGCAACCGTTCGCCCGGTACGAAGGGTTTTTCCTGATGGGAGAGCGACAGGGAAAGCGGAATGGTGGCGGCGGAAGAATTTCCATAATCCGCGATCGTGCGAACGGTTTTCTCGGGCGCGATACCGAGATCGCTGCAGACGGCATCGAAAATGCGCGCATTGGCCTGATGCGGAATGAACCGGTGAATATCCGCCGCACCGAGCCTGGCATGTTCAAGCGCCCGGCGTGCGCAATCGCTCATCATCCCCACTGCCTGCGTAAACATTTCGCGTCCATCGCGCATCGTCATCAGGCAGTCCTGCGCTGCCATATCCGCTGCAAAGGGACGATTGCTTCCACCCGCTGGAATAGAGATCAGGTCATAGCGGCTGCCGTCCGAGGCGAGATCGACACCGAGCAACCCCGCGTCCGCATCGTGCGAGGGCATCAGAACCACCGCGCCGGCGGCGTCGGCGAACAGGACAGAGCTTGCCCGCTCCGCCGGGTTGATACGGCGGCTCAGAATATTGGCGGCAACCACCAGGACCGGCCGGCCATGCGCGCGAACGAAGCCATCGGCGAGCGTCAACGCATAGAGAAAACCGGAGCATGCTCCGGCAAGATCGATGGCGCCGGAATTCACCAACCCGAGGCGATGGGCAAGCAGCGGCGCCGACGGCGGCAACAGATGATCGGGTGTCGAGGTGGCGAGCAGCGTCAGGGCGACGTCTTGCCGGGCGATACCGGCGTCTTCGATCGCCGCCTCCCCTGCCCTTGCCGCAAGCCCGGAGAGCGTGTCGCCGGGTTCGGCCCAATAGCGTCTCCTGATCCCGGTCCGGCGCTCGATCCAGCCCGGCTCGAGGCTAAGGCTTGCCTCGATTTCGGCGTTTTCGACACAGCGGGCCGGCACGCTATGACCAAAGCCTGCAAGGCGGGACGAGCGGACGCTCATTATAAGCGTCCCGCCGCAAACCATGCCGCCGCCTCGTCGATCGCATCATAGGCCCGGTCGAGTTCCGTGGCGGTGACACAATAGGGTGGCATCAGATAGATCACATTGCCGAGCGGCCGGATCAGCAGTTTCCGCTCGCGAAAGAAGGCCCTCAGCTTCGGGCCAACCTCTGAAAGATATCCCCCGGCCGGAACCGTGAGATCAAGCGCGGTGATCGTGCCGGTCTGGCGGACATTGCCAAAGCGCGGATCGGCCTTAAAGCGAGACAGCCTCTCCGCCTGCATCGCCTTAAGCGAGCCGATGCGCTCACGCACCGGCTCGTTTTCCCATACAGCCAGATTGGCGACCGCGGCAGCGCAKGCAATCGGATTGGCGGTATAGGAACTGGAATGAAAGAATGTCTTTCGGCGATCGCTCGACAGATGCGCCTCGAAAATTTCGGCGGTGCATAAAGTGGCGGCAAGCGGCAGAGCGCCGCCGGTCAGCCCCTTGGAGGTGCACAGGATATCGGGCGCCACACCGGCCTGTTCGCAGGCAAAGATGCTGCCGGTCCGGCCCCAGCCGGTCATCACCTCGTCGGCGATCAGCAGGGTGCCATGCCGTTCGGCAATCCGCTTCAGTTCGGTCAGCACGGACGCAGGATAGGTGAGCATGCCGCCGGCCCCCAGGATGAGCGGCTCGACCAGCAAAGCCGCGACATCTCCCGCCGAACAGAAGCACTCGAAGGCATCCAGCGTATTCTGCTCATGGCCGAGTGCGGGAAACGGCAGGCGATCGACGCCGAACAGCATCGGCTCATAGGCCGCGTTGAAGACACCGCGTTCCCCCGCCGACATCGTGCCGATGGTATCGCCGTGATAGCCATGTTCCAGAACGCAGATGCGGCGGCGCGGTGCGCCGGAATTGTGGAAGAAACCGAGGGCCATTTTCAGCGCGACCTCGACACAGGTCGATCCGCTGTCGGAATAGAAAACATGCGCAAGCCCACGGGGGGCGATCCGAAGCAGGCCCCGCGCCAGCTCTTCCGCCGGTTCATGGGTATATTCGGCGAAAATGATCTGGTCGTAGTTTTCGCATGCCGCCTGGATGGCCGCCATGATCGCCGGATGGCGATGGCCATGCGTAATCACCCACCAGGAGGAGATGGCATCGAGAATGCGCGATCCGCTGCTGTCGATCAGACAGGCACCGTCCGTCTGGACGATGCGCTTCATGGCCGGTTCCAGCGCATGCTGGGTAAAGGGATGCCAGACAGGTGAGCTCATGCCGCCCTCTCGTGGAACGAGGATAAAGGAAAATTCTGGCGGAACACCTGCTGCAGGATATCCGGCGTCAACGGATCGAGCCTGGGCAAGCGCCCGAGGATGCGGACCTGCCCCATCGCGGCGATGATCCGCTGCGTTTCGGCCTGTTCGTCACCGATGAAGGCGACGCCTAAGACCGGAATGGAGCGGGAGCGCAAGGCTTCCAGCGATAGCAGCGTGTGATTGATCGTGCCGAGCCCGGTGCGGGCGCAGAGGATGACGGGGATTTGCCAGCGCGCAAAGACATCGGCGAACACCTCCGTTTCGGTGAGCGGCACCAGCAATCCTCCGGCACCCTCGATGACCAGTGGGGCGTCCGTCACCGGCGGCGTCAGTTGCCCGGGTTCGATCCCGACATGATCGAGCCGGGCCGCGAGATGCGGCGAGGCCGGCGTCCGCAACCTGTAGGCCTCCGGCAGGATGCGATTCTCAGGCAGGCGGCCGAGCCGGCTGACAACCTGGCTGTCGGTTTCCTCGTCCAGCCCCGATTGCACCGGTTTCCAGTAGTAGCCGCCAAGCGCTGTCGCCAGCCCTGCTGAAAACACCGTCTTGCCGATGCCGGTATCGGTGCCCGTCACCACCAAGCGCATCATGGTTTTTCCTCCGCCATAATGACTGCCAGCCGGGAAAACATGCGGGTTATCGTTGCGTGATCGACATTCAGCGTGATTGCGATCCGCAGTCTGGCGGTACCTTCCGGAACTGTCGGCGGGCGAATGGCGCGGATATCGTATCCTTCCGCCCGCATGCGCGCGGCAACCCGCACCGCCCGGCCATTGTCGCCGATCAGCACCGGCAGGATCTGCGATCCGCTGCTTGAGACGCCGAGTTTCGTGGTCAACTCGGCATTGGCGAAGCTGCGCAAGGCATCGAAATCGGCGCGGCGCTGCGGTTCGTCCACCAGCATGCGCAAGGCTTCGCGAACCGCCGCCGCCATCAATGGCGAGGGCGCGGTCGAATAGATGAACCCCCGCGCCCGGTTGACGAGATAATCGCAGAGCACCGCACTTGCGCCGAGCAGCGCACCGGACACGCCAAGCGCCTTGCCGCAGGTATGCAGCACGATGACGTTGGCACGGTTTTCCAGGCCGGCGGCAAAACCGCGGCCATCGGGACCGAAGACGCCGGTCGCATGGGCTTCGTCGATCACCAGGAAACCGCCATGCTTTTCGGCAAGGGCGGCAAGCTCCGTCAGCGGCGCGCGATCGCCATCCATCGAATAGAGGCTTTCAACGGCAATCCAGGGATGGCCGGTTCCGCCGGTGCCGCGCCAGCGTTCGATCGCCTGCGCAAAAGCTTCGACATCGTTGTGGGCGGCGGCCACGGCCTGCGCCCGGCTCGCCTGAATTCCCTCATGGACGCTGGCATGCACCAATGCGTCGTACACGATGAGGTCGCCACGCTGCGGCAGGGTCGAGAAGAGCGCGGTATTGGCAGCATAGCCGCTGCCGAAATAAAGGACGCGCCCGGTTCCGAAAAAGGTCGCCGCTTCTGCCTCCAGGGCCTCGTGCTCCGGGTGATTGCCGCGCAGCAGCCGAGAGCCGCCGGCACCGGCCGGTACGCCGCGCTTAAGCGCAGACGCAATCGCTGCCGCCAGCCGCGCTGAGCCGGCGAAGGCCAGATAGTCGTTCGAGCTGAAATCGGCACCGGTCTGCGCCACCAATGTGCGCCGCCTGCCCTTGCGCTCCAGCCCCGCCAGCGTGGTTTCGTAGCGGGCAAGACCTTGCGCGGACATCATTCGGCAGGCTCCAATTCCATCGGCTTCAGACCAAGGCGGCGGAACAAGGCCGTGTCGTGGTCCTCGCCCGGATTTTCAGCCGTCAGCAGCGTGTCGCCGGCAAAGATCGAATTGGCGCCGGCGAAGAAACAGAGCGCCTGCATCTCATCGCTCATCTGGGTGCGCCCGGCCGAGAGGCGGACATGCGAGCGCGGCATCAGAATGCGGGCGAGCGCGATGGTCCTGACGAATTCAACCGGATCGACCGGTTCGGCATTGGAAAGCCTTGAGCCGGGGATCGGGATCAGCATGTTGACCGGCACGCTTTCCGGCGGCTCCGGGAGGTTGGCGAGCGTCACCAGCATGGAAATGCGGTCGTCCGTCGTTTCGCCCATGCCCAGGATACCGCCAGCGCAAACCTTCATGCCGGCCTCGCGAACATTGGCGAGCGTTTCCAGCCGGTCGGCGAAGGTGCGCGTGGTAATGATCTGTGGATAGAACTCTTCGGACGTATCGATGTTGTGGTTGTAATAATCGAGGCCGGCATCCGCCAGCGTCCCCGCCTGCTCGGGCGACAGCATGCCGAGCGTCATGCAGGTCTCCAACCCAAGCGCCTTGACGCCTGCGACCATCGCCACCAGCGTTTCCATGTCGCGATCCTTGGGGCTGCGCCAGGCGGCCCCCATGCAATAACGGCTGGCGCCTTCATCCTTTGCCTTGCGCGCTTCGGCGAGAACCTTTTCGACCATCATCAGCCTGGAGGCCTTGAGGCCGGTCGGGGCATGTGCCGACTGGCTGCAGTAACCGCAGTCTTCGGCACAACCGCCTGTTTTGATCGATAAAAGCCGGCTGATCTGCACCGCGTTCGGATCGAAATGCGCTCTGTGGACGGTCTGCGCCTGGAAAAGCAAATCGTTGAAGGGAGAATTATAGATAATTCTTGCCTGATCGAGAGAAACCCCTGTGGGTTCGGTGCCATCCTGCCAGGATCTGCCGCCTATCCCGCCCTGTTCAACCGAGATGTCGGATCGGTTTTCTTCTCTCAGCATCAAAGCACCCCACATGATAGATTAAAGAATAATATTATCTATAATTTAGCGGAGGCCATAAAATCGCAACCAACTTTTTGGTGCGCAGCCATTAATTTCACGCAATACGGGCTTTCAAAACCTGCCGGATGCGCCGGGAGCGGCAAAAATCATGGGAAAAGAAAATGGAAAATGGCTTCAGCCGACGATGGCGAAGGCGTCGCGCGTGGTGCCGGAGGCATTGCGGACCGGCTTTTGCCCGATCCATTGCACGTGCCGCTCGAGAACGGGAGCGGCGTTTTCGATATTGCCCTGACGCAGAAACGCCAGGATGGCGCGGTGGTCGTGGTCGGTGCGGACTTCCCATTCCGACCGCCAGCTGGCGAACAGGAAACGGGCGCTGGCGGCATGCAGATCGCTGATGGCAGCCAAAAGGCGCGGCATGCCGCACGGCGTCAGAATCAGCGTGTGAAAGCGGCGGTTGGCCTCCTCCCACGAGCGGACATCACGGGAATTGTCGCCTGCGACCGTCGCCTCCTCGGCCTGATCCAGAATGGCGGGCGTCAGATGCGGCGCCGCATGGCGAAGCGCCAGCACTTCAAGTGCTGCCCGCATTTGCGCGACCTCGCGAACCTCCTTCAAATCGAAGGACGCGACCCGCACGCCGCGGCGCGGTTCGCTGACGGCAAGACCCTGCGCTTCAAGCCGGCGGAAGGCCTCGCGCACGGGCACGTGGCTGGTTCCGAATTCCTCGGCGATATGGTCCTGCCGCAGCTTCGTGCCCGGATCCAGTTGTCCAGTCACGATCCTATCGGCAAGGATGCGGCTGATGCGGCTGGCAATCGTGTCTTCGCTCGCTGAGGTCATTTTTTATAGATAATTTGCCGTGACGGCGCTGTCGAGACCGCGATTGAAATCATTGGACATCTTCACAGTCTTCGAGCTGGAACCGGAAGAAGAGTGGAGATCGACGCGCCGGACGGCCCTTGACGCTCTGTCCAAAACTATGCCTAACTTGGCGCATTCACCAGGGGGGTCCCGACAAGGGGCTGAGATTCTGCTGGCGTGACAGGTGGCTTTGCCACCTTCAAGCAGCGCAGTGACCCGTTGAACCTGATCCAGTTCATACTGGCGTAGGGACGGTGCAAGCGCTGTAGCGACTGGGACTCTGCGTGCGGATTCCTGTCAGCGTCTTTTCATCATTCCGGCTCTGATGACTGGGTCTCCAACCTTTGGAGCCTCAACCATGACTATTGCCGCAAAGAACATTACCCCGACCGTCACGACCGGCCCTCTGCCGGCCTCGCGCAAGGTGCATATCCCGGGTGAACTGTACCCGGACATTCGTGTCCCGATGCGCGAAATTTCCGTGCATCCGACATCGGGCGAACCGCCCGTCACCGTCTATGATCCCTCCGGCCCCTACACGGACCCGGCGCATATCGTCTCGATCGACGCGGGCCTGCCCCGGCAGCGTCAGGCCTGGGTTGTCGCACGCGGCGATGTCGAGGCCTATGACGGCCGGCACGTCAAGCCAGAAGACAACGGCTTTGCCACCGGCGAACGGCTGACGCCGGAATTTCCAATCCGCAACCATCCATTGAAAGCCAAGGACGGCAAGGCCGTCACCCAGATCGCCTATGCCCGCGCCGGCATCATCACGCCGGAAATGGAATATATCGCCATTCGCGAAAACCTCGGCCGCAAGGCAGCGAAGGAAGCGCTCATCCGCGACGGCGAGAGTTTCGGCGCGCGCATTCCGGATCACGTTACGGCCGAGTTCGTTCGCCAGGAGATTGCCCGCGGACGGGCCGTCATTCCGGCCAACATCAACCATCCGGAATCCGAACCGATGATCATCGGCCGGAACTTTCTGGTGAAGATCAATGCCAATATCGGCAACTCCGCTGTCACCTCGTCGATGGCGGAAGAGGTCGAGAAAATGGTCTGGGCGACACGCTGGGGCGCCGATACCGTCATGGATCTGTCGACGGGCCGCAACATTCACAATATCCGCGAGTGGATCATCCGCAACGCGCCGGTTCCAATCGGCACTGTGCCGCTCTACCAGGCCTTGGAAAAGGTGGGCGGCATCGCCGAAGACCTCAACTGGGAGGTCTATCGCGACACCCTGATCGAGCAGGCCGAGCAGGGCGTCGATTATTTCACCATCCATGCCGGCGTGCGGCTCTCCTACATCCCGCTCACCGTCAACCGCGTTACCGGCATCGTCTCGCGCGGCGGCTCGATCATGGCCAAGTGGTGTCTTCATCACCACAAGGAAAGCTTTCTCTACGAGCATTTCGACGAGATCTGCGACATTGCCCGCGCCTATGACGTGACGTTCTCGCTCGGTGACGGCCTGCGTCCCGGCTCGATCGCCGATGCCAACGACGCCGCGCAGTTTGCCGAACTCGAAACGCTCGGCGAACTCACCCAGATCGCCTGGGCGAAGGACTGCCAGGTGATGATCGAAGGTCCCGGCCATGTGCCGATGCACAAGATCAAGGAAAACATGGACAAGCAGCTGGAAGTCTGCGGCGAGGCACCCTTCTACACGCTGGGGCCGCTGACGACCGATATCGCTCCCGGCTACGATCACATCACGTCGGGTATCGGCGCTGCGATGATCGGCTGGTTCGGTACGGCGATGCTCTGCTATGTCACGCCGAAGGAGCATCTGGGCCTGCCCGACCGCAACGACGTCAAGGTCGGCGTCATCACCTACAAGATCGCCGCCCACGCCGCCGATCTCGCCAAGGGGCATCCGGCAGCCCAGTTGCGCGACGATGCGCTGTCACGTGCCCGCTTCGAGTTCCGCTGGGAGGACCAGTTCAACCTGTCTCTCGATCCGGAGACAGCCCGCTCCTTCCACGACGAGACCTTGCCGAAGGAAGCGCACAAGGTGGCGCACTTCTGCTCGATGTGCGGACCGAAATTCTGCTCCATGCGGATATCCCACGACATCCGTGCCGAGGCACAGAAGGAAGGGCTGGAGGCGATGGCGGCGAAATTCCAGGCGGGTGGCGCGCTCTATATGCCGCTTGGGCCCGATGGAACGGTTGCGCCGGCCGGAGAGTGACCATGCGCGTCCTGATCAGGGGGGCCGGCGTTGCCGGCCTCACGGTTGCCCATGAACTTGCCATCAAAGGCATCGAGGTCGCGGTTGCCGAGATTGCGGCCCGGCCCGGCGGCGGCGCCTCCTGGTTTGCCGGCGGCATGCTGGCGCCCTGGTGCGAGCGGGAAAGCGCGCCTGAAGCGGTGGTAACGCTCGGCTGCCGTGCTGCAGACTGGTGGGACGGCGCCCTGCCCGGCCATGTCGTCCGCAACGGCACGCTGGTGGTCGCGCCACCACGCGATGCGGCCGAACTATCCCGTTTCGCCACCCGCACGTCCACCTTCGACTGGCTGGGCAATGATAACATCTCCGCCCTGGAACCGGACCTTGCCGGCAGGTTCCGCAAGGCGCTTTTCTTCCGCGAAGAAGCGCATCTCGATCCCAGGCGCGCGATAACCGGCCTTTTCGGCAAGCTGGCGGCGATGGGCGTGCGGTTTCATTTCAATGTGGCTCCGGATTTTTCAGGCGCGGGGTTCGACCATATCGTCGATTGCACCGGAGCCCATTGCATAGGTCAAACGGCAGATTTGCGGGGCGTTCGGGGGGAAATGCTGATGCTGGAGACGCCGGATGTGACGTTGTCCCGCCCCCTCCGCCTCTTGCATCCGCGCATTCCGCTCTACATCGTGCCACGCGGCAATGGTGTCTTCATGGTCGGCGCAACAATGATTGAAAGCGAGGATCGCGGCCCGGTCAGCGCGCGTTCGCTGATGGAACTTCTGAACGCAGCCTATGCGCTGCACCCCGCATTCGGTGAGGCGCGCGTGATCGAAACCGGCGCCGGTGTACGGCCCGCGTTCCCCGATAACCTGCCGCGCCTCGAAAGCAATGGCGAGACCATCCGGGTCAACGGATTCTATCGGCACGGTTTTCTGCTGGCGCCGTCGATTGCCATGGAGGTCGCCGCCCATATCGCCGCCTCGCACGATTCGCAAACTTGGCAACGAGCCCCCCGTTCTTCCCAAGGTATCCCGCTTGCCAATCCACCCCACATCAATCCCCTTCAGATCGGAGCAGGCAGATGAAACTGACGATCAACGGCGAAGACCATCAAACCGATATTTCCGTCCTTTCCGACCTTCTGGTCTCTCTGGATTTCGAGGGCGACTGGCTGGCGACCGCCGTCAATGGCGAACTGGTGCACCGCGAGGACAGACCAAATTTCGCACTGTCTGACCGTGACCGTGTCGAAATCCTTTCGCCGATGCAGGGAGGATGACGATGCTGACGCTCTACGGAACCTCCGTTTCTTCGCGCTTGCTGCTCGGCACCGCGCGCTACCCCTCGCCCGCCATCCTTGCCGATGCGGTCCGCGCCTCGAAAACCGGTATCGTCACCGTATCGCTGCGCCGGGAAACCGCTGGCAGCCGCGCCGGCGGCGCCTTCTTCGAGCTCATCCGCACGCTCGGTGTCAGGGTTTTGCCCAACACTGCGGGCTGCCACACGGTTTCGGAAGCCGTGCTGACGGCGAAGATGGCCCGCGAGGTCTTTGCCACCGATTGGATCAAGCTCGAAGTGATCGGCAACCACGACACCTTGCAGCCCGACGTCTTCGCGCTGGTCGAGGCGGCGCGTATTCTCAGCGATGAAGGTTTCAAGGTCTTCCCCTACACCACCGACGATCTTGTCGTGGCGGAACGGCTGCTGGAAGCGGGCTGCCAGGTGCTGATGCCCTGGTGTGCGCCGATCGGCTCGGCCATGGGGCCGGTTAACCTGCCGGGGCTGCGCAGCATGCGGGCAAGCTTCCCCGATGTGCCGCTGATCGTCGATGCCGGTATCGGCCGGCCGTCGCATGCGGCGACGGTCATGGAACTGGGCTTCGATGCCGTGCTGCTCAATACCGCCGTTGCGGGTGCCGGGGATCCCGCCGCCATGGCCGCGGCCTTCGCCGGCGCCATCGAGGCGGGACGAACGGCATTTCACGCCGGCATGCTGGAGCCGCGCGACATGGCGGTGCCCTCAACCCCGGTTATAGGCAAGGCGGTGTTTTCATGAAGCTCGATCCGTTTTATCTGATCGTCGATAGCGCCGAATGGATCGACCGCCTCGTGCCGCTCGGTGTGAAACTGGTGCAACTGCGCATGAAGGATTGCAGCGAGGTTCAGCTGCGCGAGACGATTCGCCATGCGAAGACCATTTGCGCGGCACATGGCTGTCAGCTGATTGTCAACGACTATTGGCAGCTGGCGATCGAGGAAGGCTGCGATTTCGTCCATCTCGGCCAGGAAGATCTCGTGGAGGCCGATATCGCCGCGATTCGCGCTGCCGGACTCAAACTCGGGGTCTCGACCCATGACGAGACCGAGCTGGAGACGGCGCTTGCGGCAGCACCAGACTATGTGGCGCTTGGGCCGGTCTGGCCGACAATCCTAAAGAAGATGAAATGGGCGCCACAGGGGGTGGAGAAATTGCGCGGCTGGAAGAACCGCATCGGCTCCCTGCCGCTGGTGGCAATCGGCGGCATCAAAATCGGTCGTATCGACAGCGTTTTTGCCCAAGGCGCCGACAGCGCCGCCGTCGTCACCGACATCACCCTCAATGCCGATCCTGAAGCACGCGTGCGGGAGTGGATCGCGCGCACGGCCCGCTTTCGATGAGGTGGCTCGCTTGAAGCGCATGCCGCATGTGCTTGCGGTCGCGGGCTCGGATTCCTCCGGCGGCGCCGGTATCGTTCGCGATATCGAGACGCTGGCGGCCCTTGGTGTGAAGGCGTCGGTGGCGATAACAGCCGTGACCGTCCAGACGCATGATCATGTCCAGCATGTCGATGCCGTGGCGCCAGAGCGTGTCGCGCAGCAGATGCGCGCCGCGTTGTCAGCCAATCCTGTCGCAGCCATCAAGATCGGCATGCTGGCGACCGCAGCAACGATTGCCGCCGTTACGGCGGTGCTTGTGGACTATCCCGGCATTCCAGTGGTTCTCGATCCGGTTCTGGTGTCGACATCCGGCCGCGCCCTGTTGACCCCGGACGCAACGGACAGCCTGCGTCGGCTTTTCCGGTCGTGCACCCTCATCACGCCCAATCTGCCGGAGCTTTCGGTGCTGGCAGCATCGGCAGGAACCCCATCTTCGGCCAGCGTGGACGATCAGGCCAGAAGCCTTTTGGCGGCGGGGGCAAAGGCAATTCTGGTGAAGGGCGGGCATGGCGATGGGGCGGAATCCATCGATATCCTCTTCCGGGCGGACCATGCCGGTCAATCCTTCGCCTCGCCGCGCCTTGCCGCGACAATGCGCGGCACCGGCTGCATGCTGGCCAGCGCAATCGCCGCCCGTCTGGCCCTCGGCGACACGCTTTGCGTCGCAGTCGCGGAAGGCAAAGCCTTTGTGCACCGCATGCTCCGCGAAATGTGAACAGCAATCTCCCCGTCAATTTGCGATGATAGCCGGCAATCGAGTCCTTTGGACTGCTTCGCACCATGCTCCCCTGCTATTCTTTCTTAGGGGTAGCGCTTCAGACGCGCTATATTTCGGAGGTGAAGACCGTGGTGGAGAGATTCGCGCCGATGCCGCATGACATGAACGGTAAGAGTAACCAGCGTGTAGAGACAGACGACGAGCAGCCATTTTTCGAGCAGCTCCGCATGATGCAGCGAGCTTTCATCGCCTCGCCTGTCCGCAAGACCATCATATGGCTCGCCATCGGGATCGTCACCGTCATCCTGGCGACCGCATTCGGGCAGATCCTGCTGAACCGATGGTATAAGCCCTTCTACGATACGCTGGAGCGGCGCGATCTGTCGGCGTTCCTGTTGCAATTCGTCACCTTTGGCCAGATTGCCGGGACGCTGTTGATCCTCAATGTGCTGCAGACCTGGCTCAACCAGTGGGTCCGCATCAAGCTGAGAGAAGGCCTGACGCTCGATCTCATCGGCGAGTGGATGAAGCCCGCGCGCGCCTTTCGTCTTGCCAATGCCGGCTCCATCGGCATCAACCCCGACCAGCGTGTGCATGAGGACGCCCGCCATCTCGCCGACCTGACGGCTGGCCTGACCGTCGGGCTGTTCCAGTCAGGCATTCTGCTTGCCAGCTTCGTCGGCGTCCTGTGGTCGCTCTCGGCCGGATTTATCTTTCATATCGGCAGCTACGATCTCAACATCCCCGGCTACATGGTCTGGGCGGCCTTTCTTTACGCCGGAACAGCGGCGGCGCTCAGCTGGTTCGTCGGACGTCCTCTGGTGAAGATCAACGGCGAACACTACGCGCGGGAAGCTGCCCTGCGCTTCTCGCTGATGCGCGTCAATGAGCATATAGAGGCGGTTTCGCTGTCCTCCGGCGAAGGCAACGAAAAGCGCCGTCTGCAGCGCGATCTCGCCTCGGTTCTGGAAATCAGCAACAAGCTGATGATGGCGCTGACACGGCTGACGTGGGTCACGTCCGGCTATGGCTGGGTGACTGTCGTCGCGCCGATCGTCATCGCAGCCCCGGTCTATTTCAACGGCGGTCTCAGTTTCGGTGGCCTGATGATGGCTGTCGGCGCGTTCAACCAGGTGAACGCGTCGTTGCGCTGGTTTGTCGATAATATCGACAGCATCGCCGACTGGCGGGCGACACTGCTTCGCGTCGCCGCCTTCCGGTCTGCCATCCTGATGACCGACGAACGGCACGAAAACGACAAGCGCATCGAATTTGCCAAGGCTGACGGCGACCGCCTGACCATCGACCGCCTGGAAATTGCGCTGCCCTCGGGCTGCATCAAGCTCGCCGATCAGCATGTCGAAATCCGGCCCGGCGACCGCGTTCTCGTGACCAGTGACTCAGATGTTGAAAAAGCGCCGTTCTTCCGGTCTCTGGCCGGTCTTTGGCCCTGGGGACACGGGCGCATTGCCCTACCCCGCGGCGAAGACATCGCCTTTGTGCCGCGAACGCCCTATTTCCCGCCCGGCACGCTGGAAGACGTCCTCAGTTATCCGGAAAATCCAGGCCGTTTCAAAAAAGCCGATTTGGTATCGGTCTTGTCCAGGGTTGGTCTCAGCAAGTTACAAAACAGCTTCGATCAGGACATGCGGACGAGGCTGAAGCTCAACGAAGTCGAAATCAGGCTTCTGGCCATTGCGCGGCTCGGACTGCACAAACCAAACTGGATCATCATTGACGAGGCACTCGACACCCTGGATCGCGATGCCTACCAGCAAGTCCTGACCTTTATGGAGCAGGAACTGGGTCATGCGGCAATCGTGAATATCGGCAGGGTGGCTTCCGGCAATCGTTTCTTTACGCGCACACTGCAGCTCCAGAGCAGCCCGGCGGGCAAAGCCATCCGCTTGCTCAGGCCCAAAAGCTTGCGCACGGACAATCCCGAACTGGCAGACTGAATTGAGGCGGCATGTTTACGCACAGCCAGCTTTTGAGCTTTCCCCCTCCGAAGTGACGGAGGGGGAAAGCGAGACGTTTTAGTTGACGGCTGTGAGCGTCACCGATGTGCCGCCGGCAGCAAGATTGAGGCCAAGCTGCCCCGTCACGCTGATCGTCTGGAGGTGAATGGAGCCCGAGGTGCCGCCGACCAGGATGTTGGCGCCGATGCCGGCTCCAACGGTCGCTTCCGCACTCGCGCCCTGATAGAGACCGCTGAGCGAACCCTGATGGTACCCGGCCGTCGGCGCCAGCACCGCCCAGACGAGCTTGCTGCGCGTCGTAAAGCCCAGATCGACACCCATCTTCCTGACAGCACCGGTGTAATGATCCGTGCGCTCCCCGCCGATGGACGAATGGAACGTGCAATCGATGTCCTTGGCCGAGCCAAGAACGTAACCAGCGCCGCCGCCGACATCGCATTCAAGGTAACCGATCTTGACGCCGCCGCGCGTATCGCTCTCTTCATAGCTCGGAGCAGGCGCGCCGGCTGCCAGATCGGCGGCCTTAGCGGCAAACCCGCCCGCCACAGCCAGGGTCGCGGTGGTCAACGCCAAAGCGAGAGTTCTCTTCATCATTTTTCCTTCTCAAACCGTGACCGCCAATGCGGCCGTTCAGTCGATAGATTCGTTAAAAGTCATCGCATGTTTCGCAACCCAGCCCAGCTGAGGGAATGAACGCAGGTCAAGCCCAAGGCGCGGACCGGTTGCGGATGACGGACGTTCAACTGTTTACCTGTTATTAGGACATTTCAAAGGCAGCCCGGCAGCCCGGATCATGCGCCCACAACATCTCGGCCACCAGTCACCAAAATCACACAGAATCGCATCCTCTCTTTTGAAAGGAGGATGGCCAAGCGAACGCACCCGCGGAACGTTCCGTCTCCAGCCTCCGGCGGGATGATGCTTCCTGGCTGGAAGGGGGTGACAAACGCGTTGCGGCACGTCAACAATGGCGCCGCATCGTGGCAGGAGACCATGCGGACGAATCGGAACGGGCATGATCGGCGCCGTCGATCTCAGCCGGCACCGATGCGCAGCGATCTGCCTTTCGGCACAGCGAAATAGGACCGGCATCATGAGCAAGACGGCATTGATCTTCTGGGGTGGCTGGGAAGGCCATACGCCCGCCCGCAGCGCTGATATCGTCAAGGAGATCCTGACCGGCCATGGATTTGACGTGCGGCTGGAACAGGGAACAGCAGCCCTTGCCGATCCGCAGATTGCCCGGCTCGACCTGATCGTTCCCGTCATCACCATGTCGGCGATCGAAAAGCCGGAACTGGAAAACCTCGTCGCTGCGGTCCGTGGCGGCACGGGCCTTGCCGGTTTTCACGGTACGATGGGCGACAGCTTCCGCAACGAGCCGGAATACCAGTTCATGACCGGTGGCCAATGGGTTTCCCATCCGGGCGGCATCATCGACTACCGGATCGACATCGCCAAGCCGGATGATCCGATCGTCGCCGGCATCGGCAGTTTTGCCTACCGTTCCGAGCAATATTACCTGCATGTCGATCCGAGCAACGAGGTGCTGGCAACAACCACGTTTGACGGTGCGCATTTCGATGGGATCAAGGGCGTCGTCATGCCGGTCGTCTGGAAGCGGCACTACGGCAAGGGCCGCGTCTTCTACAGCGCACTCGGCCATACGGCTGACGAATTCGACGTGCCGCAGATGAAGACGATGTTTGAACGCGGCGCACTGTGGGCAGGAAGAGACGAAAGGCCATCGGGGAAGGCATAGACCGGTATTTTCCGCAGGATACCCGCGGCGGCACATTGCCGGCAGCGATGGCACGGTCTAGACGCTGGCCTACAATTTCCCGAACGCCACGCTTCTCCAACTCCAGCCGGCCCGATGAGCGGCGTCAATCAGGGGCGTCTTTATTTCGGCGGTATCGAAGCGATATTCGTAAACCTTGCCGTAGGACAAATCTTCCTTGAAGGCGAAGACCATGTCGAAGCTTTTTTCCCACTTTCGGCCGCGAAACGCATTAGCACTCAATGCAAGCGCGGGCACGCCGGCGCGCCATTCGACGGACCATTCCTGATCGACCGCGCGGATTTCGCAAGCGGCAGCATCGAATTTCATCAACACCTTGAACACCCGTTGCAGCCCGGCTTTGGCAAATAGTTCATACCAGCGGGCATCAACGATCTTCCATTCCGCGACGAGATCGACGCCTTCCGGCTTGCCGTCACGAATGATGAACGGCGCAGTCTTTCTATTGATGGCGAGAAGATTCTTGCGAAGCGCTGCCGTCGATTGGCGGTCCACGCCCTTCGGCGCCGGTTTATATCCCATCAGCCAGTCGAACAATTTCACGGCAGGTTTCCTCAATCAGGGCACTGTGGGCAATCTCTACAGTAAGACACATTAAAAAATCGCGCTCGTGTCCCATCAGGTTCCTGCTGGCCAGGTTTGCTACGCGAGCAGACGAGAACAAAGTGCACGGCTTTTGCACGGTTCAGCCGTGCAATTCACGGAAGTTGCCCTTGCAACCGATAGAACGGACCGCCGCAAGAAGAGAGAAACTCGCCGATGTTCCGCGAGGGGGCCTGCCGGGCGGAAGCCCCGGCCTCCTGAGAAATCGTCTCTGTCATGGTATCCACCACGTCTTGCTCAACGCTACCCGGCTGGCGGGATCAGTTTCGGGTCGATGCGGGGCAAAGCTTGTCCTCATCTTGAATGGCATCTTGCCGAAACAGCTTCCGGAACACCTCAAGGAACATGTTCGTACATGTTCGCATCTCCCAAATTGATCGAAACTGGGAGAGCGTAAGACAGCAGAAAAGGAGTTTAAAGGTTGCTGTTATGTCGGACCTAGAGGGGGTTAGTAGGCGGTTCCCGCTACAAGAACTTAGCCAAGGCCAGCAGCGCCGGCCTTAATGTTTTTGGGCTGCATCTTGCCGAACGACATGACAGCGTCGCACAAAATGAATTCTCCAAGTCTTACGGAACAAGGCGGAATCACGCTGGAGGTAAGCCCCTGCCACATCGGAGTAGTTTTTATGTGCCGACTTCGCGACGCAGTTGGACGCCGAACTTGCCACCAGATGGGGAAGCGCGATGCGATAGGTTGTGGCGAAACATGCGTAAGAGTCGTATCTATCGACAAGCGTGGTTTAATGTCCTTTTTGTTGGGACGCTGATCGTCAGCCTCTCCACGTTGGGGACCTTTGGCGAAGCATTTGCCGCGAACTGCGGTTCACGGGGGGGGCTTGGCGTATCTTGGAAATACGCAAGGGGGGAGCCGTTCCGTCTGGCTTTCTGGAACCAGCCCTGGATCCTTTGGCCTTGACGCGGCTCAGGGCAATCAAACCGTCGATACTTGGAACAAAGACAAACGTGGCCTCCACCTCTCGCTTTCGCCGGTCGTTTCGAACGGGAACGGCGGGACGCACAAACTCTATGATATCTCAAGCGGAAAACCGTGCCTGCTCGACTCGCAGAACCAGGTGCGTAGCGGCATCCTTCCGAACATCGACTGGCCCGACGGCCGGCCGGATATTGACCCGCAACCGGTGTTCCCGAGGTTCGACTTGCCCGATGGTCGACCGGACATCGACCCGCAACCGGTGTTCCCGGGGTTCGACTTGCCCGATGGTCGACCGGACATCGACCCGCAACCGGTGTTCCCGGCGTTCGACTTGCCCGATGGCCGACCGGACATCGACCCGCAGCCGGTGTTTCCGGCGTTCGACTGGCCCGATGGCCGACCGGACATCGACCCGCAACCGGTGTTTCCGGGGTTCACGCCGCGCACCCCGACCGCCACCAGAGGCGGCCGCGTGGTCGCAGCCCAGACGCCGGATACCTGTATCGACCCTCGGTCGATAAATTCCAACAAGCAACAGCGCGACCTGCCAATCTGCCGGGACCTCGCTGCCGAAGAAGCGGTAGCACAGAGTGCGGGCCAGTCATCCCAGGTGCCATTGACGCCCGGCCGGGATCTGGCGGCGCCGTCGCTTTGGAATTTCTGGTGGGATGGGCGGTTCGCGGACATTTCCGACGAACGCTACGACCGCAACAGCGACACGTTTACCCGTTCGTTGGACCTGGGTCTCGACCGTCGGATTGCCGACAACCTTGTCGTTGGAATGTCCTTTTCATTGGAGGACAGCTCCACCGATGCCTTCAACGGTTCTTTGGATATCGATACCGACGGGTTCAGCTTCGGACCGTATGCGGCCTATCGCCTGTCTAAACACTGGGCCATCGACGGATCCCTAACCTATGGTCGTTTCAGTAACGACGTAGACCTGAGCGTGCTCAGCGGCGACTACGATTCGGAGCGTTTTTCCGGCGACATCTCTCTGCACGGCCAATATAAGCTCGGAGCGTATTTCCTCCGTCCCAAGGCGTCCGTGATGTTCTCACACGTCGAAAACGACGATTATGATCTCTCGGGTAGCATCCTTAACCTTCCTGTCAGCGTTTCCCTTCCGGGTGACAGCTATAATTATGGCGTCCTGTCCCTATCGACGGAGGTCAGTCGGTACTTCCGCTTGTCGGACGGTCAACCATTTCTGGTCTTTGCCGAAGTCGGCGCGCAGCATGAATTTCAGCGGCCGAACGATGGAAAGATTCTGACGGGAGATCTGTCCGAGGCAACGCCGTCACCGTGGGCGTTTTCACTCCGCTCCGGATTCAGAATGCTGTGGAACGACAATCTCCAGATCGAGGCGACAGGCGGATATTTAAGCTTTGGCCAGGACGACCTCGACGTATGGGAAGGCAAGCTCCACGTATCATGGAGTTTCTGATATCCGAGCGGCGATGATGAGTTACGAACGCAAATACCTGGCTCTCTGCAGCGAGCGTCGCCGCAGCAAAGTCTGGAAAGTCTCTCGGATCGCATCCGCGCTATCACGAACGAGGCGCTAAGGGTCGATATGACACCGTAGCGCTGCGCCTGAGAGCCGGCCGGCAGACACGCCGGCCGTTCGCGCACAAGCTGCGTGCCAGGAATACCTTCCCTCCACGATCAAACGTTCAAATCGACAAATAGTGGGATAGAGACAAGCGTGTGAGATCGCCAGAGACACGACAAGGCCCTGTGGAGACAATCCTTGGAGCCGCTGACATATTGAGAATGCTATGTTCTTGACGCGATTGGAAAAGAAACTGGTGCTGCTAGAGAGATTTGAACTCTCGGCCTCTCCCTTACCAAGGGAGTGCTCTACCCCTGAGCTATAGCAGCATCGTGCGCTGGATCAGTGTTTGTCCGGCGCGAGCGAGGGCCTATTGCCATAGCTTGTTGCGGAGCGCAAGCAGCAAATCAAAGTTTTCGTTGGATGGTGTGCCCGAAAAGCCGGCCGCTCTTCCGGAGTGCTTGGTTTTGCGGTATTTGAGCGCGTATGCACGATGAGAACAATCAGACACCGAATGATGCGGCGGCCGCGGCCGTCAAGCTTGAGCCTGGCCATGAGGCCGAGCGGCAGGCCGAGGCGCGCAGGTTAAGGGCCGCCAAGACGCTGCGCGACAATCTTTTAAGGCGCAAGCAGCAGGGGCGGGCGCGGCGCGCAGGGGCTGCCGACGAAACATCCGGCCTGCCTGCCGCAAAAACGGACGAATCGGCTGAATAATCCCTGCCAACACCATTGACCGGGTCCGGGGGCGGATCGCCGATGGTTGGCGACTTGTTGTTCATGCCCGACGTATTTATGCCCAATGCCCCATCGATGCTGATGGGGTTGCGGGCGGGATCAGCAGACTGCCCCGGCATCGTTCCCGTATCGCTGCGGATGCGCTTTGCCGGTCTCCGTTCAATTTGCTTCTCATTTCACGGCGCATCCTTTATGGAGGCGCCAATCTCTTAAAGTCCGGAATGTCAGGAAAGGCGGGCGGCGCCCGTAAGGTACCCTATGGATCGCATCAGAATTACCGGCGGCAACGAGCTGCGCGGCATCATCCCGATTTCCGGCGCCAAGAACGCCGCTCTGCCGCTCATGATCGCGTCGCTTCTGACCGACGACACGCTGACGCTCGAAAACGTGCCGCATCTGGCCGATGTCGAGCAGCTGATCCGCATCCTTGGCAACCATGGCGCCGACATTTCCGTCAATGGCCGCCGCGAGCGCCAGGGCGAAGGTTATTCGCGCACCATCCATTTCACCTCGCGCAACATCGTCGATACGACCGCGCCTTACGAGCTGGTCTCCAAGATGCGCGCCAGCTTCTGGGTCATCGGCCCGCTTCTCGCCCGCGAAGGCAAGGCCCGCGTCTCGCTGCCGGGCGGCTGCGCCATCGGCACGCGGCCGGTCGATCTGTTCATCGAGGGTCTGACGGCGCTCGGCGCCAACATCGAGATCGATAGCGGCTATATCAACGCAACGGCCCCGAAGGGCGGCCTGATCGGCGCACGCTACGTCTTCCCGAAGGTTTCGGTCGGCGCCACCCATGTGATGATGATGGCAGCAACGCTTGCCAATGGCACGACGACGATCGGCAACGCCGCCCGCGAGCCGGAAGTGGTCGATCTGGCCAACTGCCTGAATGCCATGGGTGCGAAGATCACCGGCGCCGGCACCGCGACGATCACCATCGAGGGCGTTACCTCGCTGTCGGGCGCCCGCCACCGCGTTCTGCCCGACCGGATCGAGACCGGCACTTATGCCATGGCGGTTGCCATGACCGGCGGCGATGTCGTGCTCGAAGGCACCAATGCCAAGCTGCTCGACACCGCAATCGAAGCGATCCGCCGCGCCGGCGCCGAAATTACCGAGACCGAAAGCGGCCTTCGCGTCGTGCGCAATGGCGGCGGCATCAAGCCGGTGGATGTGGTGACCGACCCCTTTCCCGGTTTCCCGACCGACCTGCAAGCACAGTTCATGGGCCTGATGACCAAGTCGTCGGGCGTCTCGCACATCACCGAGACGATCTTCGAAAACCGTTTCATGCACGTGCAGGAACTGGCCCGTCTTGGCGCCAGGATCACGCTGTCGGGCCAGACGGCGAAGATCGAGGGTGTCGAGCGCCTGAAGGGTGCACCGGTCATGGCGACCGACCTGCGCGCTTCGGTATCGCTGGTGATCGCCGGACTGGTGGCCGAAGGCGAGACCATGGTGTCGCGCGTCTATCACCTCGATCGCGGTTTCGAGCGTCTGGAAGAGAAGCTCAACAAATGCGGCGCCCAGGTAGAACGCGTCAGCGACTGATCTGATACGCCGCATCAGGGCTCGCTGTTGCGGATTGGCTGCCGGCGTCCTATGTCCTTGGTCATGATGATGGCGGCCATTGGCCGCCCAGGCAGGGGATGAATGGCATGAGTGATTTGAAGCTGATGGCGCTGGATCCGGAAGATCTGGAGATCGTGTCCGCCCATGTGCAGGACGCGGTCTTCAAGGTGTCCGGCCTCGACTACGCGCCGCGTTCCCGGCAGGTTTCGCTGGTGATCAACCGCTTCGTCTGGGAAACGGCCGAAGGCCGCGGCAAATCTTTCGAGCGCCGCCGCAGCCTGCTCGCCTTCAAGCGCGTCAACGCCGTCCGTTCCATCGGCTTTAACCGCAAGGACAACGAAAAAGTGCTGTCGCTGCTGGCCATCCAGTTCGAGCAGAACGGCGATGGGCCGGATGGAACCGTCGAATTCATCCTGTCCGGCGAAGCCTCGATCATGCTCGATGTGGAATGTATCGAGGTTCAGCTTGCAGATACCGGCGGCGCATGGGAAACCGGTTTCAAGCCGCGTCATCCCGCCGGCGCCTGATTTCCTGTTCGCCGGCCTGCCACGGCCGCGCGTTTCTATCGACCACCCGTGCCGACCACCCACAAGGACGTTTTCATTGGCTATTCGTCTCGACTACCTGACCCCCGGCTTCGAAGAGCAGTTCGCGGCCTTTTTGACGACCAAGCGGGAAGTGTCCGAAGACGTCAACGCCGTCGTCAAGACGATCATCGATGATGTGCGCCTGCGCGGCGACGAAGCGCTGGCCGAATATACCCGGAAATTCGATGGCCTCGATTTTACCGTTACCGGCATGGCGGTCACGGCTGACGAGATCGACGCGGCGATCGAGGCCGTGCCGTCCGAGGTGCTGGGCGCGCTCAAGGTTGCCGCCGTGCGCATCGAGGCTCATCACGCCCGCCAGCGGCCGAAGGACGACATCTACGAGGATTCGATGGGCGTCGGCCTCGGCTCGCGCTGGACGGCGATCGATGCTGTCGGCCTTTATGTGCCGGGCGGCACGGCAAGCTATCCGAGCTCGGTTCTGATGAACGCGCTGCCGGCCAAGGTTGCTGGCGTCGAGCGCATCGTCATGGTCGTTCCCGCCAATGGCGGCGTCATCAATCCGGCGGTTCTGGCTGCCGCGCGCATGGCTGGCGTCGAAGAAATCTACCGCATCGGTGGCGCCCAGGCGATCGCCGCCCTTGCCTATGGTACGGCAACCATCGCCCCGGTCGCCAAGATCATGGGGCCGGGCAATGCCTATGTCGCCGCCGCCAAGCGCCAGGTGTTCGGCACCGTCGGCATCGACATGATTGCCGGTCCCTCGGAAGTGCTCGTCATTGCCGATCGCGACAACGATCCGGACTGGATCGCCGCCGATCTTCTGGCCCAGGCCGAACACGATGCCGGCGCCCAGTCGATCCTGATCACCGACGATGCGCCGTTTGCGGCGGCGGTCGAAGGGGCGGTCGAGCGCCAGCTGCGCACCCTGCCCCGGGCGGAAACGGCCAGCGCCAGCTGGCGCGATTTTGGCGCGGTGATCCTTGTGCCAAACTTTGACGTGGCCGTGCCGCTCGCCAATCGGATCGCTGCCGAACATCTCGAACTCGCCCTTGCCGATGCAGATGCGATGATCCCGAAAATCCGCAATGCCGGCGCCATCTTCGTTGGCCGCCACACGCCGGAAGTCATCGGCGACTATGTCGGCGGCTCCAACCATGTGCTGCCGACGGCGCGTTCCGCCCGGTTTTCCTCGGGCCTTGGCGTGCTCGACTATATGAAACGCACCTCGATCCTCAGGCTCGGTGCCGGCCAGCTGCGCGATCTCGGGCCGGCAGCCATCGCCCTTGCCCGGTCCGAAGGCCTGGAAGCCCATGCACGCTCGGTCGCCATCCGCCTCAATCTCGGGGGCGAGGGATGACGTCCAGCCACCGCCTCTGCGATGTCGTGCTTGACGAAACCATTGGCCGCTCGACGCCCGACGTCGAACACGAACGCGCCGTGGCGATCTTCGATCTGATCGAGGAGAATTTTTTCGAGCCGGCCGGCCATATCGGCGGCCCCTATCAGCTCAAGCTGTCCTTGGTGGATTCCAAGCTCGTCTTTGCGATCACCACCGAGACAGGCACCGGCGTTGCGACCCATATCCTGTCGCTAACGCCGTTCCGGCGGATCGTGAAGGATTATTTCATGATTTGCGAAAGCTATTACGAAGCGATCCGGTCCTCGACGCCAAGCCAGATCGAGGCAATCGACATGGGGCGGCGCGGCATTCACAATGAAGGCTCGCAGACGCTGATGGACAGGCTGTCGGGCAAGATCAAGCTCGATTTCGATACGGCGCGGCGTCTGTTCACGCTTGTCTGCGTGCTCTACTGGCGGGGGTGAGCGTGACGGCCGCGGCTTCCCCACAGGCGTCCGAACGCAGCGCGAAATCGCCGGGTTCGGTGCTGTTCATGTGCGGGATGAACGCGATCCGCTCGCCGATGGCCGAGGTGCTGGCAAAGGCGATGCTGCCGCCCGGCACCTACATTGCTTCGGCCGGTGTCCGGCCGGGAGAGCGCGACCCCTTCGTCGATGTGGTGCTGGAGGAGATCGGGCTGACGGCCGGGCGGCACCAGCCGCATACGCTGGACGAGCTGGAAGACCACTATTTCGACCTGATCGTCACGCTTGCGCCCGAGGCACATCACGCGGCGCTGGAGCTGACGCGGTCCATGGCAATCGATGTGGTTTACTGGCCGACACCGGATCCGACGGTCGCGACCGGCACGCGCGAACAGATCGTTTCGGCCTATCGCGAGGTTCGAAATCACATTGCAGGCCTGCTCAAGCATCGTTTGCTTGGACAAATGCCGGACAAGATGGCATAGAGCCCCGTACGATAAATGAGGCGCATTCTGCCGGAAGGATTTTTTGTCAGGAAGCGGGCTTTTGTCGAAGGGCATACCCGGCAGGTACGTTCGAGACAAAAGCCCGCTTCCTGACAAAAAAGCATCCGGCCCTCCGGGTTGACTGAAATCGGCCGCCCACGGCGTCGGATGGCTTGACCGATGGGGCGGCATCGCTCCGCGCCGTCCTTCTTGTGGATCGGCCGATTTGAGACAACAGAATGCGCTTCATTTATCGTACGAGGCTCTCGCGCCCTGATAAATCCGGAAAAGGCGGCAAAACCGGAAAAGTGACGTCGTTGCTGTTCACAAAACCGCGGCGATTGTGTAGTTTCCGCCAAATTTTTAAAAGGCGCGACATGCGCCTATACCGAAGCACAGAAAGAAATACCCTACATGGCGAAAGAAGAAGTCCTCGAATTCCCGGGCGTCGTTACCGAATTGCTTCCCAATGCAACGTTCCGCGTCCAGCTTGAAAACCAGCATGAAATCATTGCCCATACGGCTGGCCGCATGCGCAAGAACCGCATCCGCGTTCTCGCCGGCGACAAGGTGCTTGTCGAAATGACGCCGTATGACCTGACCAAGGGCCGTATCACCTATCGCTTCAAGTAAGCGCGGCGCGGCTTGCGCCGCAAACTCGAGATCGATGGCCCTGTTGCGATGGCATTGACACATAAGCTGATCCTGGCCTCCGGTTCGCCGCGGCGTGTCGAACTGCTCGCGCAGGCGGGCATCGAGCCCGCGCGGCTGATGCCGATGGATCTCGACGAGACGCCGAAGCGCACCGAGCATCCGCGCTCGCTCGCCTGGCGACTGTCTGCCGAAAAGGCCCGCGCAGCGCTTGCCGCCATCAAGGGAGAACCGGGCTGGGAGGGAAGCTATATACTTGCCGCCGATACCGTCGTCTCCGTTGGCCGCCGCATCCTCGGCAAACCGGAACTGGTGAGCGAAGCCTCGAGCACGCTGCATCTTCTCTCGGGCCGCAGCCACCGGGTCTATACCGGCGTCTGCCTGATCACGCCCGACAAGACGATGCGCCAGAAGGTCATCGATACCAAGGTTCGCTTCAAGCGCCTTTCCAGTCACGATATCGACAGCTACCTGGCGTCCGGCCAGTGGCGTGGCAAGGCGGGCGCCTACGGCATCCAGGGCATCGCCGGCAGCTTCGTGGTCAAGCTAATAGGCTCCTACACCAATGTCGTCGGCTTGCCTCTCTATGAGACCGTGAGCCTGCTTTCAGGCGAGGGCTATGACGTGCATGACAGCTGGATGAAAGGCTAAAGCCATGAGTTCGGAAGAAACCAAGGGCGCCTCCAACGTGGCGCCGCTGCGCAAAATCGTGCCCTGCCCCGAGTGCAAGCGCCCGTCGCACCGCGAACACTATCCCTTCTGCTCGGACCGCTGCCGCAATGTCGATCTCAACAGATGGCTTACCGGTTCCTACGCCATTCCGGTGGCCGACGATGAATCAAAAGCCAACGACGAGGAATGACGGCGCGCTAATTTTCGCGCGATATCCGTTATTTTTCAATTATTTGCACCAAATGACATTTTCCTGTCGAAAAAACGTCATTTGGTGCTGGACACCGCCGAACAAGATGTTATAACCCCGCTCGCTTCCGGGGCGCAACCAACCGCCCCACGGTTCTTCAAGCGGAACCATTGCCCTAAAAGGCAGGATGCCCGGATAGCTCAGTTGGTAGAGCAGCGGATTGAAAATCCGCGTGTCGGTGGTTCAAATCCGCCTCCGGGCACCATTTTTTTCTTAAATAAGTCAAATGGTTATTGCTGCGGCCGAACCGTTTGYGGTGGCATCTTTTTTGCTGCTATAGCATCTCCTACCGCTTATCCGTTCCGCGTTGCTCGCTCAGGCATATTGCTGAAAGGGGCCGGCCGCTATGACTGGACACACGAAATTCCAGCTCGAAAGTCGGATATCGTGCACGGTGCGAAAGTGTCACGCGACCGAAGGATATCTCTCACTTTTCGAAAGGTCACTCCTGCTATCGGACAACCTTTTTAAAGCCGCCCTCAGCCCCCTTCGGATTGAGATCGGTTATTAGTTTCACTATTCGGTCGCTTCGGTAGTTACGATAAATCATGGGAATCGTATGGGCCGAGCCCAAACGGCGAGCCAATGCCAAGCGACATTCTGAGACGACCGCGCCAGCCGCGTTCCATAGACGGGATGGCTTTGGACCGCGGGCGGAAATGCATGCTCCCGCCCGCGATTGCCCCTTTGACCACATCGCAAGACTTGCCGTTACCGTTCGGCTGCGTGAACCTGTTAAAACGAACGACGGAACCTGACCATGCCACCGAATTCATCCGAGTCGCCTATATCGAAGTTTTCGTAGTATCCAATTTCGGGCGTGACGGAAAAACCCGGGACCATTTCATAGACAACATTCGCAACAGCCGCGAAATTCTCGTCGCCATCCAATGACAGCTGAGCGTTGAGCGCGGTCGTTTCAGAAACCTTCGCAGTGCCGCCGACCCATGCGGCCCACTCTCCGCCCCAGACACCGTAGAACTGCGAATAGGACGGGCTGTCGTCAGACTTCAGACCGGCCATCAGAAAGGCGCTGTAGACAGGGCTGAACGTGATATCGAGCCGGGCCTTCCCTGCCCATTCCTCCGAAACTGAGTCATAAGCCGCGACGGCCGTCAGGGAACCCCATTCCTTCGTGTAGGAAGCACCCGCCACGATGTGAGGCAGGTCGCCATCGGCAAGTTGCGCGCCATAGCCCTGCTCCAACGCAGCGGAGACGGAAAAGCCGTTCGCAGATGAAAAGGTATAGGCAATCTGGTTGGTGCCAAAAGGACCGTAGCCGACGATATCGTCACGCAGGACGCCGCCGGCGTAGTAGGTAAGCGTCGTGAACAGAGAGTCCGTAAATCCGGCCCGCAAACCGCCGATCTCGATATAGGCATTCTCAATCAGGGCATCCTGCCCTCCGTCGGCTGCGCTATCCACATCGAAGTTGATCTGAATGTAACTCCTCAGGGTCCCCAGATCGGTTTCCGAGCGCGCGTCCAGACGAAGAGCGGCGCGGGTCACGCTCGAGTAGGTGTCACCGATAAAGTCCCCGTCGAGGTCGGCGCCGAACAGACCGAACTTTAGGTCGTGACGAACATACCCGTCGATCTTCAAGCAGTTTTCGCTCCCCGGAATGTAGAAGAAGCCCGTTCCATATGCGTCGCACACGCGCAGGAACTCCCCCGGCTCAGATGCAACATATTGACTTTCATCGGCGGCCAACGCGCTCGACGCAAGCAACGACAAAACAAAGCCGCTAGATATAGAACGAATCATGCTTATTTCCCCCACCACAATAGGTACGAAAGCCGTATGGCAATCGAATTCATTTTCACGATCAAAGTCTTGCTGGAAGCAAACCAGCTTCAGTCTTTGGATGTTTTAGAGATTATTATTTCTTACTTCGCGGACAGCTTCTCGTACTGCCCGACGTACATTAGAAATAGTTTATCCAGATGATCGTGGAATGGCTGGGATGCAGCCTTATCATATCCAGGATTACACCCGCAGGGCTGAGATGACGCGGAAATGCCGCCAGATCATACGGAACCTGATCCAGATCGCTCTTATGAAGGCGAAGGGTTGCAGGTCCCCCGCGCTTCGAGCGGCACCAGCAGACACGCCGTGAGATTTAGCGCCGGAAGCGAGCGCTATGAATTTACTTTATGACAGACTGGTCAAGGAAGAGCGCGGCGGCGCGACCGTTGTTTGGAGAAATCGCACCGCCGCTAACGTCGGGACGGGAGGAACCCTTCCCCGGCGCATTTGGAACGTGAAAAAGCGGGGGCCGGTCGCCCCGCGTGGAGGCCCGCCTCAGTAGACCACCACGCCACGAATGCTTTCGCCGGCGTGCATCAGGTCGAAGCCCTTGTTGATGTCCTCGAGCGGCATCGTGTGGGTGATCATCGGGTCGATCTGGATCTTGCCCTGCATGTACCACTCGACGATCTTGGGGACATCGGTGCGGCCGCGTGCGCCGCCAAAGGCGGTGCCCATCCAGTTGCGGCCGGTCACCAGCTGGAACGGACGGGTGGAGATTTCCTGGCCGGCACCGGCAACGCCGATGATCACCGACTTGCCCCAGCCGCGATGCGAACTCTCCAGCGCCTGGCGCATCACCCTGGTGTTGCCGGTGCAGTCGAACGTGTAATCGGCGCCGCCGATCGTATCGCCGTTGCGCTTGGTCAGGTTGACCAGATAGGGAACGATATCGTCGCCGACCTCCTTCGGATTGACGAAATGCGTCATGCCGAACCTTTCCCCCCAGGCCTTGCGGTCGTTGTTGATGTCGACGCCGATGATCATGTCGGCGCCGGCAAGGCGCAGGCCCTGCAGCACAAGGCGCAGGCCCTGCAGCAC
>NZ_JBFUBH010000008.1:0-215807 GCF_056405855.1 Pararhizobium sp. P1_E7 | reverse complement strand
GTTCCGGACTGGTATGGGGCAGGCGCAGCGTTCCCCGCCGCACACCCGGCTGGTTGAGCACGACGGCCATTTGCTCATGATCACCCGGACGCGAAGCCCGGATGTGCACGGCATTTTGGGGGATTTGTACGGGCGGGATTGCTGTTTGCTTCATGACGTTCCTCGTCTTCAAATGCGAGGAGGTAAGAAGCTTGCGACCCTACCTGCCTCGGCAGGGTCCACAGGATGAAGGCGCTTTTAGCCCAGCACCGATCCTGCGCACCCCGAAAGGTCCGTGCAGGTCATGGTAAGGGTCTTTGCTACGCTGTTCATGCGGTGAAATTGAACGAACGCGCGCGCAAAGGCAAGCTCAAAAAACCCGCCACGCAATCACGATCAGCGTAAGCGCGATTACCCATAGCGCGACGCGACCCGAACGGCTGTGGCGTGCCTCGGAACGGCCGATGGCCTCGGCGGTGCCTTCGTCAAAACGCAGGCCATTTTCCGCCATGGCCGTCAGGTCGCGGGAGAATTTCTCCGTTTTCGCGGCAATCTCGGGCGCGGCCTCGGCAAGACGCAATGCGGCGTGCAGCCCTTCCTTGACATCGGACACAATGCGCCTGGGGCCGAGATTGTCGCGAATCCAGGCACCGACCACAGGCTCGGAAGCCTTCCACATGTTGAAGCGCGGATTGAGCGTGCGGGCAACACCTTCAACGACCACCATGGTCTTTTGCAGCATCACCAGCTCCGGCCGGGTCTCCATGTCGAAAAGCTGGGTCACCTCGAACAGCAGCGTCAAGAGCTTTGCCATCGAAATCGTTTCGGCCGGCTGGCCATGGATCGGCTCGCCGATGGCGCGGATCGCCTGCGCGAAGCTTGCGACATTGTGGTGGGACGGCACATAGCCCGCTTCGAAATGCACATCGGCGACGCGGCGATAATCGCGGGTGATGAAACCATAGAGGATTTCGGCGAGGAAGCGGCGCTCCTTCTTGCCAAGCCGGCCGACGATTCCGAAATCGACCGCGACGATCATGCCCTGCGGATCGACGAACAGATTGCCCTGGTGCATGTCGGCGTGGAAAAAGCCGTCCCGCAGCGTGTGGCGCAGGAAGGACTGGATCAGCGTATCGGCCAGCGCATCGAGATCGTGGCCAGCGGCGCGCAGGCCCTCGACATCCGACATCTTGGTGCCGTCGATCCACTCCATCGTCACAACGTCGCGGCCGGTGCGCTCCCAATCGACCTTCGGCACCCGGAATCCCGGATCATCCGCCGCGTTCTCGCCAAGCTCAGACAGGGCGGCGGCCTCGAGCCGCAGATCCATCTCGATCTTGGTGGTCTGCTCCAGCGTCTTCGTCACTTCGACCGGCCGCAGGCGGCGGGTATGGGGCAGGAAACGCTCCTGCAGCCCGGCAACGAGGAACATCGCCTCCAGATCATGGGCAAAGCGCTGGCGCACGCCGGGGCGAATAACCTTGACCGCGACCTTTTGGTCGATGCCGTCACGCACCACTGTGGCCGGGTGCACCTGAGCTATCGAGGCGGCGGCGATCGGCTCGCCGAAATGCCCATAGAGATCGGCGACCGGACGGCCGAGCGAACTCTCGATGGCGGCGCGTGCTTCCTCCACCGGAAACGTCGCCATGCGATCCTGCAGGAAGGACAGGTCGTCTGCAAAATCAACGCCGACGACATCCGGGCGGGTGGCGAGAAACTGACCGATCTTCACATAGGACGGACCAAGCCGCTCGATGGCCCGGGCCAGCCGGTCGCTGCGGACTTCCTGTTTGGCACGGCGGCGCGCGAAAAGGCCGGCGAAGGATTGCGCGGCCTTCGGCAGTGCCGGCATGTCTTCCGACGGCAGCGCCGACACGACGCCTTCGCGCACCAGAACCCAACCGATACGAACGAGACGGAGATAGGCTCCGGGCGTGCTCATAGCGGCCTGCCGCCGCGCCGGGGCAGCCCCTCAGAGCGCTTCACGAGAATGGATATCATGCGTCAGATCTTCCAGCCGGAATGCAGCGCGGCAATGCCGGCGGTGTAATTGGTATAGGTGACACGCGAGAAGCCGGCCTTGGTGATCATGGCGGCGAAATCACGCTGGTTGGGGAATTTGCGGATCGATTCCACCAGATACTGGTAGGGCTCGGCATCGCCGGTGACCATCTTGCCGAACTTCGGGATCGCGTTGAACGACCAGGCGTCATAGACCTTGTCGAGCAACGGCATATCGACTTCGGAGAATTCCAGCACAAGCAGGCGACCGCCGCGCTTGAGGACACGGTAGGCTTCCGACAGCGCCACGTCGATGCGCGGCACGTTGCGGATGCCGAAGGCGATCGTGTAGCCATCGAAGGAATTCGCCTCGAACGGCAGTTCCTCGGCATTGGCCTCGACGAAGGTGAGATTGGGCGACAGGCCCTTCTTTTCGGCGCGTTCGGCGCCGACGGCGAGCATCGAGCCATTGATATCGAGCACGGTCGCATGCGCCTTGCGGTCCGATGCCTCGACGATGCGGAAGGCAATGTCGCCGGTGCCGCCGGCAACGTCGAGAACCTTGTAGTCCTCGGAGCGGCGCGGATTGAGCGCTGATATCATCGCATCCTTCCAGGCGCGATGCAGCCCCATGGACATGACGTCGTTCATGATATCGTAGCGCTTGGCGACCTTGTGGAAGACATCGTTGACGAGCGCCTGCTTCTCGCCCTGGCCAACCTGGCGAAACCCATAGGAGGTTTCCATACCGCCATCGGCAGAAGTGCGCTCACCAGTCATCAAGGTTTACTCCATTCAATCGCTGTTGCGCCGACCATAGCGAATTCGCTTCATCCACGCTATCTCTGCGGCAGATAGCAGCCTGCGGCATTCGCGCCCGTGGTTAAGATCGGCCTGCTTATAGGACCGGCCTGCTATAGGATATGTGCGCAGCGAATGGAATTGCCAAATGGCCCCGGTCAGTTGGCGCATGGCAAGGAGACGTGAATGCCGGAACTTCCCGAGGTGGAAACGGTCAGGCGGGGCCTTGCGCCGGCCATGGAAGGTGCGCTGCTGGTGCGGGCCGAGCTGCGGCGCCCGGACCTGCGCTTCCCCTTCCCGGCCGGTTTTGCGACGCTTATCTCGGGACGGCGCATCGTCTCGCTGGGCCGTCGCGCGAAATACCTTCTGATCGACCTTGAGGGTGGCGACGTGATCATCGCCCATCTCGGCATGTCCGGGTCCTTTCGGGTGGAAGACGGCCGGGTGGAGGCGGATCCCGCATCCGACACACCCGGTGACTTTCACCATCCGCGTGGCAAAAGCGAAAAGCACGATCATGTCGTTTTCCATCTGGAGGGGACAGGAGGCCCTGCCCGCGTCATCTACAACGACCCGCGCCGCTTCGGTTTCATGGACCTTGCCCGTCGGGACACGCTTTCCAGCCACGCTTTTTTCCGCGAGCTTGGCGAAGAGYCGACCGGCAACGTGCTCGATGCCGCCTATCTGGCGGCGCGATTTGCCGGCAAGGCGCAGCCACTGAAATCGGCGCTGCTCGATCAGAAGAACATTGCCGGCCTCGGCAATATCTACGTCTGCGAGGCACTGTGGCGCTCGGGTCTCTCGCCGCTGCGGGTCGCAGGCACGCTGGTGGATGCCAGGGGGAAACCGAAGAGGGCGCTCGCTCTTCTGACCGAGGCGATCCGAACGGTGATTGCCGACGCCATCGCCGCCGGCGGCTCGTCGTTGCGCGACCATATCCAGACGGACGGCACGCTGGGTTACTTCCAGCACTCGTTCTCGGTTTATGACCGTGAAGGCGAACCTTGCCGGACGCCAGGCTGCGGCGGAATCGTCGCGCGCGCCGTTCAAGCGGGCCGATCGACCTTCTATTGCCCGAAATGCCAGAAATAACGCGGCCGGCCATGGTCACCCGGCCGCGGCGTTTTCGAAAATAGCGCGTTGACGCAGGCGGTGTTTAAGGCTATATGCCGCCCACAGTTTGGAAAGCCGCTCCAAGGTTTTCCGATATTGCTCCCTACTTGCTTGGACGACAGGTCGCAGTGACCCGGCACGGCGGTAGAGAGTTTTTGTCAGATTTCGAAGAGAGACACCAAATGGCCAATACAACTTCGGCGAAAAAAGCGACCCGCAAGATCGCCCGCCGCACGGAAGTCAACAAGTCCCGCCGTTCGCGCGTTCGCGGCTTCATCCGCAAGGTCGAGGAAGCCATCGCTTCCGGCGATCAGGTTCTCGCCCAGGCAGCCCTGAAGGCAGCCCAGCCGGAACTGATGCGCGCCGCAACCAAGGGTGTGCTGCATGCCAATACGGCATCGCGCAAGGTGTCGCGTCTTGCGAACCGCGTAAAGTCGCTTTCGGCTTAAGCCGGCTTATTAAAATATCATCAATGCATTAGCCCGGTTTCATGACCGGGCTTTTCAGATTCGTACCTCCGGCATGCGAATGGTTAATCCGCGCACACGGCATTGTGTCACCGCAATGACAGAAATTTTTAAATAAAATCAATTGCTTGCAGGAGGACGCTCAGACTCACCCGCCTGCTACCCGGGCCAGCCGGGGCTCTAAACGAGTCAAGAAATTTTTTATTTTTTTTGTTTTTCGCCAGCTAACTTCCGGGCCAAAATTCAAAGCCCTTGATTCAAAAGCGATTCTCTTCCACCGGGCTCCGGTCCATGCAGGACACGCTATGAGAGTCAACGCCCGGCCCTTCCCAAGCGTTAAAATTCGCGATTGATCTTGTGCCACGATCCTGCCTAAATGCCCCCACAGAAGGCGCAGGACATACCTGTGGGCAAGATGAGAAAGCGGCCTTTCAACAGGTGGCACACTCTCACTTAAACCTTCTGTAACGGGGTGGTTCCACAACGTTCCATCAATCAGAACAGGGCGTTTTCAACTGAGCAATATATTTGCCCGGAACGATGCCTTGCGACTTCTGGTTGAGAACGACTGGATCTATCCGATACACCGGACATTGCACATCGCGGCTCCTGCTGCGCTGTGAGGGGACGGAGGCCGGTATGCGGATGAGGACGCGATATCGGCAAGCTGGCCTGCCCTTCTTTTAACGAGGGTTGGGAAGGCCGGTTGGAGGTGAGTGGACGGAGAGGACACGAGGCCTCTGCGGATACTGAAATGAAATTGTGCAAACGGGACATGCGTTTGGCTTTTGCCAGATGGATATTGCACGAAACCGGGCCGTGGGAGGAGGATGAGGATTCCTCTTGCGGTGCGGGGAGCGTTTGAATTGGGCGGCATGCCTTTGAAAAGGGCCGCTTGAGACAGACATAAGGGCTGACGCCGGCAGCAATGGCGGCGTCGCGGAATGATATTGGAAGGCGGCAATATGCTTGGTAATTCGGTGACGGCGGCGATTGTGTTCGAGAATGGGGAGAATGCCCGTCAGATCGCGGTAAAGCAGTCTGACAATACGACCGGGGAAAAGGGCGACACGATGCAGAGCGCACTTTTCGAGCGGGTCAGTGCGCGTTTGAAAGCCCAGGTCGGTCCTGATGTTTTTGCCAGCTGGTTCGGCCGGCTGAAGCTCCACTCCATGTCCAAGAGCGTTGTGCGGTTGTCCGTTCCGACGACCTTTCTGAAATCCTGGATCAACAACCGTTACCTCGATCTGATCACCACCATCTTCCAGCAGGAAGACGCAGAGATCCTGAAGGTGGAGATTGTCGTTCGCAGCGCAACGCGCAGCACCCGGCCCGGTCTCCAGGATGATGTGGCCCAGACGAACCACAGCGATACGGCAGCGCCTGTATCTTCACGCCGTGCCGCGCCGCAGACCCTTGCCCATCACGCCGCAGCAACGGTGACCAATCTTCAGAAGCTCCAGCCGGTCGCAGGCCCTCTGTTCGGTTCGCCGCTGGATTCACGCTACACATTCGAAAGCTTTGTCGAGGGTTCGTCGAACCGCGTCGCACTTGCGGCCGCAAAGACGATTGCCGAAGCCGGCGCCGGCGCCGTGCGCTTCAACCCGCTGTTCATTCATTCGACGGTCGGCCTTGGCAAGACGCACCTTTTGCAGGCCATCGCCACCGCTGCGATCCAGAGCGCGCGCGCGCCCCGCGTCGTCTATCTGACGGCTGAATATTTCATGTGGCGTTTCGCAACGGCCATTCGCGACAATGATGCCTTGTCGCTCAAGGAAACGCTGCGCAACATCGATCTTCTGGTCATCGACGACATGCAGTTCCTGCAGGGCAAGTCGATCCAGCACGAATTCTGCCATCTCCTCAACATGCTGCTCGACAGCGCCAAGCAGGTCGTCGTGGCTGCCGACCGTGCACCCTGGGAGCTGGAATCGCTCGATCCGCGCGTCCGTTCTCGCCTGCAGGGCGGCGTCGCCATCGAGATGGAAGGCCCGGATTACGAGATGCGTCTCGAAATCCTCAAGCGCCGCCTCGAAGTCGCCCGTCTGGACGACCCGTCCCTCGACATTCCCGCCAATATCCTCAGCCATGTCGCCCGCAACATCACAGCCAGCGGCCGCGAGCTTGAGGGCGCGTTCAATCAGTTGCTTTTCCGGCTTTCATTCGAGCCCCAGTTGTCGATTGAACGGGTCGATGAACTGCTTGGCCATCTGGTCAATGCCGGTGAACCGCGCCGGGTGCGCATCGAAGACATCCAGCGCGTCGTTGCCAAGCACTACAACGTATCGCGTCAGGAACTGGTCTCCAACCGCCGCACCCGCGTCATCGTCAAGCCGCGCCAGATTGCCATGTATCTGGCAAAGACGCTGACGCCCCGCTCCTTCCCGGAAATCGGCCGCCGTTTTGGCGGACGCGATCACACCACGGTTTTGCATGCCGTTCGCAAGATCGAAGATTTGATCACCGGCGACACCAAGCTGTCGCATGAGATCGAACTGTTGAAGCGGCTGATCAACGAATAGGCCGCCCGTTTTCGGATGAATGGATTGAGACATACCCCCCTGTCCCGGACAGGGGGGTATGTGCCTGTCAAGCGGACCCCAAACTACTTCTTCCCGCTGGCAATCAGATGATACAGCGCGCGGATCGCCTGTGCCTCGCCGCCAAGCGGCGAATGCGGCCTTTCGGCCGGTGCCCAGCCGAAAATGTCGAAATGGGCCCAGCTCTTTGCATTGCTGACAAAGCGCTTCAGGAACAACGCTGCGGTAATCGACCCCGCCATACCGCCTGAAGGCGCGTTGGTCAGGTCGGCGATGCGGGCCGAGATATCCTTCTCATACCCCTTGTAGAGCGGCATGCGCCACAGCGGATCATCGACCGTCAGGCTCGATTCGGTAAGATCGTGGGCGAGGTCCTCGTCATCGGTGTAGAACGGCGGCAAGTCCGGACCGAGCGCAACACGGGCAGCTCCTGTCAGGGTCGCCATGTCGATCAAAAGGTCGGTCTCCTCCTCGTCTGCGTAAGCCAGCGCATCCGCAAGGATCAGCCGGCCTTCGGCATCGGTATTGTCGATCTGCACCGTCAGACCCTTGCGGCTGCGATAGATATCGCCAGGACGGAAGGCATTGGCGGAGATCGAGTTTTCGACCACCGGCACGAGGACGCGCAGGTCGATCTTCAGCTTGGCGTCCATGATCATCAGGGCAAGCCCCATGACATTGGCAGCGCCGCCCATGTCCTTCTTCATCAACAGCATGGAAGCGGCAGGCTTGATGTCGAGGCCGCCGGTATCGAAGCAGACGCCCTTGCCCACCAGCGTCACCTTGCGGTGCCCCYTCTTGCCCCAACGCATTTCAAGCAGGCGCGGTGCCTCGGCGCTGGCGCGGCCGACCGTGTGGATCAACGGGAAATTCTGCTTCAGCAAATCGTCACCGGAGACGACGGAAACCTTGGCCTTGTAGTGTTCGCCGAGCGCTCGGAAGGCTTCTTCCAGGGCATTGGGGCCCATGTCGTTGGTCGGCATGTTGATCAGGTCGCGGGCGAGGAAAACACCGGCAAGCTGGCGCTTTATATCGGATGCATCGGCGTCTGCGGGGATCATCAATGTCGGCGCTTCCTTACCGGCCGCCTTGTAACGGTCAAAGCTGTAGGAGCCGAGGCCGTAGCCGAGAGCGAGACGATTTGCCGTCAGCGGCGCGGTTTCGATATGCCATTTCCCGGCCGGCAATGTTCGTGCCAGCTTACCGGTGAGAAACGGCGCTTCGGAAGGATTGGCGCCAAGCCCGAACAGCGCACCGCCGAGATGACCGTCCTCGGACGGGATCAGCAGGACCGCACCGGACTCCGCCTTGAACCCCGCCTTGCGAGCCCAGTCGAGCGCAATCGGATCAATGGCGCCGATATCGATATGAGCCGGTGTTACCGCGAAGATCGGCAGGGTCTTGCCGGCGCTGGTATTGAACGGCGACGGACGGTCGATGAATTGATAGGAGGCCATGAAAATCCTTCGGAAGGAACGGAGTAGAATCACCCGATTAACGCTCTGTTAGGGTTAACAGATTATTGCTGGAGTGAAGATTGCGCCGATGTGTTGGGGATTTGCGTCCGGTGCTTGAACAAATGCTTAAGGGGCATTGGCAATGAACGCACGCGGACAACAGTCTTTTTCGAGCATCCGGTTCCTGCGAGCAACCGCCATGGCGATCCTCGCAGTGACGCTGGCCGGCTGCGGTACGCAGAAGAAGGAGCTGACGACGGGCTCCATTCCCTCCCCCAATTTCTCCAAACCGGTCCAGTCAATGAACGCGACCGAGCTCTCGACGGCAGCGGAAAGCATCGGCAAGGCCTATGAGCGCAACCCGAAAGACCGCGCCGCCGGCCTGAACTATGCCAACATGTTGCGCATGACCGGCCGCAATGACCAGGCACTGGCCGTCATGCAGCAGGTAGCGATCAATTTCCCGACCGACCGCGAGGTCCTTGCCGCCTATGGAAAATCGCAGGCCGCCGCAGGTCAGCTCGAGCAGGCGCTGGACACGATTACCCGCGCCCAGACCCCCGACCGCCCGGATTGGAAACTGAAATCGGCCGAAGGTGCGATCCTCGATCAGCTCGGCCGCGCAGGCGAAGCACGTCAGCGCTACCGCGAGGCGCTCGACATACAGCCGAACGAACCGACGGTGTTGTCCAATCTCGGCATGTCCTACCTGTTGAACAAGGATCTGAAGACGGCAGAAACCTATCTGCGCTCGGCGGCCGGCCAACCCGGCGCCGACAGCAGCGTGCGCCAGAACCTGGCGCTCGCCGTCGGCCTGCAGGGGCGCTTTCCCGAGGCCGAACAGATCGCCCGTCAGGAACTTTCGCCGGACCAGGCCGAAGCCAATGTCCAATATCTGCGTTCGATCATGTCGCAGCAGAATGCCTGGCAGAAGCTTGCAAAGGACGACAAGGGCACGAACTGAGCCCTGCGGCGCTACCGGCTACCGCAGCTGCGTCTCCCGACGGCAGCGCGGCGTCCAAGGCACCTGTGATCACGCGGTCATAGGTCCAAAGGCTGCAGTGCCGCGGTCATTTGAACCCGCTCTCCAACCCAGTCGATCAAGAAGGCAGCCGCATGGAAGACGCGTATCGCGATCTTCCCGACATGCTTTTGACCATACCGAAAACCGGATCAGAACTTGTCGGAGACCTGGATGCCAGCCGGACCGAGGATGACGGCGATCAAGACCGGCAGGAAGAACAGGATCATCGGGACGGTCAGCTTTGGCGGCAGCGCCGCAGCCTTCTTTTCCGCCTCATTCATGCGCTGGTCGCGGCTTTCCTGGGCAAGCACACGCAGGGCCTGCGCGACCGGCGTGCCATACCGGTCGGCCTGGATCAGGGCCTGCATCACCGATTTGACATCGTCGAGTCCGGTCCGGATGCCGAGATTTTCCAGCGCGGCGCGCCGATCCGGCAGAAACGACAGTTCAGCCGTCGTCAGGACCAGTTCCTCGGCAAGAGGCGCCGACTGTTCGGCGATTTCGTCGGCCACGCGCCGCATCGCGAGTTCCATCGAGACGCCCGATTCCACGCAGATCAACAGCAGGTCGAGCGCATTCGGCCACGCCCTGCGGATCGAGTGCTGGCGCTTGGATACGGCATTGGAAATGAAGATATTCGGCGCGTAGAAACCGAGATAGGCGCTGCAGATGACAGCCAGTACCCGCATCATGAATGGTTTTTCAGCAAGATACCCCAGTACGAAGATATAGAAGGCGCCGACAGCCAGAAAGAGGAAGGGAAGGCAAAAACGAGCCACGAGAAACATGTTCAGCGCGTTTTGCGAACGGTATCCGGCCGACTTCAGGCGGTTGACGGTATTCTCATCGACGAGCGCCTTACGCAGATTCAGCCTCTCGACGAGCTGCCGGACCGACGTGTTGTTCTGAGACCGCAGCGAGGCCTTGCCGCCACTGATCTCGGCGTTGAGCCGCACGCGCTCGCGCGCCCGGATCATTTCCCGCTCCGTCGCAACGGATTTCATCCGTTTTTCCAGATTCCCTCGTTCCAGGAACGGGACAGCCAGGGAGTAGAACGTCGCCAGCACCGCCACCGCCACCAGGAAGGCAACGATAACGTTCGGATTTGTCAGAGTGCTGATCATGCCCTCGCTCATACCGGACCCTTTCCTAGATGTCGAAGTTGATCATGTTGCGCATCACCCAGATGCCGATGCTCATCCATACCGCCGAACACCCCATGATGAAGTGGCCGCGCGGGTCGGTGAACAGGATGCTCATATAGTCCGGCGAGGTTGTATAAACCAGAAACGCAACGATGAATGGCAGTGCGCCAATGATACATGCCGAAGCCTTGGCCTCCATCGACAGCGCCTGAACCTTGGCCTTCATCTTCTTGCGTTCGCGCAGCACCTTGGAGAGGTTGCCAAGCGCCTCGGAGAGATTACCGCCGGCCTGCGCCTGGATGGCGATGACAATGGCGTAGAAATTGACCTCCGGCAGCGGGATGGTGTTGATCATGCGCGCGCAGGCTTCCGGAATATTCAGGCCGATCTGCTGCGCCTCGATGATGCGCTTGAACTCCGTCTTGACCGGTTCCATGCCGTCGCTGGCGATCAGCCGGATGGCATCATTCAGCGGGAGACCCGATTTGATCGAGCGCACCATGATGTCGAGCGCATTCGGAAATTCGTCCAGAAATGCCTTGCAGCGCCGCTTGACCATGAAATTGACGAGCCAGCGCGGGAAGCCGGCGGTGCCGATGAGAAAAATCCCGGCGATGATCGGCAGTTTCATGCCGGCAATCAGCGTCAGGAGACTGATTACGACGCCGAAGACCGCACTGGCGATGTAAAACTGCGAGATCGAGATATTGAAGCCGGCCTGGAGCAGCCTGATCTTCATGCTGGGCTTTGCCTTGGCCGACTTTTCCTGCTGCTTCTTTTCGAGATCCTTCAGCGAATCCTGGACGGATTTCCGCCGTTTCGACATTTCATTCATACGGTCGCGCGCCGCCTTGACCTGAACCCTGTCGGCTTCGGCGAATTTGACCTTGCGGACGCGGCTTTCGGCCTTCTTTTCAGTTTCGATGCGCGTGAACAGAATGCCATAGGCAAGTCCGGCCGTCGAAAGCGCGACGAGACCAACGATCGCCAGAATGGTGATATCTATCCCGAACATGAAGAGCTTCAGTCCTTTTCCATCGCATCGAGCGTCGCAGCCAGCCGCTTGTCCTCATTGAAGTAGCGGGCGCGATCCCAGAAATGCGGGCGGCCGATACCTGTCGATTTGTGCCGGCCGATGATTTTGCCGTTGGCGTCTTCGCCCTCCAAATCGTAGCGCATCAGGTCCTGGGTGATGATCACGTCACCTTCCATGCCGATCACTTCGGTGATGTGGGTAATTCGGCGCGAACCGTCACGCAGACGGGCGGCCTGGATAATGACGTCGATGGAGCCGGCGATAATTTCGCGCACCGTCTTGGCAGGCAGCGTAAAGCCGCCCATGGCGATCATCGATTCCATACGGCTCAGGCATTCGCGCGGCGTGTTGGCGTGGATGGTGCCCATCGAGCCGTCGTGTCCGGTGTTCATCGCCTGCAACAGGTCGAAGACTTCCGGTCCGCGGACTTCGCCGACGATGATGCGTTCAGGCCGCATGCGCAGGCAGTTCTTGATGAGATCGCGCATGGTGATCTCGCCCTCGCCTTCGATATTCGGCGGGCGGGTTTCAAGACGAACCACATGCGGCTGCTGCAGCTGCAGTTCGGCCGTATCCTCGCAGGTAATGACACGCTCTTCCAGATCGATATAGCCGGTCAGGCAGTTCAAAAGCGTGGTCTTGCCAGAACCGGTACCGCCGGAAATGACGACATTGCAACGAACGCGGCCGATGATCTGGAGAAGGACTGCACCCTCCGGCGTGATCGCGCCGAACTTGACCAACTGGTCGAGCTTCAGCTTGTCCTTCTTGAACTTACGAATGGTCAGTGCCGTGCCATCGATGGCGAGCGGCGGGGCGATAACGTTGACGCGGGAACCGTCTGGAAGGCGCGCGTCGCAGATCGGCGAAGACTCGTCGACCCGGCGGCCGACCTGAGAAACGATGCGCTGGCAGATCGACAGGAGCTGGGCATTGTCGCGGAATCGGACTTCGGATTCGATCGTCTTGCCGTTCACTTCGATGAAAGTCTGGCCCGCGCCGTTGACCATGATATCGGCGATATCGTCGCGTGCCAGAAGCGGCTCCAGCGGACCATAGCCGAGAACGTCGTTACAGATATCCTCGAGCAGTTCCTCCTGCTCGGAGATCGACATCGCGAAATTCTTGATCGTGATGATGTCGTTGACGATATCGCGAATTTCCTCGCGCGCGCTCTCATTGTCGAGCTTGGCGAGCTGCGAAAGGTCAATCGTATCGATCAGCGCCGAGAACACCTGGGACTTGGTGTCGTAATAGTCCTCTGTGCGCGCCGCTTTCTTGCGGACCGGCGGAGGAGATGGCGGCGCCCGTGTAACAGGGATGGTTTCGCGAACAGGTTCGGCAAGCACCGGCGCGCTCGGCCGCTCGGCAACTGCCACGGACGCAGCCGGCTGCACGGCGCTGATGGACCCGCCCTTTCCGAAGCCTTCGTTTCCTCGTTTACCAAACATGCGCTCAATCCGGTTTCCGTTTGACAGTCAGTTACTTGCGCCCAAGCATGCCGAGAACTTTGCCAAGGCCGCCCTTCTTGGCTTTCTTGGCTGTTGCCCGGCCGGTCAGCAGATGGGCAAGCTGCGAGAAGGTTTCCGCCGTTGGCGCCTTCTTGTCGATCTCGGCAATCATCCGGCCGCTGTTGGCGGCATTTCCAAACAAAACCACGTCGAATGGAATAATGGCGACCGGCTCGATCTCAAGGGAATCGCAGAAATCGTTCGGCGATATTTCGGGCCGTTTCGGCAATCCGACCTGATTGAGCACCAGATGCGGCATCTTGTCGTTGGGCCTGATCTTCTTTAGTGAATCGAACAGGTTCTTGGCGTTGCGCAGGTTTGCCAGATCGGGCACGGCGGTGACCACGACCTCATCTGCCTCCGCCAGCACCGTGCGGGTCCAGTCCGACCATTGATGCGGCACATCGAGCACGGAAACCGGCGCATTGCGCAACAGGATTTCCATCAGCGGCTGGAAGGCCGTCGCATCGAAGTCATAGGGCCGGTCAAGCATCGACGGTGCGGCAAGCAACGACAGATGCTCGGAGCATTTCGTCAAAAGCCGGTCGAGAAACATTTCGTCCAGACGCTCAGGGGAAAAGACCGCCTCGGAAATACCCTGCGGCGGGTCTTGATCGAAATTGATGTTGGCGGTGCCATAGGGCAGATCGAGATCGGCCAGCACCACTTCGGTGGAAAACAGGTTGGAGATACCCCAGGCGCAGTTGTGCGCGAGCGTCGAAGAACCCACACCTCCCTTTGCGCCGATGAACGCGATGCTACGGCCCAACGGTTCGGCTTCCGGATCGACGAAGATCGCCGCGATGGCGCCAAGCACGTCGGACATGACGACCGGCGCAACAATATATTCGGAGATGCCGTTGCGGATCAGCTCGCGGTAGAGCGGAATATCGTTGTAGCGGCCGATGATGATGACCTTGGTGCTGGGGTCGCAGACGGCTGCAAGCGGTCCCAGTTCCTGCATCAGCAAGCGCGGTTCCGTTGACGTTTCGATGATGATCAGGTTGGGCGTCGGGGTGGTCGCGAACATATTGGCGGCAGCGGCGATCGAACCGCTGTTGATCCTGAAGGTGACCTTGCTCATTCGCCGGTCTTGCCCGCACTTCTCCATCACCCGCTGCAAGGCCTCGGTCTCGCAGAAGGCATGCACGGATATTCGCGGAAGCGGCCGCAGGTGATCGACATCGCTCGGGCGGCCAGCATCGGAAAAGCCATCCGGCTCACCCGACGCGGTCTCAATCTGGTAGTCAATCGTGCTCATTGTGCTATCCCGTCAAACTGCCCGGACATGTCAGTTGATGTTAATCGTGGGACCACCGGGGTCGGTGGCGCCGTCTATGCCGCGATAATCCTTGATGACTTCACCGCGTTGAACAGCATCGATCGGCGACATGGCGCGCGGGCCGAGCAGATCCAGCGGATTGGCAATCTGCGCTGCAAGATTGGCCTGGCTGGCGCAGCCGAAGTTTTCGTAGTTCTTGTTCTCGATCGTGTTGGAGACCAGATCCTTCGGCCAGTTGCCGCACGGCGCTGTCTTTGCGGTAATCGCCGTATAGCTCAGCCGCACCGGCGCTGCGTCGCCATAGGGATCAGCCTGATAACTGACCTCGATCAGCCGGTTGGCCGGGATCCCGGCCCCGACCAGAACGCCGCGAATTTCCTTGCGCAACAACGATGCAGCCTGGGCGTTGGCGGAGCCCCGCGGCAGCAGGATCTGGACCGTACCCGTCGCGGAATTGGTATAGCTTTGTGCGAAGCCGCGGATGACATCGCGTGCGCCCTTCGTCAGGCGCCTGTCGCTCGACCCGACCGGCACATCGATCGCATGTTCGGCTTCGGCAATGACGATCGGATGGCGCGTCCGGTAGTCGTCCGGCAGAGCGCCGGTCGACATACCGTCGCGGTTGGCGCAGCCGGCAAGGCTTGTACCGGCAACCAGCAAGGCGCCAAATGCCAGCAGGCGCGCAAGACGGATCGGGCCCGCAAGGGTGTTTGGCCGCATGATCGTGTGCCTTTTCGTATCGCGGTTCAGAATGATCTTGGTTGTCATGTCCGCTCCCGCCTATTTGTAAATGAAGCCGACATTGCCGTGATACTGCCCGGTGGGGGCGGCCTGACGGTTGCCGTAGATGCGATTGACTTCGCCGAGAAACGCGCTCGACAGGTCGTCGGTCGGATTGAAGTTGTCATCCGGACGCGACAGGTCGCCGCGCGCCACCGGCTGAACCAGGTATGGTGTTGCGATGATGACCAGCTCCGTCTCGTTGCGGACGAAATCCTTCGAGCGGAACAGCGTGCCGAAAATCGGAATTTTCGAAACGCCGGGAAGACCGGACATGGCCTGGCGGATATCGTCCTGGACCAGACCGCCGATCACGATAGAGCCGCCGGAAGGAAGCTCGACGCTGGTGGACGCCTTGCGGCGGCGGATCGACATATAGGTCTGGCCGGGAATGCTGGCCGCGTTGCCGTTGACGACAGAGCCCTCGAACGTCGGCTCGGAAACCTCGGTTGCGATTTCCAGGCTGATGCGCCCCGGCCCCAGAACGACAGGCGTGAAGTCCAGTCCGATACCATATTCGACAGTGTCGACGGTTCGGGTCAGCACGCCCTTGTCGTCCATTTCCTGTTCTGACGGCAGACGATACTCGCCACCGACGGAAAAACTGGCCTTCTTGCCGGAAATCGCCGTAAGGCTCGGCTCCGCCAGCGTGCGCATGACGCCGGCCTGTTCCATCGCGTTGAAATAGCTTGTGAAGCCCATCGAGCCGGAACCGATGGCGCCGCTGATCTGGGAGGCAAATGCATTGACCGCATTGCCGAGGTTTGCAGGATTGCGGAAGGTGATGCCGTTGCCGCTGGTCGAACTCTTGATCGAGCCGCTGAAGCCAAGCTGCTTGAGGACCTGGCGCGAAACCTCGGCCACCGTCACCTTGAGCATCACTTGATCCTCGCCGTCGATTCGGAGGAGATTGACGATTTGCGAAACCTGGCGGCGCTCGGCAAAGATGTCGGCGTCGCCGTTGTTGCCCTGGGCCGTAATATTGCGGGTGGTGGCCTCACCGCCCTTGATAAAGGCCTGTGCAAGCTCCTCGACGCGGGTCGAATCCAGTGGCGTGCGAACCGTGCCGGTCAGAACAATATTGTCCGAAATGATTTCGACCTTGATGTCGGAATCAGGCAGGAAGCGCCTGAGATTGGCCTCGAGGCCGGAAATGTCGCGTTCGATCTCCAGGTCGAGACTGACGATTTCCTCGCCGCCCGGGCCGAAGACGAAAATGTTTGTCTGGCCGACCATCTTGCCGAACAGATAGATGCGGCGCGAGCTTCGTGTCACGGCATCCGCCAGCATCGGGTCGGCAACGAGAATGTCATGCGCGTCGGTGGGCAGATCGACGACGACAGCCTTGTTGAGCCCCAGCTTGATGGTTTTTTTGGCGCCTGGCCCGCTATCGACGATGCGCACCATCGACTGCGAGGCGGCTTCCGCAACGAAAGTCCCGGCCGGCAAGCCCGAAAAAGCCAGGCAAAAGGCCAGTCCGCCTGCGACAGAGCTGCGAAATTTGTTTCCGACCCGCTTCACGTTCCGCTCCCGCTCACTCATCATTTCACTTCACCCATGGATGAGCTGTCATTGCTCTTGACGATAGAGCCCGATTTGATGACTTGAATGGACGGCCGCCCATCGCCGCTTAAGAGATAGTCGGCCCCGATCGTATCCGGCTCCTGCGCGTCGGCGACGCTGCGCAGCACCAGCGACAGGCGCTCGGCCATCTGCTGGGCCACCGTCATGACCTTCGATTGATCCGGCGTCAGCTCCAGTGTGGCGGTCGTTCCAATAACCGACTTGGACCCGTCTTCCTTTTCCTCGACCTGCTGGTCGATGGCGAGCACCCGGACATTGCTGAGAACGGTTTCGGTCAGGAATGTATCTTCATTCTTGCGAACCATGATGACGTCGACGCGATCGTTCGGCAGGATGAACCCGCCGGCACCGGTCGCAACGGTGATATCGGTGGCGACAGCGCGCTTGCCGGCCGGCAGCAGCGACGACATGATCCGGCTCGACGAGTCGGCAATCTTTTCCTGGCGCACCGGTTCGCCATTGAAAATCGGCAGGCGGACGACGACGCCCTGGAGATCCGTCACTGCGTTCGGGCGGACGTCCTCGGTGATCAGGCCGTCCACAACGCCGTCCTTCGGCCAGGAGATCCAGTGCACGGCATCCGGATCAAGCCGCGATCCTACCGGCAGGCTCTTGCTGGCAACCAGAACGTTGACGGTCGGCTCGCGCTCGATCACCGGCTCAGCTGTGCTGACCACGGTCTTGCCGCTGGTCAGCTTGAGTGCCAGGAACCCGGCCAACCCCGCCGATGCGACTGCCACAGCCAGAATAATAACGCGCACCGGTTTCATGATCTTTCCTGCAACCCGAGAATATGCTCGCTGCAGATTGATCAGGAATTGGTGTAATTATAGTTAACGGACCGCTTACATTCATGGTTAACAAATGATTTGCGCCACAAAGGCACATCGGCCGCCTCAGATGTATCGCGGCGCGGACGGTATCGGGTCAGGATGATACGAAGAGATTAATGCAGCTGGGCGAGTGCGGCCATCATCAGCGGGGATGAAGGATAGGCGAGGAAGCCGCCAAGCCCGATGGCAATGCCGTAGGGAATTTTCTTGGCCGTGAACAGCAGATGCGGAACCGGAAGCCCGGATGCGATGATTGTGTTTTCCCGGCTGCGCATCATCAGGATCAGAAGGGTCAGGATACCGCCGATGAACGACACGTAGATGAGAAACGCCATCAATGAGCCGTTGAGGCCGAACCAGACGGCGCTCGCTGTCAAAAGCTTGGCATCGCCGCCGCCCATGATATTCATTGCAAACAGCGCAAAGCACACGGCAAAGACGATAAGCCCGGCGGCCAGATGCATGCCGATCACCGGCAGGCTGAGGCCAGCGAGAGGGGCAACAAGAACGAACGCGCCCAACAGGATGGCCGGTACCCGATTCGGGATCGTCATTGTGAGTAGATCGGAGATGGCGGCAACGGCCAGGCAGAGCGGCACGATTACAAAAATAATAGCTTGTGCCATCTCGCTCTCCAAATTGCTGATTTCAGTCTACGCAATTGCATTTAAAAAATGTTGAAGCACGCAGCAAAGAAACGCTTCACACGACCGAAATAGAAAAAGCCGCTTCCACGGGGAGCGGCTTTCTCAAAATCAAACCGTGTGGCGTGTTATTAATTCGCCGCGGCCAGCTTGTTCTTCAGCTCGGTGAAAGTCGTGTTCAGCTCTGTGCCGAGCACGGTTGCGCCGCTGATCAGGGCGACGGAGATGAGGGCTGCGATCAGGCCGTATTCGATTGCGGTCGCGCCGGACTCATCCTTCATGAAACGTGCGAAAATCTTGGTCATGGTATCTCTCCTACTTCACTTGTTGTTCAGCACTTCCGCCAACTGTTTCCGTTGATCGGATAACCAGACCCTACAGAGCGTGAATTTCAATTCGCTTAAGGAAAAGAGTTACCGGTACGTTAACAAATCCAGCTGGTTTTCATGGTAAAAACGCCGACAACGCAAAGTATAAAATGCCATTATTTTTCGGGCGCCCCGATGCCCATGACGAACACATGGCATGAGGAACACCTTTAAGCGTTGCCGATAGCAGTGATTTAACGCTTCATTCACCAAAGCAGAGGATGCTTGGGATACTCGCGTCATCAGGAAACAGCCATGAATTTGCTAAATACAGCCATCGGCGCCCGGTCGCTGACCACGGTCCTCGCGATTCTGGCTCTCTTCAGCGCCTTCTTGGCACCGCCCACAATTGCCGCCGACGGCATGCTGAACGTTTTCATGAACCAGGCCCGCGTGCTCAAGCTCGACCGGCCGGTCAGCAAGGTCATCATCGGCAATTCTGACGTCGCCGATGCCACTGTGGCCGATGCCAAAACAATCGTTCTTACCGGGCGCTCCTTCGGCACCACGAACCTTGTGATTATCGATGCCGACGGCAACGCCATCGTTGACGAGCGAATTCTGGTCTCGATCGATGAAGGAAACACCGTGCGTGTCTTTCGCCAGACTGTCCGTTCCGTGCTCTCCTGCACACCCAATTGCGAAGAGCACGCAACGCAAAAGACGACTGTCGCAAACTGAGGAGCGGCGTTATCTAAGGGCGCCCGCAGAGACTGAGAGCGCAGGAAACGACGGCATAAGAATTCGTATGGAGGGGCAAAATCTTGCCGCCAATCCTTATCATGCGGTAAGTGTTTCCATTCAAATTATTCTCGTTCTTGCATACGAAATATCAACAGTCGCCGCCTAATATGCCTCATCGTATGGCGGAATGGCGAAATGTTGAACAATCCTGATGGAAATGCTGCGGCCGGTAACGGCCCTCAGCAAAAGAAACGCAACCGCGGTCTGCTGCGGCGTTTGCTCAAAGACAGATCCGGCACATCGGCGATCGAATTTGCTGTTCTCGCCTTGCCCTTCATGATGGTCATCTTCGCCTCGCTCGAGACATTCATGGCATTCACGGCCGAACAGCTTCTCGCCAACGCCACGGAGACGATGGCCCGCAAAGTGCGAACCGGCGAGATAACCTCGACCACCACCCGGGAAGAATTCCGTCGGGCCTTCTGTACCGAGATTTCGGTTATCATGACCTGCTCGGCGACCGAGGCTAAAACACCGTCGAAACTGTTTATCGACGTGCGCAGCTTTGCGGACTTCTCCAAAATCCCGAACACTATTCCGCGGATAAATGGCGATCTCGACACCAGCGGCTTCCAGTTCGCGCCGGGCGGACCGACGACGGTTACCATCGTGCGCGCCTACTATCGCTGGGAAGTCATCACCGATCTCGTGCGCCCCTACATCACCAATTTGCGCCCCGCCGGAACCAGCATGCCGAACGACTATCTGATGGTCGCAACGGCCGCCTTCCGCACTGAAAGCTATTGAGGAGCAGGCTATGAAGGCCATGCGTTATCATGGGGCATTGCTCCGCTGGAAACTGGGCGCTTTCAGCGCTTTTTGGCGTGACCGGAAGGGAACGGGCGCAATCGAGTTCGCGATCATCGCCCCATTGCTGATCGTGGCCTATATCGGTTGCTTCGAAATCTCGGTCGGCTTCAACGTCAGCCGAAAAGTCTCCCGCGCCTCAAGTACTGTCGCTGACGTGCTGACGCAGATGCCGAACGTCGATAAAGCCACTCTCGAGGGCATGAAGGCCGTCGCCATGAGCGTCATGTCGCCGTTTGAAATGGCCACATACACGCTGAAAATGACCGGCATCAAGATGACCGCCCCCGGCGTCGGCGTCGTGACATGGTCCTATGACCAGAGTGGCACCGCACCCTACAAGGCCGGTTCGGTCGTCACGATGCCAAGCGACATTTCCGCCATAAACACCTTCATCGTGCGCTCAGAACTGGTGGTTCCACACGATATACTGCTGTTTGCACCGGGGGTCGCCAAAAACACGCTGAATACCGTCAATATTTCCAAGACTTCCTATTTCCGCCAGCGCGTCGGCACCGAAATAAAATGCAGCGATTGTCCAGCCTGATCGAAATCTGACAACAACCTGGCATTTGCAATCTGGTCCGCCCCGGAGTATTTCTGCGCGCTTTCACCTCGGCCGCTTGAATGGCGCGAGATGACGAGCAACATTTGTTCTGCTGCAAGCGGCCTGCATATCGCGGGCTTGGCTCCGGCAGCATCCCGGGTGGTCCATGGCGCGTGCCTTTCTGTTCGTTCTTGATTCCTTCGGCATCGGCGGGGCGCCCGACGCGGCCGCGTTCGGCGACGATGGCGCCGATACGCTCGGCCATATCGCCGAATTCTGCGCAGCCGGCGCTGGTGACCGGGAGGGCTTGCGCCAAGGACCGCTGACGCTTCCCAACATGTCGGCGCTCGGCCTGCTGCACGCTGCAAAACTCGCCAACCGGCGCCTGCCCGCCGGCATGCCGCTGCCGGAGCGGGTCTTTGGGCTATACGGGGCGGCAAGCGAAGTCTCGCGCGGCAAGGACACGCCATCCGGCCATTGGGAAATCGCAGGTACGCCCGTCACCTTCGAGTGGGGCTATTTCCCGGTGGAAGGCGATGCCTTCCCGGCGGAACTGGTCGAAGCGATCTGCCGTGAAGGCAACGTCCCAGGCATTCTCGGCAATTGCCATGCCTCGGGCACCGACATCATCGCCCAATATGGCGAAGAGCACATGCGCACCGGCAAGCCGATCTGCTACACGTCCTCGGATTCCGTTTTCCAAATCGCCGCGCACGAACATTCCTTCGGCCTTGAGCGCCTGCTTGCTTTTTGCCAGACGGTGCGGCGCCTGCTCGATGACTACAATATCGGCCGCGTCATCGCCCGGCCCTTCGTCGGCACCACCCCGAAGGACTTCGTCCGCACCGGCAACCGCCGCGACTATTCCGTTTTGCCGCCGGAACCGACGCTTCTCGACAGGCTGACCGAAGCGGGCCGCACGGTTCACGCCGTCGGCAAGATCGCAGATATCTTCGCGCATCAGGGTATCGGCCGGATGATCAAGGCGAACGGCAATATGGAGCTGTTCGAGGCGACGCTGAAAGCCATGGACGAGGCCGAGGACGGCGATCTGGTCTTCACCAATTTCGTCGATTTCGACATGCTCTACGGCCATCGCCGCGACGTGCCGGGCTATGCGGCGGCACTGGAGGCCTTCGACCAGCGGCTTCCCGATCTGGACCGCAAGCTGAAACCCGGCGACATCGTCATCCTGACGGCCGACCATGGGTGCGACCCGACCTGGCGCGGCACCGACCATACGCGCGAACGCGTACCGATCCTCGTCTTCGGACCAGATATCCGCACCCGCTCGATCGGCGTCCTGTCAAGCTTTGCCGGGATCGGCGAAACGATTGCCAAGCATCTGGGCCTTGTACCGGGCCTCCACGGGAGAAGTTTTCTGTGACCGCATATCTGAAGAAGGCCGAGCTGCACTGCCATATCGAAGGTGCCGCCCAACCGGCGCTCGCCCTGCTGCTGGCGCAAAAATACAATGTCGATATCAGCGGAATCATCAGGGACGGGGCCTATCTCTGGGCGGACTTCACCCAGTTCCTGAGATGCTACGACGCCGTGGCCGAGCTTTTTCGCACGGAAGAGGACTACGCGCTTCTGGCCGAGACCTATCTGACGGAACTCGCAGCCGCAGGCACCATCTACAGCGAGATCATCGTTTCCCCCGACCACGGCAATACGATCGGCATCGGCAGCGACGCCTATATCCGCGGGCTTTCCGCCGGCATCGAGGCTGCCAGGGAAAAGACCGGCATCGAAGGCCGGATGATCATCACCATCATCCGGCACATGGGTCCGGAAGCGGCGGAGCGTACAGCCCTCTATGCCGCCAGGCGCGAACACCCGCTGGTCACCGGCTTCAATCTCGCCGGCGATGAACGCATGCACACGGTCGCAGATTTCAGGCGCGCATTCGATATCGCCCGCGATAGCGGCCTTGGCTTGACCATCCATGCCGGCGAGATGGCCGGAGCCATAAGCGTGCGCGATGCGCTCGATCATGTGCGCCCGTCGCGCATCAGCCATGGCGTGCGCGCCATCGAGGATGCCGGCCTCGTCAAGCGGATCGCCGACGAGGGTGTCGTGCTCGAAACCTGCCCAGGCTCCAATGTGTCGCTGCAGGTCTTTCCAGACTTTGCCTCGCATCCCTTGCGGGCTCTCTATGAAGCCGGATGCCGGGTGACGCTCAACTCTGACGACCCGCCGTTCTTTCACACCTCGCTTAGCCAAGAATACGAAATCGCCTCGCAGGTGATGGGTTTTTCCGACGACGAGATCAACGGCATGACCCGCATCGCGATCGAGGCCGCCTTTGTCGATGAGTCGACGCGCGCACGCTTGCTCGCCGCCCTTTGATCCGCGAGGACTGGGGATGATGCAGTAAAGCGCCGTTCGGGCCTTGCGGCCTCTCGCCTTTCCATGAAAAAAGGAATTTAAATTCCATATTCCGCAGGAGGGCTTGGCCATGGACGGCGTTACAGTCATCAATCACCCGCTTGTTCAGCACAAACTGACCATCATGCGCAAAAAGGAGACCTCGACCGCAGGTTTCCGCCGGCTCTTGCGCGAAATCTCCACCCTGCTCTGCTACGAAGTCACCCGCGACCTCGAGCTGACGATGGAAACCATCGAAACACCGATGCAGACCATCCAGGCGCCGGTGCTCGAAGGCAAGAAGCTGGTGTTCGCCTCCATCCTGCGCGCCGGCAACGGCCTGCTCGAAGGCATGCTCGAACTCGTGCCCTCCGCCCGCGTCTCGCATGTCGGCGTCTACCGCGACCATGAAACGCTGGAAGCGGTCGAGTATTACTTCAAGGCGCCGGAAGCCATGTCCGAACGTCTCGTCATCGTCGTGGACCCCATGCTGGCGACCGGCAATTCCTCGATTGCCGCCATCGACAAGCTGAAGGAGCGCGGCGCGAAGAACCTGCGCTTCCTCTGCCTGCTGGCTGCCCCCGAAGGCATCAGGAACTTTCAGGCCGCGCATCCGGATGTACCGATCTTCACCGCTTCGATCGATAGCCACCTCAACGAGCAGGGCTATATCGTACCGGGTCTCGGCGATGCCGGCGACCGGATGTACGGCACGAAGTAACGCTTTCCTGTTCAAGCCGCCGATTTCGTGCATCCTCGATAGGCAGCCAACCGAACAGAATCTTGCCAATTCCTTAACCAGATTCGCAACTCGACACAGAGCCGCCGGAAAATCCGGCGGCTTTTTGCCTCCTGTTAGCGGCCTTCATGCTTAGCTGCGTAGCGTTTTTGTGTTGCGGGGTGTGATCCAATGCTGGTTCGTATGGCTGTGTTTGCCGGAGGCATCGTTGGCGCCGCGATGGTGCTGCCGGGCCTTGCCACGTCCTATCTTGACCGTCCGCAGACTAATCAGACTGCAGCCAGTCCTGCCCAGAGCAGCCCGGCGAAATATACCGGCGGCAAGGGCGTCATCATGCAGCCTGGTCCCGGCGGGCATTTCTTCGGGACCTTCACCATCAACGGCCGCAAGGCAGATGGCCTGGTCGATACAGGCGCCAGCGTGGTTGCCATCAACATTTCGACGGCGCGGAGGCTGGGCGTCGCCACAGGATCGTTGTCCTTCGACGCCAAGGTCAATACTGCCAACGGCATCGTCAAGGCCGCAGTTGTCATGCTGGATCGCGTCGAGATCGGCACGATTTCGGTCAAGAACGTCGAGGCCATGGTGTTGCCCGACAAATCGCTGTCGGGCATGCTGGTCGGCATGAGTTTCCTCAACAAGCTCTCGTCCTACCGGGTCGAGAACGGTGCATTGCACCTTACCCGGTGATTTTCGAAACAATCACCGGCCGCTCAGACACCGCGTCTTCTCCGATCGTATAGATACCTTGCAGCCGTGTGCGTGCCTTGAACGCCTGATCTTCACCGGCGGCATGGACGAACGCAAAGGGTTCGCCCTTTTCGACCCTGCTTCCAAGCGGTTTCAGGCCGCTGAAGCCGACACGGTGATCAATCACCTCGTCCGGCCTTGTGCGGCCGCCGCCGAGCGCAATGACCTCCATCCCGACATCGCGGGCATTGCAGGCCTGAAGATAACCGTCAGTCGGCGCTTCGACGGGGAGAATAACCGGCGCCTTTACAAGGTTCGGCCGATCGACGAAATCGGCGGGGCCGCCAAGCAAGTGGACCATACGGCCAAACCGGTCCAGGGCTGCACCACTGTCGAGCGCGCCGCGGGCAAGCTCGGCACCCTCCGTGGCACTGTCTGCAACGCCCGACGACATCAGCATTTCGGCAGCAAAGGCCATCACCACGGCTTCCAGGCGGGTTCCGGCTTTTTCTCCACGCAGAAAGGCGATGCAGTTTTCGATCTCGACGGCATTGCCGGCCGCATCGGCCAGCGGCTCGTTCATGTCGGTGATCAACGCTGTCGTCTTCACGCCGGCACCATTGGCGACGCCGGTCAGCGAGCGGGCCAGTGTCTCGGCTTCCTCCAGTCCGACCATGAAGGCACCGGTACCGATCTTGACGTCGAGCACCAGCGACTGCAGGCCGGCGGCGAGTTTCTTCGACAGGATGGAGGCGGTGATCAACGGTACGGAATCGACCGTCGCCGTCACATCGCGAATGGCATAAAGCCGCCGGTCGGCAGGCGCGAGATCGGCAGTCTGACCGATGATGGCGCAGCCGGCCTCCTGAACGGTCCGGCGAAACAGCGCTTCGGATGGCTTGATATCATAGCCCGGAATCGATTCCAGCTTGTCGAGCGTGCCTCCCGTATGGCCAAGCCCCCGGCCGGAAATCATCGGCACGGCAAGCCCGCAGGCCGCCACGATCGGCGCCAGCATCAGCGAGACATTGTCGCCGACGCCGCCGGTCGAATGCTTGTCGGCAACGGGATGGCCGATATCGTCCCAGGACAGCACGGCGCCGCTATCGCGCATGGCAAGGGTCAGCGCCACCGTTTCATCGAGGTCCATGCCGGAAAACCAGACGGCCATGGCGAAGGCTGCCACCTGCCCCTCGGAGATCGATCCGTCGGTCAAGCCACGGATGAAACCGGCGATATCCGCTGCCCCCAGCGCTTCGCCGTTTCGCTTTCGCCGGATCACCTCCTGCGGGATCATGATCAGTAGGCCGTCGCGCCGGCCACAGGCTCGCGGCCGTCGAGCACCGAGAGAATATCGCCGAGCAGGCTGGAAGCACCGAAGCGGAATGTCGAGGGCATTGGCCAGTCCGGGCTGTGGATCGTGGCGGCCAGATTGAGATAGAGGCGGGCGTCGCCAATCGTGCGAACCCCACCGGCCGGCTTGAAGCCGACCTTCCGGCCGCTTTCACGGATGCAGGTCAGCATGATATCGGCCGCCTCCAGCGTCGCATTGACCGCGACCTTGCCCGTCGATGTCTTGATGAAATCGGCGCCCTCCTGAATGGCGATGTGGGAAGCGTTGCGGATCAGGCCGCGATCCTTCAACTCTCCGGTTTCAAGAATGGTCTTGAGCACGACAGGCGCCGGGCAAGCCTGCCGCACGGCTGATATCATCGTGCGGACAGCCTGCTCGTCGCCGGCCATGAAGGCGCGGTAAGGAATGACCAGATCGATTTCATCGGCACCGTCGGCAATCGCCTCAAGCGTCTCGGCGACGACGGTTTCCACCGGCAGGTCACCGGAGGGAAAATTGACCACAGTCGCAATCTTGACTGCGCTGTTTAGCCCAAGGATTGCGCGCGCCTGAGCGACGAAACGTGGCCAGATGCAGATCGCGGCCGTATGCCCGTGCGGGGTGCGCGCAGCGGCGCAAAGCGTTTCAATCGCCTCCGGCGTGCAGTCGTCCGTCAGGTCTGTAAGGTCCAGCAATGACAGCGCAAGTGCTGCTATCTGACGATTGGAAGCTTCGAGCATCATGGGGTCCGTCCATTTCTACAACACGATCAATCGTGAGCGGAGCTGCGGCCGGTCACGAACGGTTGTTCTATACGCTTGAGACGATCGCGCAAACCCGTTTTGCGCGCGGTCAAAGGCCCGAAATGCCGATCGAACCTATGCCGAAATCATTTCCGCAAGAATTGAAGCCAGCCGCCGGCCACCGATGGGCGCCATGTCCTTGGTCTCGTGATGGCTGAGTTCGCCACCCGTCATGCCCGCGCCGAAATTGGTGATGACGGAGGCGGCCGCGACCTTCAGGCCGAAGAACCGCGCGAGAATGACTTCCGGCACCGTCGACATGCCAACAGCATCGGCGCCGAGAATGCGAGCCATGCGGATTTCGGCAGGCGTTTCGAAATTCGGGCCGGAAAACCACATGTAAACGCCGGAACCGAGCGGGATATCCAGCTTGATCGCGGCGGCGCGCATGCGCTCAGTCAGTTCCGGATCATAGGCCGATGTCAGGCCGACAAAGCGATCGTCGCTATCGACGCCGATCAGCGGACTGGTGCCGGAGAAATTGATATGGTCGGTGATCTGCATCACCGAGCCCGGCGGCAGGTCCTGGCGCAACGAACCTGCGGAGTTGGTGAGTATAAGCGTCTCGACGCCCAGCGCCTTCAGCGTTTCTATCGGCGTGCGCATCGCATTGGCATCACCGCGTTCGTAGAAATGCACCCGGCCGGACAGAACGATGACCGCAACACCGCCAATCTTGCCGGCGACCAGTTCGCCGGCATGGCCGGACACGGCGCTGACCGGAAAGCCGGGAATATCCGCATAGGAAATCCGCACCGGATCGGCCACGGCATCGACCAGCGAGCCGAGACCCGAGCCGAGCACGATGCCGTAGCGCGGCGACAGGCCCGCCAGCTTCGCCTTGAGCATATCGGCAGCTGCGGTCATCCGAGGATCTCTGTTTCGAAGGAGTGCGGCAACAGGTCGGAAAGGGCCAGCGTCTTCTTCACGCCGGTCTCGTCGCAAAGATAGATGCGGGTGCTGGCGCCGGAGAATTCGGCAAGGCGCTGACGGCAGCCACCGCAGGGCGGGCAGAGCGCCAGTTTCTCGGCAATGACGGCGACTTCGACGATCTTGCGCTGGCCGGCCATCACCATGTGGCTGATCGCCGTCGTTTCGGCGCACCAGCCCTCCGGAAAGGACAGGTTCTCGATATTGGCGCCGGTATAGATCTTGCCGTCCTCGGCGCGGATGGCGGCACCGACCGGAAACTTGGAATAGGGCGCATGCGCTTTCGCCATCGCCTCGCGTGCCGCCTCGAAAAGTTCGTTTTCCATGGTCAGCGCTCCTTCACATAGGGTATGCCGCCTGCCTTGGGCGGGATGGCCTTGCCGATGAAGCCGGCAAGCAGGATGACCGTGAGGATATAGGGCAGCGCCTGCATCAATTGTACCGGCACCTGACCGATCAGCGGCAACGGATTGCCCTGCAGCCGGATCGACAATGCATCGAGGAAGCCGAACAGGAGGCATGCCAGCATGATGTTCAGCGGGCGCCATTTGGCGAAGATCAGCGCAGCAAGCGCGATATAGCCCTTGCCGGCGGTCATGCCCTTGACGAACCCGGCGCTCATCGCAAGCGAAAGATAGGCCCCGGCAAAGCCGCAGAGAATGCCGCAGCAGATGACGGCACGGTACCGCAGCCAGATCACCGAAATCCCGGCGGTATCGACGGCGCCCGGATTTTCCCCGACGGCGCGAAGGCGAAGGCCGAAGCGGGTGCGATAGAGAATCCACCAGCTGAACGGCACCAGTGCGAAGGCGACATAGGTGAGGATGAAATGACCGGACAGCAGGTCCGAATAGACCGGTCCGAAAAACGGCACGTCCTTCACCGCATCGGCAAAGGGCAAGGTCACCGTCTGGAAGCGGGCATCGCCGGACAGCGCCGGTGTGCGGCCGCCCTGACGGAACCAGGCTTCGCCGAGAATGACGGTGGAGCCGGCAACGATGAAGTTGATGGCGACGCCGGAGACGATCTGGCTGCCGCGCTGGGTGATCGAGGCATAGCCGTGAACCAGCGATAGCAACACGGAGATGAGGATGGCGGCCAGAAGCCCCATTATTACCGAGCCAGTGACGGCAGCGGCGGCGCCAGCGGCAAAGGCAGCGCCGAGCATCTTGCCTTCAAGGCCGATGTCGAACACCCCTGCACGCTCGGTGAACAGGCCCGCGAGCGCTGCAAAGATCAGCGGAACGGAGACGCGAATGGTCGATTCGAGGATCGCGATGATCGTGTGGAAAAAATCCATGGCTCAGGCTCCCCTTGTCTGCGCGGCGGCAACGGAGCGGCGGCCGATTCTTGCAAATGCGTGGCCGATGGCCGGGCGGAACATGTTTTCGAGCGCGCCTGCAAAAAGAATGACCAGGCCCTGGATGATGACGATCATGTCACGCGAGATGGCCGGCATTTCGAATGCGATCTCGGCACCGCCCTGATAGAGCATGCCGAACAGAACCGCCGCCGGAATGATACCGGCCGGATGCGAGCGGCCCATCAGCGCCACAGCGATGCCGACGAAACCGGCGCCCTGCACGAAATCCAGCTGCATGCGGTATTGCTCGCCCATGATCGGGTTCAGCGCCATCATGCCGGCCAGACCGCCGGAAATCATCATCACGATAACCGTAATCCGCGCTTCGCCGATGCCGGCATAACGCGCGGCCGAGGGGCTGTGGCCCATGGTCCGCATCTCATAGCCGAGCTTGGTGCGCCAGATCAGCACCCAGACGCAGAACGCCGCAAGGAGAGCCAAGAGGAAGGAGACGTTGAATGGCGAATTGCCGAGGTTGAGGCCGAAGATCGACATCAGCCAGTCAAGCTTGGGGAGTTGGCCGCCCGCCTCAAAGGTGCGGGTCTGCGGCGCCATCTGGCCCAGCGGCTTCAGCACCCTGGTCAGAAGATAGACCATCAGGCTGGACGCGATGAAATTGAACATGATCGTGGTGATGACCACATGGCTGCCGCGCTTGGCCTGCAGCCAGCCCGGCAGGAACGCCCACAGCGCGCCAAACGCCGCCGAACCGATGATCGCCAGCGGAAAGACCACGAACCAGGGCATGGTCTTGTCGAGCCAGAGGCAGGCGAGCGCCACGCCGATGCCGCCGATATAGGCCTGACCTTCGCTGCCGATGTTGAACAGGCCGGCATGGAAGGCAACGGCAACCGAAAGCCCGGTAAAGATGAAGGTCGTGGCATAATACAGCGTAAAGCCGATATATTCGCCGCGGCCGAAGGCGCCGTTGATCATGTGATAGGCGGCTTTCAGCGGATTTTCGCCGACCAGCAGCACGACGAGCCCGGCCACCAGGAAGGCGACGATCAGATTGACCAGCGGGATCAGGCCGTATTCGGCCCAGGCCGGCAGTTTTGCGTATGGATTGCTCATTCGGCGGCCTCCTTGCGGCCTTCGACACCGGCCATCAACAGGCCGAGTTCCCCTTCGGTCGCATCCGGGTCCCGCTCGCCGACGACACGGCCGGCAAACATGACGATGATACGGTCGGATAGGGCACGGATTTCATCGAGTTCGACGGAGACGAGCAGGACAGCCTTGCCCTGATCCCGCATCTCGATGATCCGCTTATGGATGAATTCGATGGCGCCGACATCGACGCCGCGCGTCGGCTGGCCGATAATCAAGACGTCAGGCCCGCGCTCCATCTCCCGCGCCAGCACAATCTTCTGCTGGTTGCCACCGGAAAAATTGGCGGTCTTCAGCCGCGGGCTAGGCGGCCTGATATCGTATTTCTTGATCTTTTCCTCGGCATCCGCCTGGATCGCCTTGGTATTCAGGAAAACGCCGTTGAGATAACGCTTGTCGTGGTGATAGCCGAGGATACCGTTCTCGGCCTCTTCAAACTTCAGCACGAGGCCGACATGGTGCCGGTCTTCCGGCACGTGTGCGAGGCCCCTGTCGCGCAGTTCGCGCGGATCGACATGCGCGGTGACGTCGATCGGCTGGCCATTGAGCAGGACCTTGCCGCCAACCGCCTTGCGGATGCCGGAGATCGCTTCCAAGAGTTCGGACTGGCCGTTGCCAGCCACGCCCGCAATGCCGACGATTTCGCCGGCACGCAGGTTGAAGGAGACATTGTCGACCATGGTCACGCCGCGACCGTCGCGCACTGTCAGGTTTTCGACCGCGAGCTTGACGTCACCCGGATTGGCGGCACCCTTTTCGACCCGCAAGAGCACGCGGCGGCCGACCATCAGTTCGGCCAATTCCTCGACCGAGGTTTCCCTGGTGTTGCGCGTCGCCACCATTTCGCCGCGGCGCATGACGGAGACCTCGTCGGTGATCGCCATGATCTCGCGCAGCTTGTGGGTGATGAAGATGATCGTCTTTCCCTGGTCCTTCAGCTGACCGAGGATGCGGAACAGGTGATCGGCCTCCGGTGGCGTCAGCACGCCCGTCGGCTCATCGAGAATGAGGATATCGGCCTTGCGGTAGAGGGCCTTGAGGATTTCGACACGCTGCTGCAGGCCGACCGGCAGTTCCTCGATCAGCGCATCCGGATTGACCTCCAGCGCATATTCCTTTTCCAGCCGCTTCAACTCGACGCGCGCCTTGGAAATGCTGGTATTGAGGATCTGGCTGTCTTCGGCCCCGAGCATGACGTTTTCGAGAACGGTGAAATTCTCGACCAGCATGAAATGCTGGTGCACCATGCCGATGCCGCTTGCGATCGCCGCATTCGGATCCTTGATCGTCACCGTCTTGCCGTCGATGACGATATCGCCTCTGTCGGCCTGGTAGAAGCCGTAGAGGATGGACATCAGCGTCGATTTACCGGCGCCATTTTCACCGATAATGCCGTGGATGGTGCCCTTGCGGACGGTCAGGTTGATATTCTTGTTGGCGTGCACAAGGCCGAAGCTCTTGTCGATGCCACGCAGCTCGATGGCAATATCGCTCATATTGACCCATGTTCCCCAAGTCGGCCCGGTTTTCTCCGCTTTGACAGCGGTAGCCCGGGCATCGATTTTTTTACCAGTTGGTATAAGTTTAGCATCGAATCCCGGACAGGTAAGTCAAAAAATCGAAAGCCCGTCTACTCTTCCCAGTTCAATCGGGAGAGTCCAGCGCGATTTACGCACTTCCAGACGAAAGGCAATATTGCCGTACCGCCAGGCTTTATCGATCATGTGGATATGATACGGAATGGCCTGGAACACGAACGGCTGGCCTAAGGAAAAACCATGAGCAATGACAGCGAACGTATCACCCGGCTTGAGGAGACGATCGCGCATCAGGCGAAAACGATCGAGGAACTGTCCGACCAGTTGACGCAACAATGGACGGTGGTCGAGCAGGTCCGGGCCAAGCTCGACCGGCTGACCGAGCGCTTCCTCAGCCTCGAGGAGCAGAGCCTCGAAGCGCCCGCAAATACCCGCCCACCGCATTATTGAGCCGGCTTGAATCGCCCAAGAAGACTCCTCCTGCTTGTGCGGAGGGTCTTTAGTCTCCGACCGAACGAAAAGCCGCCGATCCCGGGGACCGGCGGCTTCCTTCATTCAATGACTTGAGTTCAATAGGGGCAGGCTTCGTCCGACATGTAGTCGTGGACCTGAACCGTGCCGGCAATGATGTCGGCCTTGGCCTTGTCGACGGCAGCCAGCATTTCCGGTGTGATCAGCGCCTTGTTGTTGTCGTCGAGCGCGAAGCCGACGCCATCTTCCTTGAGGCCGAGATTGGAAATACCGAACTCGAACTTGTCGTTCTTTGCAGCCGAGAAAGCTTCGTAGACAGCAACGTCGACGCGCTTCAGCATCGAGGTCAGAACCTTACCCGGCTGAAGGGCGTTCTGGTTGGAATCGACGCCGATGCCGAGCTTGCCGGCGTCAGCTGCAGCCTGCAACACGCCAACGCCGGTACCGCCGGCCGCGTGATAGACGACGTCGGAACCCTGGTCGATCTGCGACTTGGCGATTTCGCCGCCCTTGACCGGATCGTTCCAGGCGTCCGGGGTCGTACCGGTATAGGCCTCAAGAACCTTGACGTCGGCACCGGTGGACTTGGCGCCACCGATGTAGCCACAGGCAAACTTGTGGATCAGCGGAACATCCATGCCGCCGACGAAGCTGACGGTCTTCGACTTGGACGCGAGACCGGCGAGAACGCCGACGAGATAGGAGCCTTCCTGTTCCTTGAAGACGATCGACTTGACGTTCGGCTTGTCGACGACCATGTCGATGATGGCGAATTTCGTGTCCGGATATTCAGCCGACAGCTTTTCGAGCGGCGGCGCCCAGTTGAAGCCGACAACCACGATCGGGTTGTTGCCGTCGCCGGCGAAGCGGCGCAGCGCCTGTTCGCGCTGGGCGTCGTTGCTGATTTCGAACTCGCGGTATTCAACGCCGGTTTCGGTCTTGAACTTTTCCGCGCCGTTGAAGGCTGCTTCGTTGAAGGATTTGTCGAACTTGCCGCCGAGATCGAAAATGAGCGCCGGCTTGACGTCGGCGGCGAGCGCCGTGGCGGACATCATCGAAAAGGCGAAGAGACCAAGGAGGGTTTTTTTCATTGTGCAGCCCTGTTGTTGCTATTGATCTTGTTGGGTCCTCCCGCAAGCTCCTCTTTCGGGAGCATGTCTGCGGAACCACCACTCCCTTTTTTGAGGGTATGTCTGGCTGGTGCACATCCTTGCATGCCTCCAGCTAAAATTCACCCAAAATTTTTCAATTGGTAAAAAAAGGTAAATAGCCCAAAAAACCGGCAAAATCATCAGATTGACCGGTAAAAACAAGGTCATTATTTGCCACGGATGACGTCAGGAACATGACTGTCTTGCATTTCGCCGGCACAGGCTCGTTCGCCGGCACAGGTTCGGCGGCGCCTGTGCTCAGGCCGAGAACCGGCCGGCGGCGGGCGGGCGCTTGTAACCGATCACCCAAAGGACCAGCGCGATCAGCAGGAAGAATGCAAAAGCCGGCTGCTGCAGCGACCACCGGATCACCGGATCCAGAAAAGCACCATTCACGTGCGGCCGTTCCAGGCTTTGCACGAGCGACTGCGTCGAGGATCCGCCGGCCGCAAGTGCGACCGCCAAGGGCGTCAGGACCGGGCGGGATGCCGAAACCGACTGGATGGCATCGACGGATGCCACAAGAATACCGATGACCAGCGCCAGAAAACTCGCAAACCGCAGCAAAAACCGCATTCCGCCTCCACCACGCGTCCGCTTTCGTCCCGGCCGGACTGTGTTTTGCCGGGTAGACCAAGCAATAAGCATAGGCCCGGACGAGTGCAATCCCACCTTTTCACAGGCGCGGATCGCAAGAAGTCAAAAAACTGTCAGAAATCAGTTGATCCCACCGAGTTCATCGGTATATATCGCGCCGGTCCGCTGGTTTTCGCCCGCGGCCAACCCGGTTTGGCGCAGCCGAACGGGGTTTCAGGAGAAAGCAAGCGCTTGTCTCTGATCCACCGGACCCAACCGCCGGTGCGATTGACAAAACGGACAGGTGGCCGAGTGGTTGAAGGCGCACGCCTGGAAAGTGTGTATACGTGAGAGCGTATCGCGGGTTCGAATCCCGCTCTGTCCGCCATTTCCAATCCTCCATATTTCCTAGCGGCGGCCTGCGCGTCTTGGCATTTGTAAACTGCCCCCCGGACGGCGAGGCGGTTCGCATCAAGTTCAGCTTTCCGCAAGCCTGCGCCTGCGGTAAACCATCAGGGCAAGCGACAGTCTGTCTTTAGCGCGAATTTCCAGCGCGGCCACCGCCAAGGAGAAATGAGCATGACTTATATTGCATCCCCCAAACGTCCCATCGGTCATCCGGAACGTGCGCTCGACTGCGAAGAAGCGCTGCAAGTGGCACTCGAGCACTTGTCGATCCAGGAATCCCTGACGGAAGAGGACGTCGAGGCAAAGCTTGTTGAAGGCGGCCTGGCAGCAGGATGGGAAGAGGCGGAACTGAAGATAGCGATCGCTGACCTGCGCCGGAATGCGGCATTGGGATTGCAGGGCCTGCCGGAATAGGCCCGCGGCTGCTTGATCCGTCCGCTGGTGCCCGGCCAGCCGCCTGACGCGCTTCGGCAAGACCCCATCTATGGTCAGCCTTGGTTGTGTGTTCGTTGATTGCAAAAGGTTGCGTGCGAGCGCAGCAAAAACATTCTGCCCCACCGGCACGCTGTGTCAAAAATACAATATGAACCTGTGTCATGGATCAGCCGGACCGGATTAGTTGCAGGATACGGACTTGACGGCAGCAACCGGCTGTGGGCTGAGTCCGGAGCACAATTCTGGGCTGTTTTGTGAAATCTTGTGTTTTGTCGGAAGAGTATCCATGACCTCAGCATCGATTGGCAGGCCTCTCACGTCTTCATCGCAGGGCACCTTGCAGCGCCTGGCCATCATCTTGCCGCTCGTCGTGGCGCTCACTGGCTGCGGCGGCCATGCCAAGGGCGTCATGCAGCCGCTCAATCTGGCTGCCGAGCCCAAGGGCAACGCTGTCGTGGACATGCTTGTGGCAACCAGCCGGCTTCCGTCCGACGATCCGGCCACACTGTTTTCCGGTGAGCGCAGCGTCCATCCCTCGATCACGGATGTTGCCGTTTCCATTCCATCCGACACGATGCGCGCCTCAGGGACCGTGCAATGGCCCAAGAAGCTGCCGCCCAACCCGCAAACTGATTTCGCCGTTGTGCGCGTCAAGCCAGTGGAAACCATTGAGGCAGGGCATGAATGGGTGCGCGAGCATTCCAAAGGCGGCCATGCAATGGTCTTCATCCACGGCTTCAACAATACCTACGAGGATTCGGTCTTCCGCTTCGCCCAGATCGTCCATGATTCCGGCGCCGACGTGACGCCGGTGCTTTTCACCTGGCCGTCCCGCGCCAAGGTGTTCGACTACAATTACGACAAGGAAAGCACCAACTATTCGCGCACCTCGCTGGAAAACACGCTGAAGGCGCTGGTCGAGGACAAGAACATCAAGGACATCACCATCCTTGCGCATTCGATGGGAACCTGGCTGGCGATGGAATCAATCCGTCAGATGGCGATTCGCAACGGCGGCCTTCCGAAAAAGATCGAGAACGTCATCCTCGCCTCGCCCGATATCGACGTCGATGTGTTCGCGCGGCAATGGACCGAACTTGGCGCAAAGAAACCGAATTTCACCATCTTCGTCTCGCAGGACGACCGCGCTCTGGCGCTGTCGCGCTACATCTCCGGCGATGTGCAGCGGCTGGGACAGATCAATCCGGCGGAAGAACCGTACAAGACCAAGCTTGAAACTGCCGGTATCACAGTGGTCGACCTGACGAAGGTGAAATCCACCGATCGTCTCAATCACGGCAAGTTTGCAGAGAGCCCCGAGATCGTTCAACTGATCGGCCAGCGGCTTGTTACCGGCCAGACCCTGACGGATTCCGATGTCGGCATTGGCGACGGCATTACGGCAATCGTCGCCGGTACGGTAAACACCGTGGGTAAAGTCGCAGCGACCACCGTCGCTACGCCTGTCGACCTGCTTTCCGGAAACATGAAGCCACTACCGAAGAAAAAGGCCGGAGACATCGGCGGAACATTGCAGGGCGAAAAAGCTCTTCTGAACTAGGAGAGCAGCGCTTCTCACGCGCTATTTTCCGGCAAAGGCTCAGGCTAAACCCGAACATCCAGGGTAGGGCCATGACTGCGGGGACATTTGGGCGCTCTTTTGCGCAAATGTCCCCTGCCCGATTTCCGGCAAACCTGTGAGCGGATCCATCCTGCCCGGTCAGTGTTTCACCACCTCAACCAGGTTTTCGACGAGATGCACGCCGATCACCGAGGCCGCCGCTGCTTCAACGCATCCGACCTCTGCCTCGCACGAAACGTAGCCACTGAGGACAACGGTGCGCCCGACGGCCACCACCGACAAACCCGACGTATCGATCAGCGCGGAATACTGGATATAGCGCAGTACCTTGTCGGCCAGTTCGTCATCGGTCAGGTCCGAATGATCGTCCTGGTGAATATAGATCTGCTTGTGCATGGCAATTGTCCTTCCTTAGGACAACGCAAGCTTTTCCCGAATGTTCCCCCGGCCATCCTGGCGCAAACTGGCTTCAGGCTCCCGGTTGCCCATGAACGAACGCCTCGACGGCCGCGGCGATGAAATTCTGGAGGGCATCGTCCACCGGCTGTTCGCCCCGCAACACGCGGCGGCACGTCTGGATCGCAGCCCTGAGCCGTCATGAACCGGCCACCTTCCGAGAAGACCTAGTGCCGCTTCGCGGGTGCTGCGAACGACGCGGTAGCGTCCTATCCCGTCGGGTTCGAGGACGACGGGCTCAAGACACCATTTTTCAATCATTTGCCAACCTCCTTCCGCATCCTGTCCTATGAGCCTTGGGTGAAATATGCGCTCCATCACGCACTGGCGCGCCCTGGGTTGCGGCTGCCGGGCGAATGGGTCTATGGCGGACGTACATTTTGCCAAGGGGCTGCGCCTGATGTCCGATGTCTTCCTGAATGTCGTACCGATTTTCGTCCTGATCCTTCTCGGCTGGCTGATCGTGCGGATGAACTACCTGAACGCCACGGTTGGAGACGCGCTCGGAGATTTCGTCTTTCGGGTCGCCGTGCCGGTTCTTCTGTTCCGCACTATTGCCGAAGCCGACTTCAGGGAAGGCTCGCCGTGGCCGCTTTGGGCCGCCTATTTCTCCGGCGTCGCCGTGACCTGGACGCTGGGACATCTGGCAGCCACCTTGTTTTTCAAGAAAGATGCCCGCGTCGGCGTGCTGGCCGGGGTTTCGTCCGCATTTGCCAATACCGTCTTCATCGGCCTGCCGCTCGTGTCGCGCAGCGTCGGCGAGGAAGGCGTGGTGGCCTTGTCCATTCTTCTGTCGGTGCACCTGCCGGTGATGATGATCGCCGGCACGATCCTGATGGAACGTGCCGAACGCAAGACCAGCGGCAAGCCGGGACAGAGCCCGCTCAGGCTGTTAAAAGGCATTTTGCGCAATCTCGTGCGCAATCCGCTGGTCATCGGTCTGGTGCTGGGCGCGCTGGTCCATCTCGCCGGCGTGCCGCTCAGCGGCCCGGTCAAGATCGTCGTCGATCAGTTGGCCGGCGTAGCAGCCCCTGCGGCGCTTGTCTCCATCGGCATGGCAGTCGATAAATATGGCCTTGCGGGCAATACCGGTCTCGCATCGATCACCAGTGCGCTGAAATTGATTGCCCTGCCGGCAACCGTCTATGGCGCCTGCCAGCTGCTCGGCCTCAACAGCAACTGGACGGCGGCGCTGGTGCTCACCTCATCCGTGCCGACCGGCGTCAATGCCTGGCTGATCGCCAACCATTTCAATGTCGGTCACGGCCTTGCGTCATCGACAATCACCATTACGACGGCGCTTGGCGTTATCTCCGTCTCTGCCTGGGCCTATATCCTGCTGTAAAGCGGGACAACAGACACGAAAAAGCCCGGCGCATTGGCCGGGCTCTGTTCTTTCCATTGCCAATTGGGCAACGCTTTATGGAGCGGGCGCTGTCTCAGTCGCCGGCTTCGTTGCTTCGCCTTCGGCCGCAGGCTTGGCAGCCTCACCTTCCGTAGCAGGTGCCGCGGCGGCAGATGCGTCAGGCAATGCGACCGGCGCATCGGACTGTGTGCGCAGCCAGGCAATCAGGTTGGCGCGCTCTTCCGGCTTCTTGAGGCCGGCAAAGCCCATTGCGGTACCGGGAACATGCTTCTTCGGCGCTTCGACGAAGAAGCTCAGGTGATCGTAGGTCCAGGTCTTGTTGGCTTCGGCGAATGTCTTCATGCCGGCCGAATAGGCAAAGCCCTCATGCGAGGCGATCGGGCGCTCGACAACACCCCACAGGTTGGGGCCGACCTTGTTGGGCCCGCCCTTCTCCGCGGTATGACAGCTTGCGCATTTCTTGAAGACGGTGGCGCCTGCAGAGGCGTCGGCTGCTGCGAGCAGCGGCTTGATATCGACTTCGACTTCAGCGGCGGCGCCAGCGCCCGCTTCCGAAGCGCCCTCTTCGGCGATAATCGCAAAACCTTCCTTTTCGGGAACTTCCGAATGGAAGATGCCTTCCGATGCGATCGATACGGACATCAAAACAAAGACCGTACCGAGGAAGGCACCTACGCCCATGTTCACATATGAGTTCATCCGCAAATGCTCCCCTTGCAACCGGCGCGAACAAAACGCCAGCCTATCTTGAAATCGCGCGGAACCTATGTCTTTTGGCTTTGTGTTGCAACAGACATTATAAGCCCCGGTCTGAGACCTTTTGACACTTTTCCGGCGCGTTTTGAAGGCCCAAGCATGAATAGCGACAATTTCGACAAAACCCTGATTCTGATCCCTGCGCGCATGGCCTCGACGCGGCTGCCCGGCAAGCCGCTTGCCGACATCTGCGGCCTGCCGATGATCGTCCAGGTCGCCTTGCGCGCCAAGGATGCACAAGCCGGCCGGATCGTCGTGGCGGTCGATCATCAGGATGTTTTCGATGCAGTGACAGCCGCAGGCTTTGAGGCGGTGATGACCCGGGCGGATCATCAATCCGGCTCCGACCGGATCTATGAGGCTCTTTTGAAGAGCGATCCGCAGGGCAAGGCCGAAGTCATCATCAATGTCCAGGGCGATCTGCCGACCATCGAACCGGAAACCATTCGTGCGGCGCTGCGGCCATTGGAAAACGCTCAGGTCGACATTGCGACGCTGACCGTCGAGATTGAAGACGAGGACGAGAAGCTCAATCCAAACGTCGTCAAGGTCGTCGGTTCGCCGCTGTCGGAGACCCGGCTGAAGGCTCTCTATTTCACCCGCACCACCGCGCCGCATGGCAAGGGACCGCTCTACCATCACATCGGGCTCTACGCCTATCGCCGCGCCGCGCTTGAAAAATTCGTATCGCTGCCGCCTTCGACGCTGGAAAGGCGCGAATCGCTGGAGCAGTTGCGCGCGCTCGAAGCCGGCATGCGCATCGACGTGGAAATCGTCAAATCAATCCCGCTGGGGGTCGATACTCCCGCGGACCTTGAAAAAGCCCGGCGCCTACTCTCCGCCAAAGCCTGATCGGAACCTGCCATGACGACCAAGACCAACCGGATTTCCTTCCAGGGCGACTACGGCGCCAATTCCGACATGGCCTGCCGCGACATGTTTCCGGACATGGAGCCGCTGCCCTGCCAGACGTTCGAGGATGCATTCCTGGCGGTCGAGAACGGCGAGGCCGACCTGGCGATGATCCCGATCGAGAACACGATCGCTGGCCGTGTCGCCGATATCCATCACCTGCTGCCCGAATCGCGGCTGCATATCATCGGCGAATATTTCATGCCGATCCGCTTTCAGCTGATGGTGCTTCCAGGCGTTTCGCGCGACGAGATCCGCACCGTGCACAGCCATATCCACGCGCTCGGCCAGTGCCGCAAGATCGTCCGCGCCAACGGATGGAAGCCGGTGGTCGCTGGCGATACGGCGGGTGCCGCCAAGCTGGTGGCGGAAGTGGGCGACCGCTCGATGGCGGCACTTGCTCCCCGGCTGGCCGCCGATCTCTACAAGCTCGAGATCATCGCGGAGAACGTCGAGGACACGGAAAACAACGTGACGCGCTTCGTGGTTCTCTCGCGCGACCCGAAGAACATCAAGCGGCAGGCGGACACCGACGTCATTGTCACGACCTTCGTTTTCAATGTCCGCAATATCCCGGCCGCCCTCTATAAGGCGCTCGGCGGCTTTGCCACCAATGGCATCAACATGACCAAGCTGGAAAGCTATCAGCTCGGCGGCAAGTTCATCGCCACGCAGTTTTACGCCGATATCGAAGGGCATCCGGACGATGCGCATGTGCGCCAGGCGCTGGACGAGCTACGGTATTTTTCCGAAAAAGTCCGCATCCTGGGCTCCTACGCAGCCCATCCGATGCGGCTCGTTTTGTAGACAAAAACCGCACGCCACCGCATAACCCATGAGAATTCGCAGCTGGAATTCAGGGTGAAAACGTGATTGTTTGCAACAAAACCGTTTAATCTTCGCATTGCGCGCCACTGATTCGCAGCGCGCAATGCCTTCCCGGCAACGACAGGCGCCCACGAATTCATGGGCGCAACAAAGGTCGAAACATGGCAATCAGAACCCTTCTTTTCTGCTCTACCGCCGCCTTGATGGTTTCCACCGGGGCGCGCGCCGCCGACGCGATCGTCGCTGCAGAACCGGAGCCCATGGAATATGTTCGCGTCTGCGACGCGTTCGGAAAAGGTTATTTCTACATTCCCGGCACGGAAACCTGCCTGAAAATCGGCGGTTATGTCCGGTTCGATTCCAACTACGGCGAAGATCCCTATTCGGGCGAAAGCAACGGATGGGACGCATTTACCCGCGGCAACATCACGCTCGATGCACGCTCGGACACCGAATACGGTACGTTGCGCAGCTTCATCGACATACGCAGCGACGCCAATAACGTCACCGACACCAGGACCTATCTCAACGGCGCCTATATCGAGATCGGCGGTTTCCGCGCCGGTTATGCCGATTCGCGCTACGACACCTGGCTGAACTCAGCCGGCAACATCATCAACGACGATGTCGTTGACTATACCGGCGACCGGACCAACCAGGTCAGTTACGTTTATGGCGGCGATGTTGGCTTTTCGGCCTTGATCGGCCTTGAGGAGGGCTCCGGGACTTACGATACCGGATTTGGGCCGGCGCCCAGTGCGTCCTATGACGGCAGCAGCTTTCCGCACGTGATCGGCGGCGTAAGATACGCTGAAGGCTGGGGCGGCATCGCTGCGATTGCTGGCTATGACACCAAGGCGGAAGCATTCGCCGGCAAACTGCGCGTCGATGTGACGTTGAATGATCTGTTTTCGGTCTGGGTGATGGGCGGCTATCAGTCGGATTGGGACAACGACAACGGTCCTGGCGGCACCCGGCGGCTGAATTACTACGGTCCGTGGAGCGGCGACTGGGCTGCCTGGGGCGGATTTTCCGCCAAGATGAGCGAGAAGGCATCGCTGAACGGTCAGGTGGCCTACGAAGAAGACGGAACCTTCGCGGCCGCTCTCAATGTCGAATACATGGTCACGAGCATGCTGAAGGTCCAGCCGGAAATCAATTACACCGAGTTCGGCGGCGAACGCGGCACCGGCAGTGCTGTCGGCGGCATCGTTCGCCTTCAGCGCAATTTCTAAGCCGGCAACCACTTGATTCCCATCGGCGTCCGCCATCGCGGGCGCCGATTTTGTTTTATCTAGGCCAGTCCAGCCAGTCGCGCATCAGCAGATGGGCTATGGCCCCCTTCGGCGGGGTACCGAGTTCTCCTGCCGCAAGCGTCACGCCGGTATTGCGCGCCAGCATTGCAGCGGTTTCCTCCCGGTTAAACCAGCGGCAGTCTTCCAGTTCCTGCACGTCGCGGTGAATGTCGCGGGACTTTGCCTCGGCATAGCAGCCGATCATCAGCGTATGCGGCATCGGCCAGGGCTGCGTGGCGTGGTAGCGCACGCGGCCAACGCGGATGCCGGATTCCTCATGTGTTTCCCGCCGCACGGCATTTTCCATGGTCTCGCCCGGTTCCACGAAGCCTGCGAGACAGGAATACATGCCTTCCGGAAAATGCGGGCTGCGGCCAAGCAGGCAGAGGTCGCGTTCCAGATCGATCGTCAGCATGATGACGACAGGGTCGGTGCGCGGAAAAACCATGTGGCCGCAGGCCGAGCAGATGCGCCGGTAGCCGCCGGCCTTGCCTTCCATGGCCGATCCGCATTTTCCGCAGAAACGGTTGGCCGCATTCCAGGAGATCAGGCTCGAAGCCTGCGCGAACTGGCCGAGCAGTTCGTCGGGCAGCATCTGCTGGCGGTAGAGCGTGCGGCCATCGGCGAGCTTGAAGGGCTCCGGCAATGTCTCTTCGGTCAAGCCGATGGGCACAGCCAGACGCGGCTCGCCATTGGCCAGGAAACCGAGCAGAATGGCGTCGTCGAGAACCGGCTCCAGCCCCGCCAGCTCATAGGGCGCAAACAGCGGGTCGATGATTTTCTCGTCGTGCTTGACCACCAGCTTGCCGCCGGAAAAGGCAAAGACATGCGCGCCTTCCTTGCGGAAGGCGACCTCGACGCAATCGTCGGGGCGATGTTCGGATTGCCGGTCCAGGTGATTTTCGGAAAAGGCGACGAGCGTGCTCGRCTCGGGATGCGGGCTGTGCAGGTCGAAGATCGATGTCGTCATGGTCAGAGATTTTCCACTATCCGTGCTGCGAATGCCTTGCGCTCGTCATCGCTCCAGGGTTCGGCCGATCCGAAACCCCAGACAGGCCCCGGCCAGTTGGCATCACCCTCGCTGCGGGCGATGACATGAACATGAAGCTGGCGGACGATATTGCCAAGAGCGCCGACATTGATCTTCGTCGCCCCCGTCACCTTTTTCAAGGCGGCTGCGACCGTGTTCGTTTCGAACGTCAGCATGGCCTGGTCAAGCGGCGTCAGATCGAACACTTCCGACACGCCATTGCGCTGCGGGATCAGCACAAGCCAGGGCCAACGGCGGTCATTGTTGATCCGAAGCTGGCAAAGGCCGAGCGTCGAGATCAGCAATCCATCGCGTTGAAGGCGTTCATCAATCTCGAAGGCAGGCAAGCGGATCTCCCCAGGGACAGTGATTTTGTGTTTGTTTGTGCAATGATAGCAGTTTTTTGAAGGCGTGGCTTGCATTTGGTTTCGATATTGCCGATATGAGAGCCGGGAGGTTGGTGGTGGACGAGCCACTCGCCAACCGGGTCAGGTCCGGAAGGAAGCAGCCCCAACGAGCCAGGCACGGGTCATCGTGCCAGCCTCCCACCCTTTTCCTTCTGTCCTGTCTGGACACGATTTGCAGCCAAGCGGCCCCATCGTGGGGAAAAAAGGGCGATGAGCGAAGATAGCCTGATCCCGACATCCGAAAAGCCCGCCGCCTACCGCGTCCTTGCGCGCAAGTACCGGCCGAAGGATTTCTCCGATCTGATGGTCGGCCAGGAACCGATGGTGCGCACGCTCACCAATGCGTTCGAGACCGGCCGTATCGCGCAGGCCTATATGCTGACCGGCGTTCGCGGTGTCGGCAAGACCACCACCGCCCGCATCCTCGCCCGCGCGCTGAACTACAAGACAGCCGAGATCGACAAGCCGACGATCGACCTTCGCATTCCCGGCGAACATTGCCAGGCGATCATGGAAGGCCGCCATGTCGATGTCATCGAGATGGATGCCGCCTCGCATACCGGCATCGACGATATCCGCGAGATCATCGAGCAGGTGCGCTACCGCCCGGTTTCGGCGCGCTATAAAGTTTATATCATCGACGAAGTGCACATGCTCTCGACCCAGGCCTTCAACGGCCTGTTGAAGACGCTCGAAGAGCCGCCGGAACATGTGAAATTCATCTTCGCCACGACCGAAATCCGCAAGGTTCCGATCACGGTCCTGTCGCGCTGCCAGCGCTTCGACCTGCGGCGCATCGGCGCTTCTGATCTCGTCGGCCTGTTCACCACCATCCTTGGCAAGGAAGGCATTTCTGCCGATCCGGATGCCATGGCGATGATAGCACGTGCGGCCGAAGGCTCGGCGCGCGACGGCCTGTCGCTGCTCGACCAGGCGATAGCCCATGGCGGCGGCGTGGTCGAAGTGGAAGCCGTGCGCTCGATGCTCGGCCTTGCCGACCGCGCCCGCATCGTCGATCTGTTCCAGCACATCGTCAAAGGCGATGTCGCAGCCGCCCTCGATGAATTCGCCGCGCAGTATGAGGCAGGCGCCAGCCCCTCGGTCGTGCTCACCGATCTTGCCGATTTCACCCATCTGGTCACCCGGCTGAAATATGTGCCCGATGCCGTGGGCGACCAGTCGCTGAGCGAGATCGAGCGGACCCGTGGTGCCGAGTTCTCCTCCAGCATCGCCGTGACCACGCTGTCGCGCATCTGGCAGATGCTGTTGAAGGGCATTCCCGAAACGGAAAGTTCGTCGCGCCCGGCCGGTGCGGCCGAAATGGTGCTGATCCGGCTTGCCCATGCCGCCCACCTTCCCTCGCCGGAAGATGCCGCCCGGCGTTTGCTTGAACTCTCCAGCGGCGACGCCCCGCGCCAGCCTGCCGCCCCGAACGGCGGCAATGGCAGCGGCGCGCAGGCATCCATGGGCGCCACGATCCAGGCGCGCGGCAGTGACATGCCGCCGGCGCAACGGGCGACCGGAAACGGCGCGACCATGCTGCGCGCCGTGCCGGACGCAGCACCGCCACAGGTCATGCCTGTCGGCCGGATCGAGGAACGGCCCGCAGAAGCACCGGTTGCAAAAGCCGAACCCAAGGTTCCGCTGCGCTCGGTCAGCGATATCGCCGACCTCTGCGGCACCAACCGTGATATCAAATTGAAGACGCTGGTGCGCGGTTTCGTCCGGCTGGTGAACCTGGAGCCCGGACGGCTGGAAATCAACCTGCCGGAAGACGCGCCGAAAACGCTGGTTGCCGAATTGCAGAAGAAGCTCGAAGACTGGACCGGCATCCGTTGGATGGTGATCCTCAGCCGCGAGCCGGGAGCACCGACGCTGCTCGAAGCCGAAACGCAGGCGCAGGAAAAGCGCGTCAGCGATGCCCGCCAGGATCCCGACGTTGCCGCCATTCTCGCCAAATTCCCGGGCGCCAAGATTACGGACGTCAGGATCAAGGGACCGGAGCCGGAAGAGGAAGGCGAAGCGCCCGCCGTGGCGGCTGCCGAATCCGAAGAGGGCGACATCCTTCCCGGCGACGATATAGAGCATTAAATTCCAAGTACGACCACGAGATACACACAGGAGATGACGATGCGCGACATCATGGGCATGATGGGCAAGGTCAAGGAAATGCAGGCCAAGATGGAGAAGATGCAGGAAGAGATTTCTGCGCTCGAAGTCGATGGCGCCTCCGGCGGCGGCCTGGTCACCGTGCGCATGGACGGCAAAGGCAACCTCAAGGGCATCAAGATCGACCCGTCCTTGTTCAAGGAAGACGATGTCGAAATCCTCGAGGACCTGATCGTCGCCGCCCACAAGGACGGCAAGGACAAGGCCGAAGCCATCACCGCCGAAAAGACCAAGGCACTGACCGCCGGCCTGCCGATCCCGCCCGGCATGAAGCTGCCTTTCTAAAGAAGGCAGGTGCTGGCGGGACCTGAAGGTTCCCGCCAGTTCGAGCAAAGACCAATTGGCAGGTTAAGCCCCGCCGGAGATGCGGACCTTGCGGGCCCAGCGCGGGCACGACCTCGGGGCGCCGCGCAGAACGACACCCCCAGAAGCGCTATCTCCAAGGCACCGGCCCAGCCGGTTGAACCGTCTGTGAATTCGAAGGCAGCACATTTGCCGCCGCCGGCATTTTCGACGGTTTCTTTTCAGCGATTCCGTTCCCCGGTGATATGGAGTAGAAACGCCGCATGGCAAAGCGAGTCACCGGCCCCGAAATTGAAAAACTCATCCAGCTCCTGGCGAAGGTGCCCGGGCTCGGGCCGCGTTCGGCCCGGCGCGCCGCCCTTCACCTGGTCAAGAAGAAGGACCAGCTGCTCGGCCCTCTGGCCGAGGCCATGGGCGAAGCGCACCGCAAGGTCCGCATCTGCTCCTGCTGCGGCAATGTCGATACGATCGACCCCTGCAGCGTCTGCTCCGACGACCGGCGCGACAATTCCGTGATCATTGTCGTCGAAGACGTTTCCGATCTCTGGGCGCTTGAGCGGGCGAGCGCGATGAACACGGCCTATCACGTGCTCGGCGGCACACTGTCGCCGCTCGATGGCGTCGGACCTGACGATCTCAATATCAAAGGTCTGGTCGAGCGCGTGGCAAAGGGCGGCGTGCGCGAACTGATCATCGCGGTCAACGCCACCGTCGAGGGCCAGACGACCGCGCACTACATCACCGACCAGCTGGACGGGCTGGGCGTCAAGATCACCCGGCTGGCACACGGCGTTCCCGTGGGTGGCGAGCTGGACTATCTGGACGAGGGCACGCTGACGGCGGCGCTGAGGGCGAGGACGGCGATTTGAGGAAAGCTATGCGCATACCGTTGCTTACCCCCCTCTGTCACTTCGTGACATCTCCCCCACAAGGGGGGAGATCAGCCACGGCACTCTCGCGCATCAAAAGCGAAATAACCGATTTTTTGAGAGATCGGCTGGGGAAAGGAATAATCTCCCCCCTTGTGGGGGAGATGTCGGCCTTGCCGACAGAGGGGGGTAAAGCACGGCATATTCTGGCAGCAATGGTCGCTGCAATTGTCTCGCTGATGCCGCTGCCGGTCCTCGCCGCCTCCAAGGCCGACACCGAGGCGCAGTTCCGTCAATGGCTGCAGAGCGACCTCTGGCCTGAGGCGCAGAAATCCGGCATTTCGGCCGCTGCCTTCAAGGCTGCCTTTGCCGATGTGAAACTCAACTGGGACCTGCCGGACCTCGTTCCGCCAGGCACCAAGCCGCCGGGCGAACAGAAGCAAAGTCAGGCGGAGTTTTCTTCGCCCGGAGCCTATTTCTCCGAAAAGCGCCTGCAGGGCCTGGCAGCGACCGGCAGCAGCCTTGCCAAGGAAAATGCCGCGACACTACGCCGGATCGAGAAGACTTACGGCGTACCGGGACCGATCATCCTTGCCATCTGGGGCCGTGAATCCGGCTTCGGCCGGGCGAAAATCCCACATCCGATCATGGACGTACTCGCCACCAAAGCCTTCATGTCGACGCGTGGCGATCTTTTCCGGCGCGAGCTGATCGCAGCCCTCCATATTCTCGATAGCGGCGACGTGCGCGAGGCCGAGATGAAGGGCTCCTGGGCCGGCGCCATGGGCCAGCCGCAGTTCCTGCCGACCAGCTTTCTGAAATACGCCGTCGATTTCGATGGCGACGGGCGCCGCGACATCTGGAAATCGACGCCCGATACGCTCGCTTCGATCGCCAATTATCTGGCAAAAAAAGGCTGGCAGCGGGGCCGCGACTGGGGCTTTGAGGTTAGCATCCCGGCCAATGTCTCCTGCGCGCAGGAAGGCCCTGACCTTGCCAAACCGATTGGGCAATGGGCTGCCACCGGCATTGCGCGGGTATCCGGCAAGGCGTTTCCATCAGGCGAAGCCAAGGCCGATGGCATGATGCTGGTGCCGGCCGGCCGCCATGGTCCCGAATTCATCGTCACGCCGAATTTCTACGTCATCAAGGAATATAACAATTCCGACCTCTATGCCCTCTTCATCGGCAATCTCGCAGACCGGATTTCATCCGGCGGCGGCGCCTTCAAGGGAGAGTTCGGCAATGTCGGCAAGATGCTGCGTTCCGACGTCTTGAAGATGCAGAAGACGCTGGAGAGCCAAGGCTATGACATCGGCAAGGCGGACGGCCTGCCCGGCTTCAAGACCCGCCGCTCGATCGGCCGCTGGCAGACGGAGCACGGCCTGTCTGCGACCTGCTATCCGCAGGAAAGCCTGATGGGGAAATTCTGAGCAACCCAGCAAAGGTTTTGCGTCCGGACCTTGCTAAAGCGTATCGCGATCTTTCAGATTCGCGTATCGCGCTTTAGGTCTTTGATCTTACGCATGCCGTTATCGAAAAACCGCTGCACACTTTTGCGCGACATCGTGCGCGCCAATCTTGCTTTCGACAAAAGGGCAGGCTGGATGCCATCGACGTGGCTGCCCGCGAACGCGGCCTGACACGTTCGGCCTTTCTTGCCAGCGCCCGTAAGGAAATCGAAGCCGTCTGATCTCGGTGATAGAGACTTGGCATGAAGCGTCAGGCGGCCCACCAGACCGCCAGCAACACGGCCAAAACCACAACAGCGAAGATGCCGAACATCGTCATCTGCTTGCGGGCTTGCCCGAGCACCGCGCGGTCAACCGGCGCGCGGCCGGTCTGGAAGGCCAGGGGCACCTCCGAGGCACCGATCTCGCCTTCACCGCTCTTGATATCTTTGACGATGACTTCTGCGACGCCCTCGGTGACGGGCGGGCGATGTCCGGATCCATGAAGCATCGGCATACTCCACTTGCGCGCCGACATGGGCGCAGCTGCGAGAGCCTGAGCGTGTACCCGTTTCGTCAAGAAAGCAATTGCAAAAGCAAGCGCCTCAGCGCTTGCCCCAGAGCACCTTGAACCGCGCATTGCGGCAGGTCTCGCCCCATTCCTTGAAGGTTTCCGTCATCACCGTTTCATAGGCCAGGCCGCGATTGGCGACCAGCATCAGCCGCCCGCCGATCTTCAGCGCCTTGGCAGCCGCCTTGATCATCGAAGCACCCAGTGCCGGATCGGCAGCCTGCGTCTCGTGGAACGGCGGGTTCATGACGATCAGGTCGTATTTGTCGCGGGTTTCTTCCGACGTCAGGTCCTGCCAGAAGAAACGGGTGGGCACGTTCGGGCAATTGGCCTTCAGGTTCGCCCGGGCGGCTTCGAGGGAATGATAATCGGCCTCGAACAGGTCGATGCCCTTCAGGTTCGGCGCCTTCTCGGCCAGCATCACCGACAGATAACCCCAGCCGGCGCCGAAATCGGCGGCATGGCCCTTGAAATCGTCGGGAAGGCGCGAGGCCAGGAGTTCGGAGCCGGCATCGATCCGCTCATGCGAGAACATGCCAGGCGCTGCATCGAACCGGCCCTCGACGCGAACCGGCTTCTTGGAAAATTTGACGATGACGTCGCTTGCGTCTTCCGGACGGCCGAACCAGAAGGCGATGCCATGATATTTCGGCAGGCTGTCGCCGCCCCAGCCGAGCTGGTTGACGCGCTTGCGCAACGACTGGATGCCGTCGTCCTTGCCGCCGGCGACAACGATCAGGCCGCCGACCTTGACGCGCTTCAACGCTTCGGCGATCCGGTCCTCGTTCTCGCCCTTGTGCTTGCCGCAGAGGATCAGGGCCGCATCGTAGTCCTCGCCCTCGGCAAACGGTGTCACCGGTGCCCTTGCGGCTTCCAGGGCCTTGTACAGCGGCCTTGCGGCCTGCACGGCGGCAATCGAACCTGAAAACTCCGCCGGCAGCCGGTAGCCTGCTTCGGCTCCCAGAAACAGCACACGCTCGCCTTCGCCGGGTGCGGGAACAACGCCGGTCTCGAAAGGATGGAAAAGGGTCTTCAGCGTGTCGCGGCTCATGGTCGAGGTCCTTGGGCTTGTCGGGGAACTTGGAAAGCGGCTTCCCAAAAAGACAAACGATAATAAAGGGCGGTAACAAAGGGAATGAGAGACGTCGGGTTCAGACGGCTTTCACGGAAAATAAGAAAGGGCGCGGAACGATCCGCTCCGCGCCCGTGGTCTCTCAAACGGCCGAGCGCTTATTCAGCGGCTTCGCCGTCAGCCTTGGCAACTTCCTTGCCGGTTGCCTGGTCGACAACCTTCATGGAGAGGCGAACCTTGCCGCGCTCGTCGAAGCCCATCAGCTTGACCCAAACCTTGTCGCCTTCCTTGACGACGTCGGAGGTCTTGGCAACGCGCTCGGAAGCGAGCTGCGAGATGTGCACGAGGCCGTCACGCGGGCCGAAGAAGTTGACGAAAGCGCCGAAGTCGGCGGTCTTGACAACCGTGCCTTCATAGATCTGGCCGACTTCCGGTTCTGCAACGATCGAGTGGATCCACTTGCGGGCCGCTTCGATTTCCTTGGCAGAGGACGAAGCGATCTTGATCGTGCCGTCGTCTTCGATGTTGACCTTGGCGCCGGTCTTTTCGACGATTTCGCGGATGACCTTGCCGCCCGAACCGATGACTTCACGGATCTTGTCGACCGGGATGTTCATGACTTCGATGCGCGGGGCGAATTCGCCGAGCTGGCTGCGGCCTTCGGTGATGGCGTTGGCCATCTCGCCGAGGATGTGCTTGCGGCCGCCCTGCGCCTGGCTGAGCGCGACCTTCATGATCTCTTCGGTGATACCGGCGATCTTGATGTCCATCTGCAGCGAGGTGATGCCGTCGGCGGTGCCGGCGACCTTGAAGTCCATGTCGCCGAGATGATCTTCGTCGCCGAGGATGTCGGAGAGAACGGCGAAGCGTTCACCTTCGAGGATCAGGCCCATGGCGATACCGGCAACCGGCTTGGCCAGCGGAACGCCGGCATCCATCAGTGCGAGCGAGGTGCCGCAGACGGTTGCCATCGAGGACGAGCCGTTCGACTCGGTGATCTCGGAAACGACGCGCAGCGTGTAGGGGAACTGGTCGGCAGACGGCAGCATCGGACGGATGGCGCGCCATGCGAGCTTGCCATGGCCGATTTCGCGGCGGCCCGGAGAGCCCATGCGACCCGTTTCACCGACCGAATAGGGCGGGAAGTTGTAGTGCAGCAGGAACTTTTCCTTGTACATGCCGGTCAGGCTGTCGACGTACTGTTCGTCTTCGCCGGTGCCGAGCGTGGCAACGACGATCGCCTGCGTTTCGCCGCGGGTGAACAGCGCCGAACCGTGGGTGCGCGGCAGGATGCCGACTTCGGAAACGATGGCGCGAACGGTCTCGAGATCACGGCCGTCGATGCGGCTCTTGGTGTCGAGGATGTTCCAGCGAACGATCTTGGCCTGCAGGTGCTTGAAGACGGCGCCGATGACTTCGGCGGTGTACTTCGGCTCAACGCCTTCCGGGAAGAAGTGGGCCTTGACCTTTGCCTTGACCGCGTCGACGGCAGCATAGCGATCAGCCTTCTGGGTGATCTTGTAGGCGGCGCGCAGTTCGGTTTCGGCGATACCGAGCATTTCGGCTTCGAGTTCGGAATGATCTTCCGGGGTAAAGTCGCGCGGTTCCTTGGCGGCGACTTCAGCGAGCTTGATGATCGCGTCGATGACCGGCTGGAAACCCTTGTGACCGAACATGACGGCGCCGAGCATGACGTCTTCGTTCAGTTCCTTGGCTTCCGATTCAACCATCAGGACGGCGTCGTGGGTGCCGGCGACGACGAGGTCGAGGATCGATTCGTCCATCTCGTCGAGATGCGGGTTCAGAACATATTCACCGTTGATGTAGCCGACGCGTGCGCCGCCGACCGGGCCCATGAAGGGAACGCCGGAGATCGTCAGGGCAGCCGAAGCAGCAACCATCGACAGGACGTCCGGATCGTTTTCCAAGTCGTGCTGGACGACGGTGACGACGACCTGCGTGTCGTTCTTGTAGCCTTCCGGGAACAGCGGGCGGATCGGACGGTCGATCAGGCGGGAAACCAGCGTTTCCTTTTCCGACGGACGGCCTTCGCGCTTGAAATAGCCGCCCGGGATCTTGCCGGCAGCATAGGTCTTTTCCTGGTAGTTGACGGTCAGCGGGAAGAAATCCTGGCCCGGCTTCGGCGCCTTGGCCGAAACGACGGTGGCCAGAACGACGGTTTCGCCGTAGGTGGCGAGAACGGCGCCGTCAGCCTGACGGGCGATCTTGCCGGTTTCGAGCTTGAGCGGGCGGCCTGCCCATTCAATTTCGACTGTGTGGGTATCGAACATGTTTTGTCCTTCGTGTGCGGCAATGCCGCGCCGCAGCCAGTGTGGCGCGGGCGGCAGTGTTTTCGCTGATATGACACATCACGGGCAAGACAGCGGGAGGCTTCCAAAATCGGCCGGCGCGCGTTCCGCTCCCTTAAAGCCTGAAGCTCCGGGTGCGTGGAAAACGCGCAAGCGCCGAAGCATCCTGCAATCCTGCCCCATGACAGGTCATCGGTTGGTTCCGCAGAGCCGGCCCATCCGGTCTGCTGGGTGTCCGCTTCCAACGGCGCCGTTTCGGCTTGGCTGGAGACGCAAACGCGGGATCTCCCCCGCAAAAAACAAACCGGCGGGCCCCGTGTTGACGGGTCCCGCCGGTGTAAGGCTTAGCGGCGAATGCCGAGAGCAGTGATCAGCTTGGTGTACCGTGCCTCTTCCTTGCCCTTGACATAGTCAAGAAGCGAACGGCGGGTGGAAACCATTGCCAGAAGGCCACGACGCGAGTGGTTGTCCTTCTTGTGACCCTTGAAGTGTTCGGTCAGATTGTTGATCCGCTCGGTGAGGATCGCAACCTGGACTTCCGGAGAACCGGTGTCGCCTTCGACGATTGCGTATTCCTTGATAAGCGCAGCCTTGCGCTCTGCAGTGATCGACATCGTGTCATCCTTTCAATGTTTAGGATTTCGGGTCGCCAGCAGCCGGGATGTCGTCTAGCTGCGGCCATGAAGGCAAAAGTCCGCGAAGAGCGGGGTCTGATGCTGGCGCTGCCTATAAACCATCCGGCATTAAAAAGAAAGAGGGCGGATAAAGGCGCCGCAATGGCTCAACACGCCATCATTGCGGCGGGGTGCGCGGGTGCATCGGGGCAGATTTTGTGTTGTCATCCGCCATCGTGCAATCGAGATAGGCGGCGAAAACCCAGCCGAGCACCTTGCCATCAGCGGCGACCTTCACCCATCGCTTGGCGCCAAGTGCGCGCTCATCGAGGATCTCGACGAGCGCGCCGTTGTCGAGAATGGACAGGACACGGCCCTGGGGGCCGGATCGCACATTCAGCGGCGTTCCCGTCGGGTCGGCAACGACGCAATCCGCGCCAAGGGCCGCGCCTGCGGTCGCCGTGAGAGCCGCTGCAACGGCAAGGGCGGCCAATCCGGTACTTTTTCGCGGCATCGGCATTCCTTTCAGTCAAAGTAACCTGTCAAATAAGGCAACCCGTGACGGCGCGCAAAGCGCGTCTAGGGTTGAACCGAGAGATCGGCGCTCAGCTTTTCATCCGGGATTTTGACGCGCCATTCGATCCCGTCGTCGTGCATGATCCGCTCCAGCTTGGCATCCAGCGCCATGCCGAGCATGCGTTCCAGCACCATGGTGCCGAAGCCTTTTCGCACGCTGTCACTATCCGCCGCAGCAATGTCGGCACCCTTTTCTCTCCAGACGAACTCAAACGTGCCATCGGAGACAGACCATTTGAGGTCGATCACACCGCCACTGTTGGCAAGCGCTCCATACTTCGTCGCATTGGTGGCAAGTTCGTGCAGGGCCATGCCGAGCGTCTGCGACACCTGCGCATCCAGCCGCACCGGCGGTCCCGACAGATGAACCCTCCCCGGATCGTCGGGCGTGAACGGCTGCAGCTGGTTTTGCGCCAGTTCGCGAAAATCCACGCCCAGTGCGGCATTGGCGATCATCAGATCGGTCGAGCGGGCAAGGCCGGCGATACGCTTGCGGAAGGTTTCGGCGAAATCCACACGGCTTTCGGCCGCGTTGAGCGACTGGTTGAGCATCGACTGGATAACGGTCAGCTGGTTCTTCGAGCGGTGCGCCACTTCGCGCATCAGGAAGCGGATTTCGTTTTCGGCCTTTCTGCGCGCCTGCGCGGCTTCCGCGAGAGCGGAGGACACGGTCTCGATCTCGACGATCATATGTTTGCGCGGCGCAATCGGCCGGCCCGCCCCCAGCAGATGGGCATCACGGGCAAGTACCTTGACGCCTTGCGTCAGAAGCCCCGCGATGGTGGCGGATCCGGCTATGGCTATGCCGGCAAAGAGAAGCCCGCCCAACGACAACCAGAGATAGGACCACAGCACAGGCGCATCAACATCAGCGTTCTTCGCCCATGCAACGGTCTTCCAGCCGGTCAGCACCGAAAATTCGGTGACCGTGCGATATTCTATTCCATCGTGGACCGCCTCGCCGACACCGACACGCAAGGCCGGCACGATCTCCATGAAAAACGGCTTGCCGACCGAAAGCGCCGGATCGGAAGAGGCGACCACGTTGCCGGCGCTATCCAGCAGCGCCGCATTCCAGCCGGGCGACAGCACATCGCGGTTGACCGCCTTCGACATGCTTTCGGCGTTACGCGTGAGGGTCAAAAGATAGTCATTGTTGCCAAGGGGTGTGGTGATGGGCAAATAGACGTTAAAGACCCATTTCTGCGCGGTCTTTCCGAAGAAAACATCTGAAATATATGGCCCGCCGCTTCGGAATGCCCGATCGACCGAGGCCGGATCGGATGCCTTGCCCAGCGGGCTGCCAAACGGGACGCGGGTGTTGAAAAGCTGGTTATATCCTCGGTCGATCACCAGCAGGTTTGAGTCCGTATCGGCAAGCGATGAACGCGCGCGGTCATAAAATTGATCGAGTTTGTTGCCGTCATTCGCGCCAGCAGCAGACAGCACCTTGAGCATGGTCAGCATACCGTCGATCTCACGCTCGACCAGGCGGGTGACCGAGCCGGTCGATGCCTTGAGCAGCGCGGTCACAACACGCTCCTGCTCGTCGGCGCTGCGCTTCAGGATGATCATCGAAAACACGAAGGACGGAACGATTGCAACGAGCAGCAGCACGGTCAGATAAAATGACAGGGGGCGTCTCAATCGGGAACGCAGAAGCGTCCCCCAAGGATCACGCGGCGCACCCTTTCTATCCAGTCCGTCACTCAATCGTCCATCACCCAAAGCCCCATACCCGATGATCGGCAATGCGCCGATTTCGATTCGTGTCACACGCGGGTCACCCGGGATGTTCACGAATCCTAAGCACAGACCGGAACATGCGCCACCGATCCCAGGAAGGCAACCGATGCCGTGCGGCGAAATCTAAGAGGGACTATCCGGGTTTCAAGCGGTGACGAAGACGCGCTTCGGGCGGAATTCGCCTTCGCCGATCTCGCCGATCGCGACGAGCTTGCCACGCGAGGTCGCATAGGCTTCCGGCTCCGCCATCGGCGCATCACGGCCGCGCAGGATGATTGGATTGCCCATTTTCAAGCGGTGCGCCTGGTCTTCGGTGATGGCGATGTGCGGCAGGTTCGACAGCGCTTCGCCGGTATCGATCAGGAACGCATCGAGCGCTTCCAGCCGTTCGTCGTCGCTCTCGATCTTCTCCAGCGCCACCAGTTCGGCCAGCGGCACCATCGCTTCCTCCGCAAAGGGGGCCACGAAGCTACGGCGCAGCGAAGCGATATGGCCGAAACAGCCGAGATCGCGGCCGAAGTCCCGTGCGAGCGAGCGCACATAGGTGCCCTTGCCGCATTCGATCTCGAAATGCGCAAGGTTTGGCGTGCAGCCGAGCAGCGACAGGCGGAACACTTCCACTTCGCGGGCCGGGATATCGACGGTTTCGCCTTCGCGGGCCAGATCATAGGCGCGATTGCCGTCGATCTTGATTGCCGAAAACTGCGGCGGCACCTGGCTGATCACTCCGGTATATTTCGGCAGCAACGCGCGAATGTCTTCCTCGGTCGGACGGGCGCTGGACGACTGCGTCACCTCGCCTTCCAAATCGTCGGTCGAGCGCTCCTCGCCCCAGGCGACGGCGAATTCATAGATCTTGCGGCCGTCCATGACATAGGGAACCGTCTTCGTCGCATCACCAAGCGCGATCGGCAGCATGCCCGATGCCAAAGGGTCGAGTGTGCCGGCATGTCCGGCCTTCTGCGCCTTGAACAACCACTTGATCTTCGACACGGCCTCGGTCGAGCCGAAGTCCAGCGGCTTGTCGAGGATCAGCCAGCCGGAAATCGGGCGGCCCTTGGGCTTGCGGGGTTTTGACATGGTTCAGGCTCTTTTTTTGCGAAACGTCGCAGCCGTCTTGGCAACGCTGCCATCCGGCATTTTCTGGCTGTTGCCCTTTTCGAAACCGAGGGCATAGAGGCGGCGCGCGATCAGGTATCCGGCAGCGATGGTGGCACCATTGTCGGCGCGATAATCCTCGCCGAGGCCCTCGATCATCAAGGGCTCGATGGCACCGAGCGGCGGCTTGCCGGATGCGGCGGCTTCAAGCAGCAGCTTTTCATTATAGGGCGAATAGACGATGGCTTCGAGCGCCTTCATCTCGCGGTCGCCATGGGCGATTTCCTTGCCACGGCGAAACGGCAGGCCGGAAGCGACCATCATTTCGACCAGCCTGACGGCTTCGGCATTGTCGAAGCGGGCAAGGCCGCTGCGATAGAACGTCTGGCGCTGCTCGAACGTCCAGCCGTTGAGTTCGTCCAGAGTGATATGCTTTGCCATCACTCCCCTTTTTCATCTTTCAGGCCGTCTTCGTCCTTCAGGTCGCGCAGGACCTCCGGAGACCGGAGAAGCTCATCGATCTTCTTGTAGTTGTCGAAGCTGGTATCGTCCTTGAAGCGGACTTCCGGCATGTATTTCAACTGCCGGATATGCGGCGTCAGGCGGCCGCGAATATATTTGGCATGGCGGTTCAGCGCTTCGATAACGTTGGCATGATCGGCAACGCCGAGCGGCGTCACGAAGGCCGTGGCGACGCGCAGGTCCGTCGACATGCGGACTTCGGAAATCGAGATGACCGTCGTCTCGAGCAACGGATCGCGCACTTCGCCGCGCTGCAGCACCTGTGTCAGGCCTGCGCGAACCTGTTCGCCGACCCTCAGCATGCGCTGCGAGGGGGCAGAGGATGTCACTTTACTCATGGTTTTTCCGATGTCTGGCGTTTCAAGGAACGCGACCAAGGCGGTCCAATGCTACTTTCAGGCCAAAAGGTCAAGGCTTTCCGGTGATCCGGCCGGCCGCGCCGGCGCCGAAATCGGCCTGCAACCCTCTTGAAAGCAGGCCCGCGGCGTGGTCAACCTGATTGCAACGGCGAGCAGGCGGAGACAGGATGCGGGTTCTGGTAATTGAAAACATGGCGCATTCCGACCTTGGGCAGGTGGGTGTGGCGCTTGAGGAAGCAGGCGCCGGGATCGACCTGCGCCAGCCCTTCACCGGCCAAGCCCTGCCGGGCGACATTCACGGGCATGATGCCCTTGTGGTGCTCGGCGGAGAGCAGAGTGCCGTCGACGATCACGTCCACCCCTACCTGCCGGAACTTGCCCGCCTGATGCGCGCCTTCACCGATGCCGGCAAGTCGGTGCTCGGTATCTGCCTCGGCAGCCAGCTTCTGGCCCGCGCCCATGGCGGCGATAATCTGCTCGGCAAGACTCGGGAATTCGGCTGGCATGGCGTCGCGTTGACCGCAGAAGGCGAACGCGATCCGGTGCTGAGCGCCGCGGGCTCGTCCTTCAAAAGCTTCGAATGGCATTCCGACAGTTTTACGATTCCACCCGGTGCCGTTCATCTGGCCACAAACCCGGCCGTCGCCAACCAGGCTTTTCGCGTCGGCCGCGCCGCCTATGGCATGCAGTTTCATTTCGAAGCGGGAACGCGCGTTGTCGAGGGCTGGAACCGAACCTTCGCAGGGCCGATCAACCGTCTCGATCCGGACTGGCTGGAGCATTACTCGGAGCATGCCGCCCGGCATGCGCAACAGGCGGATGCAGCCGGTCTGGCGCTGGCCCGCGCCTGGGTGGCAACGATCCGGACCGCCGTTGACAACAGTACACGGGAAATGGCCGGCGTGAGCGCCTGACACATAAATGTGTTCAGCCATTTGCCGCAAAGACGTGTGGTTCCTATCTATTGCAACAGGACACACTTTTATAAGCGCAAGAAGTTTGCCCGGCTGAGGCAGACGGAGGAGCGGAGAAGCGCATGACGATATTTTCCATTAGGGACGGGCGCCGGACTGCCCCGGCAACTGGCAAAACCGGACAAATCCCGGCGCTCGCCGCCGCACTGCTTCCCGCCGTCGTGCTGGCGACCTCTCTTGCCGCCTCTTCACCGGCCACCGCCGCCTCTTGCAACGGCACGCCGGAGCCGGGGCTCGACTGGAGCGAGTGCACCAAGAAGAACCTGATGCTGCCTTCCAGCGACCTCCAAGGCGCCAACCTGTCCGGCGCCGACTTTTCGCTGACCGACCTCAGCGGTTCGAACCTGGCATCAGCCAACCTGGAAAAGGCCAATCTGGTCCGCGCATGGCTGGCCGGTGCAAAGGCTGAAAAGGCCAATTTTGCCCATGTTGAGGCCTATCGGTCGAGCTTTGCCAATATTGCCGCCGCCGGCGCTTCGTTTGCCGGCGCCGAACTGCAGCGCGCCGACTTCAGCGGCGCGGATCTCACCGGAGCCAATTTTGAAAAGGCGGAGGCAGGCCGCGTCACGTTCAAGGGCGCCGTGCTGACCGGCACGCGCTTTTCGCTGGCCAACCTGTCCCGTGCCAATCTCAGTGGCGCGACCTTCGAAGGCCCGCTGGACTTCGATCGGGCCTTCATGTTCCTCACCCGTATCGAAGGGCTGGACCTTTCCGCAGCCAAGGGTCTTGAACAGGCCCAGATCGAGCTTGCCTGCGGTGACAAGGAGACGAAGCTCCCAGAAGGGCTGACCACGCCCACCGGATGGCCTTGCGACACAGACTGAGCCGGCTAACGAACCACCGGTTTCATCAGCCGTACGGCCTCGCGTCAATCATTGGCGACACTGGACAAGAGCGGCATCTCCGCTAGCTTCAACAGCAGAATCGGAGGAGCGAAACATGAGCAAGCTGAATGTCCCCCAGGAAGGCGGCTGCCGTTGCGGTCAGGTGCGGCTGAAGATCAGCGTTCCGCCGATTCTGACCATGGCCTGCCACTGCACCGGCTGCCAGAAAATGTCCTCCAGCGCCTATTCGCTGAGCGCCGCCATCCCGGCAGACGGGTTTGAAGTCATTGCCGGCGAACCGGTGATCGGCGGCTTGCACGGCGCCTCGCGCCACTATTTTTGCCCGCACTGCATGACCTGGATGTTCACCCGCCCCGAAGGCATGGACTGGTTCGTCAACCTGCGCCCGACCATGCTGGACGACACAAGCGGGTTTTCCCCCTTTATCGAGACATTCACCAGCGAGAAACTGCCGTGGGCCACTACGGCGGCCGCGCACTCCTACGAGACATTTCCGCCGATGGAGGCCTATGAGGGGCTGTTGAAGGAATTTGCCGGGCAGACGGCGTCCGCCTAAAATCCCTGGAAGAGGAAATCCGTGGCTACGGTAATAGCGCTTGCTTGACCGGTGAGATCGGCCTCGGTCTCTCCGATTTCATTCAACGCCACAACCCCCATAAACTGAGTTGCCATGACATAGGTGCGGCCGCCAATTTCGAATTTTGGATTGAGGCGTGCGATCAGACGGGAGAGTTGTTCGGGCAAAAGAAGCGGCGCCACGTTTCGCGTTTGCAAGTCCGAGAGAAGATCAGCTTGCAGATCGAGCACCAGCGCGCCGCTTTGCCTGAGGCGATAGGCGTGAAATCTCGCCATCAGAATTGGCGATACTTCGCCAATGGCAGGCCATGCTCCTCGACATATTTATTGGACGCCGCGATCGCCTCGGCATTCTCCAGCCGCCAAAGACGTTCCTGCTCGGCCTTGACGGCACGTTCAATGCCATCTTCGGCTGCCCGCGAAAGATTGATCTTGAGATCGCGCGCCTGCGAGACGAGGTTGCTATCGAGGGACAAGTTGGCAGGCTTGCGGGACGGCTGAGACATGATCTTCTCCATCGGCTATGCGCTGAATGTATGCGCATAGCCGATGGAAGAAAAGATATTACTCGTCGCCCATCTTGAGCGCTGCGATGAACGCTTCCTGGGGGATTTCCACCTTGCCGAACTGGCGCATGCGCTTCTTGCCGGCCTTCTGCTTGTCGAGCAGCTTGCGCTTACGCGAGGCATCGCCGCCGTAGCACTTGGCGGTGACGTCCTTGCGAAGCGCCGAGATGGTTTCGCGGGCGATCACGTTGCCGCCGATGGCGGCCTGGATCGGGATCTTGAACATGTGCTTGGGGATCAGCTCCTTGAGCTTCTCGCACATGTCGCGGCCGCGCTTTTCGGCGGCCATGCGGTGAACCATCATCGACAGCGCATCGACCGGCTCGCCGTTGACGAGGATCGACATCTTGACCAGATGGCCTTCCTGATGCTGGGTGATCGCGTAGTCGAACGAAGCATAGCCCTTGGAAATCGACTTCAGCCGGTCGTAGAAATCGAACACGACTTCGTTGAGCGGCAGGTCGTAGGTCAGCATCGCGCGGGTGCCGACATAGGTCAGCTCGACCTGGATGCCGCGCCGGTCCTGGCAGAGCTTGAGGATACCGCCGAGATAATCGTCCGGCGTCAGGATGGTGGCGCGGATCCACGGCTCGTGGATTTCGGCGATCTTGACGACATCTGGCATATCGGCCGGATTGTGCAGCTCGCGCTCGGTGCCATCGGTCATGAACAGCTTGTAGACGACGGACGGGGCGGTCGCGATCAGGTCGAGATCGAATTCACGCTCAAGGCGTTCCTGAACGATTTCGAGATGCAGCAGGCCCAGGAACCCGCAACGGAAACCGAAGCCGAGAGCGGCGGACGATTCCATTTCGAAGGAGAAGGACGCGTCGTTGAGGCGCAGCTTGCCCATGGCGGCACGCAGGTCCTCGAAATCGGCGGCATCGACCGGGAACAGGCCGCAGAAAACCACCGGCTGGGCCGGCTTGAAGCCTGGCAGCATGTTGGCGGTCGGACGCTTGTCCTCGGTGATGGTATCGCCGACGCGGGTATCGGCGACTTCCTTGATCGACGCCGTGATGAAGCCGATCTCGCCCGGGCCGAGCGCATCGACGGTGACCATCTTCGGCGTGATGACGCCGACACGCTCCACCTGATACTTGGCGTCCGTGCCCATCATCCGCACGGTCTGGCCCTTTTTCAGGACGCCGTCGAGAATACGCACGAGAACGATGACGCCGAGATAGGTGTCATACCAGCTATCGACCAAAAGCGCCTTCAGCGGCGCGATCTCGCCGCCCTCGCTCTTCGGCGCGGGCAGCTGATGCACGATCGCTTCCAGCACGTCGGGAATGCCAAGCCCGGTCTTGGCCGAGATCAGCACCGCCTGCGATGCATCGATGCCGATGACTTCCTCGATCTGCTCGCGGATACGATCAGGCTCGGCGGCCGGCAGGTCGATCTTGTTGAGGACGGTGACGATTTCGTGGTTGTTGTCGATCGCCTGATAAACGTTGGCGAGCGTCTGGGCTTCGACGCCCTGGGATGCATCCACCACCAAAAGCGAGCCTTCGCAGGCCGACAGCGAGCGCGAGACTTCATAGGCGAAGTCGACATGGCCGGGCGTGTCGATCAGATTGAGGACATAGGTCTCGCCATTGTTGGCGACGTAATGCAGACGCACCGTCTGCGCCTTGATGGTGATGCCGCGTTCCTTCTCGATATCCATGTTATCGAGAACCTGCTCCGACATCTCGCGCGCGGCAAGGCCGCCCGTCGACTGGATCAGCCGGTCAGCCAGCGTCGACTTGCCATGGTCGATATGGGCGACGATCGAAAAATTGCGGATGTGCGACAGGGGCGTCTTTGAAGGTGTTGTGCTCATGCGCCCGCATACAATGGAACCTTAGAAACTGCAAAGAATTTTACCGATCGCGGCCGACGAAATGCAATGGAGCCCGGCTCTTTGCCGCAAAAGCCGAGACGCGCGGACGCCATTGGCCGGATTTCAGATGATCAGGAAATCGTCAGCCGTGAGTTTGAGCTGGCTGTCGAGCTGCGCAATCTGGACCGCCGCGACCTTGCCCGTTCCGTCGGCGTCGTAGAAGAGTTTGCCGGTCTTGCTATCGTAAATAACGCGGTCGCCGGCATCCGCCGCCTTGGTGCCGATGACGAAGGCCGAGGCTTTCAGGGCGCCGACCGGTAGCTTGGAAAAGATGTCGTGGTCCAAGAGAAGCTGATCATCGGTAACGCTGAAATCGGCGACCGTATCGACATTGCCGGTGGCGAGCTTGGTATCGAAGACGAATTGGTCTTTGCCGCTGCCGCCTGTGAGCGCATCTTTTCCCGCTCCGCCATAGAGCTTGTCATTCCCGGCTCCGCCGGAAATCTTGTCGTTGCCAAGCCCGCCCGACAAGGTGTCGTTTCCGTCTCCACCCGACAGCGCGTCGTTGCCTTCGCGCCCGGCAATCTTATCGTCGCCGCCCAGACCGTCGATCTTGTCGGCGAGCTTCGAGCCGCGCAGGGTATCCGCCTGCGCGGTTGGCCGGATATAGGCTGGGTCGCCGTCATAGGTACCGACCAGCCTGTCGAGATCCCGCTCGGGTGCTGCGAACGGAATGAACCCGTCGGCCAGGACCATCTTGTTGAACGCATCAACGCGCCCGGTGCCACTGATGTAATCCACCACAAAGACCGGTATGCCCTTGTCGACAAAGTCGCGCTTCAGGATTGCGATCGTCTCTTCGTCGGGCCTCAGCGGATTGTTCTCGTCCTTGTCGCCGCGATAATAAAGATCTTCGACCGCGATGCCGCCGATGACGTCCAGATAGGCCTGCTTGCGCGCGGTGTCGCTGCCAAGGTCGTTGAGGATCCAGGCGCCGTTCTGGGGGATGACGAAAAAGTCCGGATTGGTTTCGCGCGCATGTTCCGTCAGGGCGACCACGAAATCGACCATGCGCTGCGCGGCCTGTTTCTGGTTGACGGGATCGCCGGCCTGCCGATCGGCCTTCAAGACTTCGGCACCCCAGAAATAATAGGCGTCGATGATGTCGAGATAGGCGGCATCGAACCCGGCTTTGACGATGGCGTCGAGATCGCCGGTCTTTTGGTCGTTGAACATGGTGTTCTGCCAGTCCGGATCCCAGTAGCGCACCTTGCGCGACTCCGGCCAATCGGGATTGACAGGCCCGAGCCAGTCCGGCGCCTCGTCCGTCAGTTTGCCGGTGGCTTTACCCGTGGTGGTCCAGTCCTTGTCCCAGTAGTCGCGAAAATCAGACGCTTCGCCGATGGAGATATAGGAGACGACCACGGAGCGCCCGCCCATGCCATCCTTCATGCGGGTCACTTCGTCCACCGTGAAACGCCCGCTATTGGTGCCGTCACGCGAGGCATCGATGACGAGCAGATCATGAGTGGCGGAGATGAGCAGGTTGACGTTTTGCGGGTCGCCATTCAGCCCCTGCAACTGGTAGCCCCAGTTGTCGACATTGACGACACCGGTAGACGTCGTGAACTTGAGCATGATGCGGACCGGTTTCCTGTTTCCCGCGGAATGAATAGGAGATTTCCGGCGGATATGGATAGCCCGAACATGCAAATAGCATCAACGAAGTCTTCACATCCCGCTCCCTCGGTGGTCCGGGGAAGACTTTAGTGGAGCCTCCGCAAGACGGCCAAGCGTCACGGACCGCCGCTACCGGTTTTCTCGCCCTCGACCATCGCACCGGCATTCGGCATCTGCGCACTCTTCATTTCGAAACTTTCCCGCAGGTGCGGCGGCACCGTTTCGCGGAATTTCAGACGCACGGCCACGAACGCTGCATAGGCGAGCGCCGTTCCCATCGCCGCATAGATGAAGGTCTTCGGACCGAATACCGGCGTCAAAAGCGTGATCGACAAGGGAATGATCGTGGCGGCAATCGACCAGCACATCAGGAGCGTCGAGGCGAGCGGCACGAAATCGGCGGGTGCTGTGCGATCGTTGGCATGGGCATTGGCGATCGAATAGACGGTTTCGACGGCACCGGCGAAAACAGCGAATACCAGCATCAACAGGATCAGATTGGCGAACGAGACGGAGAGCGCCACGACAGCAGCGGCCGAAATCAGCAGGCAGACGAGGATCAGCACGATACGCCGGTCAATCCTGTCCGACAGAACGCCCATCGGATACTGGATGAAGATCAGACCGAACTGCATGACCAGCATCAACAGCGCCACATCGCCCTGACTGACCGAATTGGCCGCGGCATAGATCGGCGTAAACCCCTGCACGGCCATGGAAAGCCCGCCGGCGGCGAGAACGCCGACAAAGGCGACGGGGGAATTGCGCCAGACCATCGGCACATCGACACTGACTTTTGCCGGCGGCGGCGGGTTGGGCAGACGTGTCAGGCCGATCGGCAGGATCGCCATGGTGGTGAAGAAGATGGTCAGCAGCGGCGCCAGATTTCCGTCGGCGGGGATCTGGCCGAACAGCCAGGCACCGAGCCCGATGGCGATGACATAGACCATGTAAAACACCGACATCGCCTTGCCGCGCCAGCTGTTGGCGCTGGCATGGTTGAGCCAGCTCAGCGAGATGATGAAATTGATATTGCCGGCCGCACCATAAACACCGCGCGCGAAAACCCAGAGCAGCGGATGAAATCCGAGCGCGATCAGGAAGGCCGACAGCAGCACCAGCGCCATGGAGCAGGAAAACGCCCGCGCATGGCCGACCCTTCGGATCATCGGCCCGGCAATGACGCAGCCCGCCAGGCCGCCAAAGGCAAGGGCCGTCACTGCGGCACCGGCAACCCAGGGCGGGCTATCGCCGCGGGCCAGCAGGAACGGCACGTAGGCGAACATCATGCCGTTGCCGATGCCGACGCAGGCCATCGACAGTACGATGCTGGCGATCGACAGCACGGATGCCCGCGCCTGTTCGAACCGGATTTCTTCTACCGCTGCCATCTGCGCCCCCAAATATCCAGCAAGCCCGCCCCTGGGGCGTGCATGCGCAAGTATGCTCTAACATATTGATCGCATGGCTGTTTTGTCCGACCCAGCCGTCAATCGCACCATATCCACATTTGCTGTCTTCGACTGTCGCCGCAGCGGCGCGCAACGGATTTTTTCAACGATGGCCGAATGTGCGTTGACTCCATTATAAGAACGTATAATTCTCTTATAATGGAAAATGCATTCGAAACCGATATCGCCGAACGGATGAAGTCCCTGCGGCTGGCGCAGACGATGACCCTGGACGAGCTCGCCACCCGCGCCGGCGTCAGCCGGGCGATGATTTCACGCATCGAGCGCGGCGAAGCAAGCCCCACCGCCCAGCTTCTCGCCCGGCTCTGCAGCGCATTGGGCACGACCTTGTCGCGGTTTTTCGCCGACGGTGAAACCGCCGGAGATCCTCTTCTGCGCCGGAACGAGCAGCGTATCTGGCGCGATCCGGAAACCGGCTATCTGCGCCGTTCCGTCTCACCGGATGGAACGGGATCGCCCGTCGATATCGTCGAAGTCGAGTTTCCGCCGGGTGCGCGCGTCGTGTTCGAACAGCAGCAGTTCGACGCAGGGCTGACGCAACATCTCTGGCTGTTTCAAGGCAAGCTGACCATGACGGCCGGCGAGGAAACGCATGTGCTTGAAGCTGGCGACTGCCTGTTCATGCGGCTTGCCGAAGCCCATATCTTTCACAATCCCCATGGCGCGCCTGCACGCTACGCCATCATTCTCAATCGCAGCAGAGTCTAGCCCCGATGTCCCAAGTCACGATCCGCACGCTCGCCCCTTCCGAAACCGCCCGCGCCTTACCCGCGCTCGCAGAGGTCCTGTCCGATTGTGTCGAGGGCGGCGCATCCGTCGGCTTCATGTCGCCGCATACGCCTCAGGATGCCATGCCATACTGGGAAAGCGTTGCCGACGCTGTGGCCGAGGGAAACTCGGTACTGATCGTGGCGGAAAAGGGCGACGACATCCTCGGTACCGTTCAGCTCGGTATCGGCATGATGCCCAATCAACCGCACCGCGCCGACCTGAAGAAGCTGCTCGTCCATCGCAAGGCGCGCGGGCTGGGGCTTTCGCGACTACTGATGGATGCCGCAGAAGCCGAAGCCGCCAAGCATGGCCGGCACATCCTCGTGCTCGACACGGCAACTGGAAGTCCCGCAGAAACGATCTATGAGAAATTCGGCTGGCAGCGCGTCGGCGTCATTCCGCAATATGCGCTGATGCCCGATGGCAGCTATTGCGGATCGACATTTTTCTACAAAGCACTTGCCGCCATTTGAAGTGCACCGCGCGGCGGGACTTCCACCTATCCTTGTCACCAAAAATGGCCATATCGCGCGGAAAAAACAGCGAATTTCGCTTGGGAGGCCCATTCCGCCCCCTTAACCTTCGTGTTAGCTGATATTCGGCCGCAAGGCTGATATTCTTAAGGGGAACCCATGAAAACCATTCGTCAACGCGCGGGTCTGGCCGCGCTGTCCGTCCTTCTGGCACTTGGCAGCGTTTCTGCTGCTGCGGCCGCGGACGTTACCTTCCAGATGAAAAACAGCCATCCGAACGCCGTCGAAGTCGAGCTTTACAGCCAGGACCGCGACCATGTCTGGCCGGGCAACGACCAAGTCTACCTTCTCGACGATGGCGAAACCAAGCAGATTCCGCTCTCGTGCGACGACGGCGAGAAGATCTGCTATGGCGCCTGGATTTCCGGCGACAAGAGCACCTATTGGGGAACCGGCCCGGACAACGCCGAAACATGCTCGGATTGCTGCTACACCTGCACCGGCGGCAACACCGAAGAAATCGACCTGACCGAATAGCGGACAGGGGCGCGGGAGCCGTGTTACATGCGCTCCCGCGCCTGTTGTGAACGGTCTCGATGCCATTTGACCGTTATAATGGGCCTGTCCTCTTCATCTTCCTGCCGCAATCGGTAGTATGAAGCACAGTGAGCACCATTGAGGACCTTTGATTCCATGATCAAGAAATTCGCCGTATTGGCCATCGCCGCAGTCTATCTTTCAGGCTGCACCACGACCGACCCGTATACGGGCGAACAGAAGATGTCGAACACAGCCGGCGGTGCGCTGATCGGCGCTGGCCTTGGTGCCGCAACCGGCCTTCTGGTCGGCGGCAGCGCCGCCGGACGCCGCGACGCGGCGCTTGTCGGTGCCGGCATCGGGGCGCTGGGTGGTGGCCTGATCGGCAACTACATGGATAGCCAGGAATCCGAACTGCGCGCGCAGCTGCAGAACACCGGCGTTTCGGTGACCCGCGTTGGCGACCGGATCGTTCTCAACATGCCGGAGAACATTACGTTCGGCACCGACCGGGACCAGGTGAACCCCGGCGCCTATCCGACGCTGGACTCGGTCGCGATCGTGTTGCGCAAGTTCAACAAGACACTGATCGATGTTGACGGCCATACGGATTCGACCGGCAGCGCCAGCCACAACCAGGATCTTTCGGAACGGCGCGCCATATCGGTTGCCAACTATCTCGGATCGCGCGGTGTCGACCAGCGCCGCATGTCGGCCGTCGGCTACGGCCCCGACCGGCCGGTCGCCTCGAATGCCAGCCCGGCAGGACGCGCGCAGAACCGCCGCGTCGAAATCTCGATCGCACCGATCAAGGAGAGCTGATCCAGCGCATGGGTTAAAGGAGCCGGTCACTGCGAATGCAGTGACCGGCTTTTTTGTGGGCGATTTCTCATGAAACGGCATAGAACCAAAAATGGACCCTGAAGGTGCGCGCATGCCGGCCCTGCGCCATTGACGCAAGGAGCCCGGCAAACTTACAGTCGAATATTGCGAATGTGAGCAGATTCGAATGCGCGTCAACGCCGGACTCCTCTCTCAAGCCCTGGATCAGGTCCAGGCTGCAATTTTTGAACCCTCGCTATGGCTGCCGACAATTGAAGCCATCGGCAGGGCGAGCGGTGCCTTGGGTGCCAACATCATGGAGCCGACCGGCCGCGGCAGATTCGGCGCAGCGCTCACCACGGAAAACCTCGAAGGTCTTCTCGAAGGCTACGTGCGCGACGACTGGGGATCGCGGGATTTTCGCGCGCATCTTCTGCAGCCGCTCCAGCGTGCCGGCGTGGTGCTTGAAGCCGATTTCATCACGAAGGAGCAGTTCAGCCACCAGGAATACTATCGGTTTATGAGAAAATACGGCGTTGGTGATTGCGTCCTGATGGATATCTCTACAGGCAAGGACACGCTGTATTTCGTCCTCCAGAACAGGCTGGCGGATGTTTCCCCGCAGACGACGGACATGCCGCACTTCCATGCCATCCGGACCCGGCTGCTGACGGCCGTCCAGCTCGCCCAGCATATTGACGAAAGCAAGGTCACCGGCATGGCAACCGCCTTCCAGACCTCGAACATCGGCTGTATCTTCTTCGACCGGAAAGGCCTCGTCACGTTGACGAACCCGAAGGCCGATGCGCTGTTTTCGGATGATTTGCGCATTTTGCGAGGCGAAGTGCGCGCCGGCTCGGCGCATGAGACCGCGCGCTTCCACCGGGAGCTCAAAATTGCGCTGCAGGCACCCGGCGCGACGGCCGAGACATTGTCTGCGGTTCGCCTGTCGCGCACCGGCAGGCGGCCGCTCATCGTCCGGTTTGAACGGTTTGGCACGCAGCTCGCCGACGTATTTTCGCATTCCTGCGCCATGGCCCTGATCGAGGATCCGGACGACGAGATGCGGCTGAAACCGGAAACGCTGATGGCGCTGTTCGACCTGACCCCGGCGGAAACGCGGATATCGCTCAACGTCGCCTGCGGCATGAGCGCCGTAGACATCGCCAGGCAGCACGGCATCGGCTACGAAACGGTCAGAAGCCATATCCGGTCGATATTCCAGAAAACCGGCACCGGCCGGCAATCCGAACTTAGCGCCCTGTTCGGCAAAATCCGTCTTTAGACAGGCTGGCTCCTTGCGGATGTGGGCGGATACGTATGCTCCCCGCCGTTGAAATCCGAAACCGTGTAGCAGCCGCCGCCATTGTCCGCGATCGTCGTGGCACTGATCACCGTCTTGCCGTGGCCGCCGGGGATATCGAGGATATAGGCCGGCTGGCAAAGGCCGGAGACCCGGCCGCGCAAGGACGCCACCAGCGCCTGCCCCTCTTCGATCGTCAGGCGGAAATGGCTGGTTCCCGGTGCCAAATCGGGGTGATGCAGGTAATAGGGCTTGATCCGGTTTTCGACGAAGGCGCGCATCAGGCTGGCCAGCGTCTCCGGATCGTCGTTGACGCCCTTCAAGAGCACCGACTGGCTGACCATGACGATACCGCTATCGACCAGCCGGGCGCAGGCGGCGCGGGCATCGTCCGTCAGTTCGCGCGGATGATTGGCGTGCAGTGCCAGATAGGTGGTCTTGCCGCTGGCCTTGAGCGCTGCGATCAGGGCGCTATCCACCCGCTCGGGCTCGACCACGGGCACGCGGGTGTGGAAGCGGACGATCTTTACATGGTCGATCGTTGCCAAGCGTTCCATGATCGACGCGAGCCGGCGCGGCGACAGCACCAGCGGATCGCCGCCGGTGAGGATGACTTCCCATATCTCCTCGTGATCCGCGATATAGGCAAAGGCATTGTCCATCGCCTGCGCTGCAAGCGTGCCGAGCCCCTGCGGCCCGACCATTTCACGGCGGAAACAGAACCGGCAATAGACCGGGCAGACATGCACGGCCTTCAACAGTACGCGATCGGGATAACGATGGACGATGCCCTCGACAGGACTGTGTGCGCCGTCGCCGATCGGATCCTCGCGCTCTTCCGGCAGACGCGAGAGCTCCGCCGCATCCGGGATGAACTGGCGTGCGATCGGATCGTTKCGGTCGTTCGGATCGATCAGGGCTGCTATCGCCGGGGTAACGGCCACCGCATAACGGGCGGCAACCTCATCCAGTCCGGCGCGCCGGCCGGCGGAAACCAGGCCGGCCTCTTCCAGATCGTTGATCGTCTTTAAGGAACCAGGTGCGGTCACCGGTGGCCCTCGCTCATTGGCCCGGTCTCTGCCACCGGGGCCCAGATCACCTGATCGATCCGCGATGCGCCGGTTGCCAGCATCACCAGCCGATCAAACCCGAGCGCGCTGCCGCTGGCCTGCGGCATGATTTCGAGCGCTCTCAGAAAGTCCTCGTCCAGCGGATAGGTTTCGCCATAGACGCGGCTCTTCTCCGCCATCTCCATGCCGAAGCGGCGGCGCTGTTCGGCAGCATCGGTCAGTTCGCCAAAGGCATTGGCCAGCTCGACGCCGCAGGCATAAAGCTCGAAGCGTTCCGCCACGCGCGCATCATGCGGCGCCGGCCGCGCAAGGGCGGCTTCGGCAACGGGATACTGATAAAGGATCGTCGCCCGGCCGAAGCCTAGATTTGGCTCGACCTTCTCGACGATCACCCGGCTGAACATATCAGCCCAGGTATCATCCTCCGCGAACCGTAGCCCGGCGGTACGCAACGCGTCTGCCAGCTTTTCCCGGTCGGTTTCGCCATTCCGGCCGATGGAGCAGAGAAGATCGACACCCGCAAACCGCTCAAAGGCTTCGGCCACCGTGATGCGCTGCGGCTCCACAAACGGATCGGCCTGCGCCCCGCGATAGGTCAGCTGTTTTGCCCCCACCGTTTCGGCCGCCAGCCCCAAAATCTCGGCACAATCGCGCATCAGCGTCTCATAGGTCTCATCGGCCCGGTACCATTCCAGCATGGTGAATTCCGGATGGTGCAACGGCCCGCGCTCACGGTTGCGATAAACATGGGCGAAGCAGGCGATGCGCTGTTCGCCGGCCGAAAGCAGTTTCTTGCAGGCAAATTCCGGCGAGGTATGGAGATAGAGCGGCGCAATGCTTCCGTCATGATGGTGTGCCTGCGTTGCAAAGGCATGCAGATGCGCCTCGTTACCGGGCGACACCTGCAGCGTCGCGGTATCGACTTCGACAAAATCTTGATCCGCGAAGAACCCGCGCAACGCCGCCTGAATCCGGTTGCGGCCGATCAGGAAGCCACGGCGGTCGGCATGGACATCGGGGGTCCACCAGGGGGAGGCTTGAGGCATCTTCGTCCTATGTCCGGTTCTCAAGGCAATTCAATGCTTCGCGCAAATTCGCGTTTCTTCGAGCCGGAACCGCTGTCACACTGGCAATTTGCCCAAATATAGGATAGGTGCGGCCCGAAAACGCATTCTGGCGTCTTTGACGCGCATATTTCGTGCGCTCCTCTACGACGCATCAAGCTCAGTTACAAGGAAGACTTATGGTCAAGGTAATCGCCTCTTCAGTCCGCAAGGGCAACGTTCTCGAAGTGGACGGCAAGCTTTACGCCGTTCTCACCGCCCAGAACTTTCACCCCGGCAAGGGCACGCCCGTTACCCAGGTGGACATGCGGCGCATATCCGACGGCGTGAAGGTCTCCGAGCGCTGGCGCACCACCGAGCAGGTCGAACGCGCCTTCGTCGAAGATCGCGAACACACCTTCCTCTATGAGGACGGCGAAGGCTTCCACTTCATGAACCCGGAAAGCTACGACCAGGTCGCCGTGTCGCCGGATGTCATCGGCGACGACAAGGCTTACCTTCAGGAAGGCATGCTCGTTCAGCTGAAGATGTTCGAAGGCGTCGCACTTGCGATGGAGCTTCCGACCCGCATGACGCTTGAAATCGTCGAGACCGAGCCGGTCGTCAAGGGCCAGACGGCCTCGTCGTCCTACAAGCCGGCGATCCTGTCGAACGGCGTGCGCACCATGGTTCCGCCGCATATCGGCGTCGGCACCCGCGTCGTCATCCTGACGGAAGACGCATCCTACGTCGAACGCGCCAAGGACTGATCTTTGTTATCGGCATGAAAAGCGGGCGCGGCTTCAAACCGCGCCCGTTTTCGTTTGATCGAGCCGCCAGAAGCTAATGCTTCAGTTCCGGATAGGCTTTAGACATTTCATCAGCATTGCTCATCGTATCGTCATAGCCCTCAAGGGTGACGCAAACGCTGGCATGCACATCCAGGCCACCTTCCCGGCGCACTGCGATGCGGGAGCCATTGTGGCGGATGAGAACCGCCTCGCCGTTGAAACCCTGTTTCAGCAACCAGTCACGCGGCGCATTCAGGCGAATACGGACCCGACGGCTATCGTCTTCCTCGCGCGCTTCCACAAGCTCATAGGAAACCGGCTGGGAATTGCCGTTGATTTCCAGCTTGCCCTGGCCACTGCCCTCTGCTGCGAATGTCAACATGATTGTCTCCTTTGAAAAGAGTTCACCGGCGCACGGCGCGGCCGACGGCGATCAGGATGCAGGCGCCGATAAAGCCGATGACCAGATAGGCGAGCCAGCCGGCAAAACCGATGCCGGCAAGGGCAAGGATGGCATTGAGGACTATGGCCCCGACAATGCCGAGAATGATGTTCATGAACACGCCCATGTCGGATTTCATGAACCGTTCGGCCAGCCAACCGGCAAAGCCGCCGATGATGATTGCCGCGATCCAGCCTACGCCGTTGACGTCCGTGTTTTTACCCTCGCTTGAAAACACAGCTCTTGCTGCAACCGATAACGGACGAGTGGGCAATATGTTCCAACCGGCTCGGCGAGCACTATCAAATACACTTATGTTAACCCCCACAAATATGAATTTGCCTGAAGTATCCGCTTTCGCTAGAGCCGGTCTGGGCGTGAACAGCACGGCCCGTTGGAGGAGAGCGTCTTGGACCAGCAGACAGCAACCTGTGGCAATGAAGACTTCATTTCGCCCGCACCGGCGCTGCCGAATACCGGCACCGCAGCCGCCCTGACCGGCGGGCTGATGTGTCTCCTGTCGATGTCGAGCGTGCAGTTCGGTTCAGCACTGTCAGCCCCGGCAATTGCTACCTTTGGGCCCTCAGGCACCACCTGGCTGCGGTTGGCCTGGGCTGCCGTTCTGCTTGCCATCGTCGTGCGCCCGCCTGTCCTTCGCTATTCGCGGGCACAGTGGCAGATGGCGGGGCTGCTGGGCGCGTGCATGGCGGGCATGACCCTGTGCTTCTTTGCGGCGATCGAACGGATTCCGCTCGGGCTCGCCGTTGCCATCGATTTCCTCGGTCCGCTGGCCGTTGCGACCTTTGCCTTCGGCCTCGGCTGGCGGCTGGTCTGGCCGCTTCTTGCCGGCGCCGGCGTGCTGTTGCTGGCCCAYGACGGCAATGGCTGGATCGGCGATTCCACCGGCATTCTCTTCGCCTTCGGTGCCGCCGCCGGCTGGGGGCTTTACATTATCCTGATGAAGAAGGCGGGAAGCGCCTTCGAGGGCCTGCAGGGCCTTTCCATGTCGCTGATCGTCGCGGCGGTCGTCGCCACGCCGTTCGGGCTTATGGATGCGCCACGCCTGACGCTCGAGGGTACCGTGACGATCGCGGGGCTCGCGCTGCTCGTGCCGCTGATCCCCTACGCGCTGGAAATGATCGCGCTGCGCCGGATGAGCACGTCTTCCTTCGGCATTCTGATGAGCCTTGAACCGGCGCTCGGCGCCATTGCGGGCTTTCTGGTGCTGAGCCAGCCGATGACGGCCCTGCAGATTACGGGCACCGTTCTCGTCGTCGCGGCAAGCGCCGGAGCCACCGCCACCGGCCGTTGAACGCCCAAGAATTATTGCCGCGCTTTTTGCAAACCCGATGATAGAGTGCTGCTTCGAAAGCGTCGCTTTTTCCATCGAGGTGTGCATGTTTCCACTATCGCATATGATGAAAGCCTTTATTCGCAAGGGCCAGCTGACAGTCATCGACGCCGATGACAAGCCGCATGTTTTCAAGGGCGAACCTGGTCCTGAAGTGACGATGCGGCTGACCGATCGCAAGCTTTACCGCACCCTCGTCTTCAATTCCGAACTGGCCGCCGGCGAGGCCTATATGGACGGCACGCTGCGCTTCGAGGACGGCTCGACGCTGCGCGATTTCCTGACGCTGTTTTCGATCAACCGGCTGTCGCTCGGCTCCTACCCCATCCAGAAGGCGCTCCGCGCCATCAAGATGCGTTTCCGCAAGCGCCAGCAGTCCAACGTCAAGGGTGAGGCGCAGCGCAACGTTGCCCATCACTACGACCTCGGCAACGATTTCTACAAGCTCTTCCTCGACGAGCACATGCTCTATTCCTGCGCCTATTTTCGCGAACCGGACGAGACGCTGGAGCAGGCGCAGCGCAACAAGCTGAGGCTGCTTGCCTCCAAGCTATGCCTCAGGCCCGGCATGAAAGTGCTCGATGTCGGCTGCGGCTGGGGGGATCTGGCGCTTTATCTCGCCCAGCTCGAAGATGTCGAGGTCCTGGGCGTCACGCTATCCAAGGAACAACAGGCACTGGCGACGCAACGCGCCAAGGATGCCGGGCTTGAGGGCCGCGTCCGCTTCGAGCTGCGCGACTACCGCGAGGTCAACGAGAGCTTCGATCGCATCGTCTCGGTCGGCATGTTCGAACATGTCGGCGTCAGCCACTACGATGAATTCTTCAAGAAGCTGAACACGTTGATGCCGGACGACGGCATCGCCGTGCTGCATTCGATCGGCCATATGAGCCCGCCCGGCATGGCCAGCGCGTGGCTGCGCAAATACATATTTCCGGGCGCCTATTCCCCCGCCCTGTCGGAGGTTTTCGAGGTGGTCGAGCGCAACAGCCTGTGGGTGAGCGATCTCGAATTTCTGCGGGTTCACTACGCAACGACGCTCAAGCATTGGGTCGAGCGCTTCGAGAAGAACCGGGCCAAGGTCGTCGAAATGTATGACGAGCGCTTCGCCCGCATGTGGGAATTCTACCTGGTCAGCTGCGAAATGATGTTTCGCACCGGCAGCCAGCTGGTGTTTCACATGCAGTTGTCGCGCTCGCGCGATGCAGCACCGATCGTGCGCGACTATATCACCGACCGGCAGAAGGCCTATATCGTGCGCGAGCAGACGCTGAACATCACTCTATGAGGGGCGCCCCGTCGCTGCCTCCCCACTGCAGGCGCTTGTAATCGAAGCCGTATTCGAGCGTCGGCTTGACGATCGCGAAATAGGGCGAAAGGTCGAAATCGCGCGGCGTGTAGAGCGAATGATGGCGGATGTGAAGGATTTCGGCGCGGGAATAGTGAGAGGTCGCCGACGCCCGGCCGGGCGCGCGCGTAATCTCCGGCAGGATCGGATAGCGGATCTGCTCGAAGGCTTGGGCGATCAGCGTCGAGCAGATGGCGCGCGTCGGATCGCCAGACCCGAAAGCCAGCATGCGGCGGCGAAAGCGCACCGGGACCGGCGGTGCCGGCAGGAAGAAACGCAACATGTCGAAAATGTTCTTCATGTCGTACTTGAGGCCCAGCCGCGAGATCATGAAGGACACCACCGAATTCCGGTCTTCCGGCGTCAGCCCGATCGGCCGGCAGATGCGGGTGTTGTAGGTGGAATATTTGCGGAGCGGCACCGCGATGCAGCCCTTGCCGAGGTTCACCTCGATCAGTTGTGGACGATCAATGACCGGAAGCGTCGCCTCATCGAGTGTCAGCGGGATTTCGTCGCCGGCGAAAAAGGCGGCATGCGACCAGGTCGATTGGGTCAGGTATTTGATCGCCGCCGACACTTTCTGATTGCCCTCGATCAGGAGAATGTCTCCGGGCCGGAGTGTACGGGCGAGCGTTTCGGGGGCGGACGGCGTATAGGGCTCATAGCCCGACGTCTTTGCCGTCAGCTTTCCGGCCAACGCCATGCCGATGCGATCGAGAAGGGTATCCTTGCTGGTCAGAAGCGGGTTCATGCGAGAGCAGCCTTCTTCCGGGCGTTCATCGTACTGTTTATGTAGGAATTTATCCTGCCGTCTGTCGAGTCATGCGGCTTCGCGTGGGGTTGACCTTCACGCGACGGCGGCTTAGATTTAGAACCGTTCTAAACTAGGTTATTCATGTCATGTTCTCCAGCCTGTTTTCGCGCTTCAAGCGTTCGCTGTCCTCTCTCTCCGAACAGGAGGTTCTAGCCCTTGCCATTTCCTCGGAAGAGGATGACGGGCGCATCTACCTCGCCTATGCCAATGCCTTGAAAGACACCTATCCGGACAGCGCCCGGGTCTTCGAAGACATGGCCGAGGTGGAAAACACACACAAGAACATGCTGATCGACATGCATCGCCGCCGTTTCGGCGAACGCATTCCCTTGATCCGGCGCGAACATGTCAGCGGTTTCCTTACCCGCAAGCCGGACTGGCTGCGCAACAACCAGTCGCTCGACGCCATGCGGCGGGAGACCGAATCCATGGAAACCGAGGCTTACAACTTCTATGTCGAGGCCGCGAAGTGCACCTCCGACGCTGCAACCCGGCAACTGCTGGGCGAACTGGCGCTGGCCGAACAGGGCCATGAAGACATCGCGCGCGGCCTGACGGAAAAACATGTCCCCGAAGGCGTGCGTAAAAAGGAAGACGAGAAGGCCCACCGCCAGTTCCTGCTCACCTATGTGCAGCCGGGTCTCGCCGGACTGATGGACGGCTCGGTCTCGACACTGGCGCCGATCTTCGCCGCCGCCTTTGCCACCCAGGACACCTGGCAGACGTTCCTTGTGGGCCTGTCCGCATCGGTCGGCGCCGGCATATCCATGGGCTTCACCGAGGTGGCCCATGACGACGGCAAGCTTTCGGGACGCGGCTCGCCGCTCAAGCGCGGCCTTGCCTGCGGCATCATGACGACGCTGGGCGGACTTGGCCACGCCCTGCCCTATCTCATTCCGCACTTCTGGACAGCTACGATCACCGCCGGCATCATCGTGTTCTTCGAACTCTGGGCCATCGCCTTCATCCAGAACAAATACATGGAGACGCCATTTTTACGCGCCGCCTTCCAGGTGGTGCTTGGCGGAAGCCTGGTTCTGGCGGCGGGTGTTTTGATCGGGAACGCGTAAGGGCAGCAGCCTTCTTCTGGCTGAGGTGCGATTGGCAGCGGCCCCTGATCAGCGACCGGCAAACGCCCGGCCGGCGCAAGGCCTGTTGCCAGGTACTGCCTGAAAATGGATGACGCCCGAAGAGGCTCTGATCAGTTCCCGACCGAACCGACCAGCACTTCCGCGCCGTTCTCGATGGTGACCCAGCGGCCGGTGTTGACCGAGGCCTGACGCTTCAAAAAGCGGTAGGGTGTCTTGGTCCAGAGCTTTATTTCGTTTTCGAGATTGTCGAGGATGAAGTCGCCCTGTGCGGTGCGGACCGTGAGCACGGCGTGGCCTTCGCCATCCGGCTTGCGCACGACGGTGATCAAAAGGTCAGCGGGAGAGAAACCCTTTTCCATCAGGCGCTTGCGCTTCAGGAGAACGAAATCCTCGCAATCGCCGGCGCCGTCCGGATAGGCCCAGACTTCGTCCTTGCCGAACAGGTCCATGTCGGTCATCGGGGTGATTTCGCTGTTGACGGCCAGATTGACCTGGCGGATGACCGACCAGCCGAAATCGGTGACGCGCGGCGCGGTCGTCGATTTGGTCTTGATCTCGCATTCCGGGCGATGGGTCTGGCAGAATTCGTAATGACCGATCGGCTGCGACGTGATGGCGCCGGTCTGCATCGACAGTGCGGTTGCCGACGGTGCCGGGATTGCAGCACCTGCCGATGCGAAAACAGCCGCAATTGCCACGACCGCTTTCCTGATGCCCATCACCTGCGCCATACATGTCCCCTGTGGCGCGGTCCTCTTCTGAAACAGTCAGGAAGAATCCCCGCGAAAATCTGAAACCTGACGTCAGCTTTCGCGGTCAAACCCCGCCGCGCGCCGCTCTAATCGTTAACAAAGAGTTAACAATGCGGCCGAAACGAAGTCAATCTGCAGAATCCGGGATCGCCGGATATGGTTAAAATGCCCGGCAAATCCTGTGTGTGGTGGGTGCGGCTTTCAGCCTGCCAGCATGGCGTCCACGGCGGTCAGAATCCGCTCGATATCCTCCGGCCGCGACAGGCGATGATCGCCGTCGCGGATGAGCGTCATCACCACATCGTCCGATGGCAGATGCTCCATCAGTTTCAGGGCATGGCTATAGGGAACGTCGGGATCCTGCATGCCTTGCAGGATATGCACAGGGCAGCCTGTCTCGATGATGCCGGTCATAACCCGGTTCCGCCTGCCGTCCTCGATCAGCCCCGCAGTGTAGATGTTCGGATCCGGACCATAGGGCGTCGGCTCCTCGAAATAACCGCGCTCGGCCAGCGAGGCCCGTTCGGCATCCGTTAGGTTCGGCTCGATCAGATCGCTGGTAAAATCCGGGGCAGGCGCAATCAGCACGAGACCGGCAATCTTTGCGCCCTCGCCACGGGCGCGCAGCTTGGCGATCAGCCGGAGCGCTACCCAGCACCCCATCGACGAGCCGACCAGCACCATGCGCTCAGGCCCAACATGATCGATAACCGCGAGACTTTCCTCCAGCCATCTTGAAATCGTGCCGTCGGCAAAGGCGCCGCCCGAGGCGCCGTGGCCGGAATAATCGAAACGGATGCACGCGGAACCGGCGGCGGCGGCATGCCGCTCCAGCTCGACGGCCTTGGTGCCCGTCATGTCCGACCGGTAGCCGCCCAGCCAGACCAGCACCGGCAGGGCGTTGCCGCTCTTTGCCGGCAGGATGCGCATGGCGATACGGCGCGATTCGCTGCCGCTGCCGACTTCGAGATAGTCGGGATCGGCGTTCGACACTGGCAATGACATGCGATTTTCCCTATTTTTGAGCGCTTCCCGCCGATTTTCTTTCTAAAACAGATTCTTCGAATGCCTGACAGGTGGTGATTTTCGCAAACAGCTGTGTTATTGACTTTTCCGCAGCAATTTCCACATGAAGACCAAGCGGCAGTTGAACGGCGTTTTTGCCGGGATATCGCGCTATCATCCGACATTGCATTCGTAACAGCTCGAGGAGAGTACGACCATTCGCAGACCGTTCAAAACGGACGCCCCTGTCAAAGACGGGCCCCGCTCTAACAAGGAAATCCGGTCCCTCCGGGTTCAGCTCATCGACGCCGAAGGCGTCAACCACGGCAACGTTCCCACCGATCAGGCGCTCCGCATGGCGGAAGAACTGGGCCTCGACCTCGTCGAGATCTCGCCGAACGCGGAACCGCCGGTGTGCAAGATCCTTGATCTGGGCAAACTGAAATACGCCACGCAGAAGAAAGCCGCCGAAGCGCGCAAGAAGCAGAAGATCATCGAGATCAAGGAGATCAAGATGCGTCCGAACATCGACACGCATGACTACGACGTCAAGATGCGCGCGATGAACCGCTTCTTTGAAGAAGGCGACAAGGTCAAGGTAACGCTGAAATTCCGCGGCCGCGAAATGGCCCACCAGGAACTGGGCATGAAACTGCTCCTCCAGGTGAAGGAAGACACCACGGCGATCGCCAAGGTCGAAGCCGAGCCGAAGTTGGAAGGTCGCCAGATGATGATGGTGCTGGCACCAAGGTAAGCGGCTGTTATCAGGATCGCATAGGATGAAGCCGCCTCCAGGGCGGCTTTTTCCGTTTCAGGCGCTTGTCGTAAGACGTGCCCCGTAACCTGACAGAATGCTGACAGACGCGCTCAGTGGCCTGTCAGTTGCCGGATGCCAGTCTCCCCCCGTCCCGAAACAAGGAAAAGGATGAAGACATGCATAGTGCATTCAAGAAGATGTTGCTCGTTTCGACAATCGGCATTCTCGGTGTTGCTGGAGGACCAGTAACGGCCTCCGTCCTTGCGCTTGGTCCGAGCCACCCCCTGGCGGCGACGGCGTTGGCAGAGAGTGGAACCGTCAGCAGCTTCGAAGCCGGCCCGAATGGCGGCTATGATACCAGCTCTAGCGGCGGCAGTGAAACAGGCACAGGTGGTGCCAGTGGTGAAACAGGCACAGGCGGTGTCGGCAGCGACACGGGCGCTGGCGGTGCCAGCAGTGACACAGGTGCAGGCGGTGCCAGCAGTGACACGGGCGCTGGCGGTGTCAGCAGCGACACGGGCGCAGGCGGTGCCAGCAGTGACACAGGCGCGGGCGGTGCCAGCAGTGACACGGGCGCAGGTGGTGCCAGCAGCGACACGGGCGCAGGTGGTGCCAGCAGCGACACGGGCGCGGGCGGTGCCAGCAGTGACACAGGCGCAGGTGGTGCCAGCAGCGACACGGGCGCAGGCGGTGCCAGCAGTGACACAGGCGCAGGCGGTGCCAGCAGCGACACGGGCGCAGGCGGTGCCAGCAGCGACACGGGCGCGGGTGGTGCCGGCGGTGAAACAGGCACAGTTGGTACCGGCACGGGTGGTGCTGACTAATCGAGCCTGGAGCTAACCGTTTGGGGGCGCCAGGTTCGTCGCCTCCACCGAGCGGACCATGTCCCGCGTGTGCGCCCCGCATCAAACCTGAAGCGGGGCGCACACGGTTTCGACGAAAAATTATCTGCTGGCCCGTGTTTCGTCACTTTTATGGTCAATTCTGCTGGCGACTGTCGAGGAATAATGAAAATTCGTGGGCAACGGGATCTGGCGAGATTGCGCGATGCTGCGCCGCTGAAGCGACGGCATGGTGGCGTTCTTCTTTGCTGGTCCCTTGCCTTGTCCCTGGCCCAACTGCCCGGAGGCGGCAAAGCGTTCGCAGATGGTGGCGCGAAAAGCAGCCAAGCGGATACCGGTGCGAACGGCGAGCGGGGCTCAGGCGACCCGCAGGCGGACAATGGACGTGAGGACGATAGCGGTGACGGCCAGACGATCCAAAAACAATCGGAAGTCGGGGAAGGTACGGACCAGGAAAATGCGTGGGAAGCCGTTGCTCAAGGACGAGTCCTGCCTCTGAAGACTGTGCTCGCTCAGATCGATCCGGAGAGATACGGCACGGTCATTGCCGTCGATCTGCGGCGATACAAGGGCAAGGACGTCTATCGCTTGAAGACGCGGGACAAAATGGGCGTGATCCGCGAACTCAGAATCGATGCACAGACCGGCAAATTCATGAACGTCTTCGGACTTTGAGGCACAGATGCGCATACTTCTGGCAGAGGATGATCCCTATATCGCCGGTCATGTGCGTGGAAAACTGGAAGCCGAAGGCTATGCGGTCGATACGCTGGCGCACGGCCCCGACATCTGGGAGCGGGGTGAGGACGCCAGCTATGCGGCGATCATCCTTGATCTCGGTCTACCGGGTCTGGATGGACTGTCGATCCTGAAACGCTGGCGGCAAGAGGGGGTGGAAACGCCCGTCGTCGTGCTAACGGCCCGCGGATCGTGGATGGAACGGGTCGATGGTTTCGACGCCGGCGCCGACGACTACATACCAAAGCCATTTCGAGCGGAAGAACTGGTGGCGCGATTGAGGGCGCTTCTGCGCCGCGCCGGACCACGGTTTCAGGCCGTCAAGTCGGCAGGCCGCTTCACCCTGGACGAGACAACCCGTCGTGTTACCTTCGATGGCGGAGCGCTCGAACTCAGTCCCCTGGAATATCGCATGGTCGCGTATTTCATCGAAAGGAAGGGCGAGGTGCTGACCCAGCTCGAACTGGCAAGCCATGTTCAGGGGCGGGACGACGATTCAGCGAAAAATGCCGTCGAGGCGATGGTTGCGCGATTGCGCCGCAAAACCGAAAGCGCTGCCATCGAGACACGGCGCGGCTTCGGCTATCTATTGCCGGAAACGCCTTCATGATGCGCTCGCTGCGGCTGCGGCTGGCGGTCGGGGCGGTGATCGCGATCGGTCTGGTGGTGCTCGTGGTTTGGCTGTCGCTCGCCCGGTTCTTCACTGATTACGTTGTTGCTCAATATCGCGGGGAAATGACCACCATCATCGACACGCTCGCCGTCGAGGTTACGTTGCGCGACGGCGAACTGACGTTAGGCCGCGAACCTGCAGATCCGCGTTTCGACCTTCCGGCGGGCGGGCGCTACTGGCAGATTTCGCCCATCAAGGGCAAAACGATGCGGTCGCGCTCGCTGTGGGATACGGCGATCGAGGTCGGCACGCCGGCTGTCTCCCATTATGAGGGATTTTCCGTCAGCGAAGGCCCGGATGGCCAGCCGCTGCTCGTCCATAGTCAGGTTCTGTCACTCGGCGAAAACGCGCCTTCGGTCCGTTTCGTCGCGTCTGCGGCGTTTCCGCAAAAGGAGCTGGATGCCGCACTCGGTGATTTTCAGGGGCGTTTGAGGCTGATGCTGGTTGCGACCGCCGGCGTTTTGGCCGCCGCGGCCTTTTTTCAGGGCGCCATCGGGTTGGTGCCCCTTCGTCGCCTCAGCGAGCGGGCAGCGTCGGTGCGAGCCGGCCGCGTCCGCGATTTTGGAACATCGGGCCCAAGCGAGGTGCAGCCGCTGGTCAGCGAGATCAACCTGCTGCTGGAGGAGCGAGAAGTTGCCGTGGAACGCGCCAGGGCGCGGGCCAGCGACCTTGCCCATGGTCTGAAGACGCCGCTGACGGTTCTTGCGCAGCTTGCCGAACACCTCCCACATGAAGAGCGGACGCTGGCGCTTCGGCAAGTCGAGCTTGCCCGTCAGCGTGCCGACCGTCAATTGCAGGCGGCCCGCATGGGCGTCGAACGAATGGCGACGACATCCGTCATGGGCCTCGGCGGCAAGCTTGTCAGTGTATTGCGGCCTGTCACCGCCGAAAGGGATATCGCCTGGCAGGTCTCCATCGACAGCTCGCTGTCTCTCGACGTCGATCCCGCCGACCTGGCCGAATGCCTCGGCAACCTGCTCGACAACGCGGCAAAATGGGCGCGCTCGTTCATCCGGTTCTCCGCACATCGGTCAAATCAAGACATTGCGATCCTTATCGAGGACGACGGCCCCGGGATTGCCGAACACGATCGTCAATCCATCCTTCAAAGAGGCGCGCGGCTTGACAACGCAGACGACAGGGAGCCAGAAGGAACGGGGCTTGGCTTGGCGATCAGCGCGGATATCGCCGATGCCTACGGCGCCTCCTTGACGCTCGGACAATCCGATCTGGGCGGACTGAAGGCAATCTTGACCTTTCCGCTGAAGGTCGCTCGACGGCCGGTGCGCGATCCTGCCTGACGGCATGGCATCCAAGCGCGATCAATCGCCGGCGGGTGGGTTGCGCTTTTCAGGGACTTCGGGTAAAAGCCCCCATCCGAACGGTCCGGCAGGGCATGCCGTGGCCGTTCTTTACGCTGGAGACGACCTCGTCAGTCGATCTCAAATCAAGAAGAATGGAGTAGCAAAATGCCCAAGATGAAGACGAAATCCTCGGCCAAGAAGCGGTTCAAGATCACCGCGACCGGCAAGGTGATGGCAGCTGCCGCAGGCAAGCGCCATGGCATGATCAAGCGGTCCAACAAGTTCATTCGCGATGCACGCGGCACCATGGTGCTTGCAGAGCCTGATGGCAAGAAGGTCATCAAGAACTACCTGCCCAACGGTCTCTAAGACGTCTGGCACTTTTGGATTTTTAAGGAGATCATGACATGGCACGTGTAAAACGCGGCGTAGCAGCTCACGCCAAGCACAAGAAGACACTCAAGGCAGCCAAGGGCTTCTACGGCCGCCGCAAGAACACCATCCGCGCAGCCAAGGCTGCCGTGGATCGCTCGAAGGCTTTTGCCTATCGCGACCGTAAGGTCAACAAGCGCAACTTCCGCGCTCTCTGGATCCAGCGCATCAACGCTGCCGTTCGCGAACATGGCCTGACCTACGGCCGTTTCATCGACGGTCTGTCGAAGGCTGGCATCGAAGTCGACCGCAAGGTTCTCTCCGACATGGCTATCCATGAGACGGAAGCATTCGGCGCACTCGTCGCTGCTGCCAAGAAGGCGCTTGAATACCTCAAGGACGCAGGCACCACCAACGAGTTTGAAAGCGCGGTTCGTTAAGACCAGCGCTTCCCAAGCCTTTGATATTTTAGTTGGGAAACCCGCGCTGGTACGGCTGGCGCGGGTTTTTCTTTGACCGATCACGGGAAATGAACCATGTCCGATCTGCATGCACTGAAAGAAAAGCTGCTGACCGAGGTTACCGGAGCCGATGACGAAGCCGCGATCGAAGCCGTGCGCGTCAATGCACTCGGCAAGAAGGGCTCGATCTCCGAACTCCTGAAGACGCTCGGCACCATGACGCCGGAAGAGCGCCAGACGCGCGGTGCCGCGATCAACGCGCTGAAGACTGATGTCTTCGAAGCCATCACGGCCCGCAAGTCGGCGCTGAAGGACGCGGCAATTGCCGAGCGGCTGGCCCGCGAGACCGTCGATATCTCGCTGCCGGTGCGGTCTTCCCCGGCGGAACGCGGCCGCATCCATCCGATCAGCCAGATCATCGACGAGATCACCGCGATCTTCGCCGATATGGGTTTCTCGATCGCCGAAGGTCCGGATATCGAGACCGACTATTACAATTTCACCGCGCTGAACTTCCCCGAGGGTCACCCGGCCCGCGAAATGCACGACACGTTCTTCTTCAATCCGGACGAGAAGGGCGAGCGCAAGGTTCTGCGCACCCATACCTCGCCGGTGCAGGTGCGCACGATGGAGGCCCAGAAGCCGCCGATCCGCATCATCATCCCGGGCAAGACCTACCGTCAGGATTCGGACGCCACCCATTCGCCGATGTTCCACCAAGTCGAAGGCCTCGTCGTCGACACCAAGTCGAACGTCGCCAACATGCGCTGGATTCTTGAAGAATTCTGCAAGACCTTCTTCGAGGTCGACGATGTGACGATGCGCTTTCGCCCGTCCTTCTTCCCGTTCACCGAGCCGTCCTTCGAGGTCGATATCCAGTGCGACCGCTCCTCCGGCCCGATCGTCAAGTTCGGCGAAGGCACCGACTGGATGGAAATCCTCGGCTGCGGCATGGTCCACCCGAACGTCCTGCGCGCCGGCGGCCTCGATCCCGATGTCTACCAGGGCTTTGCCTGGGGCATGGGTCTCGACCGTATCGCCATGCTGAAATACGGCATGCCGGACCTCAGAAACTTCTTCGACGCTGACGTGCGCTGGATGAGCCACTACGGTTTCCGCCCGCTCGACATGCCGACGCTGTTTGGCGGATTGAGCGCCTGAGATCAGGAAACCGACGATGAGTGCTGCGGCCGAAACGAACGCGACCCACACCGGCGGATGCCGGTGCGGAGCCGTGCGGTTTGAGGCCAAAGCCGATCCCGTCCATGTCAGCTATTGCCATTGCAGCGATTGCCGGCGCGCAAGCGGAGCGCCCGTTTCGGCCTTTGTCGGTTTTCGCGCGGATGACGTGACCTTTCGCGAAACGGTACCGGCTTCGCGCTTCGGTGTTTCGCCGATCACGCGCACGTTCTGTGGCGTCTGCGGATCACCGGTTTCCTATGCCGATGAGCGGCTCGACGGACAGATTTTTTTGATGCTGGGCGCGATGGACCGCCCGCAGAACTATCCGCCAAGCGTGCATGGTTATGTGAGCGAACAGCTTCCCTTTTTCCATATTGACGACGGTCTCCAGCGCAGGGAAACGACCACCGTGCCGAGAGACCCGAAGGAGTAAGACAATGAAATTCACACTCTCCTGGCTGAAAGACCATCTGGAAACCGATGCGACCCTCGAACAGATCTGCGAGCGCCTGACGGCGATCGGGCTCGAGGTCGAGGATGTCGACGACAAGGCCGCCTTCAAGCCGTTCGTCATCGCCAAGGTCGTCTCGGCCGAAAAACATCCGCAGGCCGACAAGCTGAAGGTGCTGATGGTCGATACCGGCTCGGGCGCGCCCGTTCAGGTGGTCTGCGGCGCGCCGAACGCGCGGGCTGGCCTCGTTGGCGCGTTCGCGGCACCGGGCGCCTATGTGCCCGGCATCAACGTGACGCTGGCGATCGGCACCATCCGTGGCGTCGAAAGCCGCGGCATGATGTGCTCGGAAAAAGAGTTGCAGATGTCGGACAGCCATGACGGCATCATCGATCTACCGGACAATGCGCCCGTCGGCACCAGCTTTGCCGCTTACGCCGGGCTCGACGATCCGATGATCGAGATCAACCTGACGCCGAACCGTCCGGACTGCACCTCGATCTACGGTATTGCCCGCGATCTCGCCGCATCCGGCCTTGGTACGCTGAAGGCTCCGGCGGCGCCATCTTTCAAGGTTGAAGGCGAAACGACGACCAAGGTCAAGCTCGACCTCGGCGAGGACACACACCTGTGCCCCGGCTTTGCGCTGCGCCTGGTGCGCGGCGTCAAAAATGGTCCAAGCCCGAAATGGATGCAGCAGCGCCTGCTCGCCATTGGCCTTCGCCCGATCAATGCGCTGGTCGATGTCACCAACTACATGACCTTCGACCAGGGCCGGCCGCTGCACGTCTTCGATGCCGCCAAGGTCACGGGGAACCTTATCGTCCGCCGCGCTGTGGAAGGCGAAAAGGTCCTGGCGCTCGATACGCGCGAATATACTCTTTCGCCGGCTAACGTCGTCATCGCCGACGAGGACGGCATCGAGTCGATCGGCGGCATCATGGGCGGCGAACATTCCGGCTGCGACGAAAACACCGTGAACGTGCTGATCGAGTCCGCGCTGTGGGACCCGATGAACATCGCCAAGAGCGGCCGGGCGCTGGGGATCATCACCGATGCGCGCTACCGCTTCGAGCGCGGCGCCGATCCGGAATACATGATCCCGGGCATCGAACGCGCCACCCAGTTGATCGTCGATATCTGCGGCGGTACGGCGGCAAGGACCGATATTGTCGGCTACCACGGCTATACGGCCAAGGTCGTCGATTTCCCCGTTTCGGAGGTCAAGCGCCTGACGGGTCTCGATGTCGGCTCCGAAGAAGCCATTTCGATCCTGAAGGGCCTGGGCTTTGGCGTCGAAGGCTCCGGCAACCAAGTCTCGGTTTCCGTCCCCTCCTGGCGGCCGGATGTCGATGGCAAGGCGGACCTCGTCGAAGAGGTCATGCGCATCCATGGCGTCGACAATATCAAGCCTGAACCGATCGAAAGCCTCGGCGCGGTCAACGGCAAGATCCTGACGACGCTGCAGATTCGCACCCGGCTTGCCAAGCGGGCGCTCGCTTCGCGCGGCATGCTCGAAGCCGTCACCTGGTCGTTCGTCTCGAAGGCGCAGGCCGAGCTTTTCGGTGGCGGCGCGGCAGGCCTGTCGCTGGCAAATCCGATCGCTGCCGACATGTCCGATATGCGGCCATCGCTGCTGCCCGGTCTTTTGACCGCCGCGCAGCGCAATGCCGACAAGGGCTTTGGCGACGTGGCGATCTTCGAGGTCTCCGGTACCTATGAGAACGACACGCCATCCGGCCAGCGCCGCGTTGCCGGCGGGATTCGCCGTGGCACGGCATCGCTTGCCGGTGCCGGCCGCTCCTGGTCGAATGCCACGAAGGGCGGCGGCAAGCCGGTCGATGTCTTCGACGCCAAGGCCGACGCCATTGCCGTTCTCGAAGCCTGCGGCGTGCCGATGGGCAATGTCCAGTTCGAAGCCGGCGGCCCGTCCTGGTACCATCCCGGCCGTTCCGGCACGATCAAGCTCGGCCCGAAAACCATCCTTGGTTACTTCGGTGAATTCCATCCGAAGGTGCTGGAAGCGCTCGATGTTTCCGGAGCGCTTTCAGGCTTCGAAGTCTATGTCGACGCGATGCCCGAGCCGAAGAAGAAGGCCACCCGCACCAAGCCGGCGCTGGAGCTTTCGCCCTTCCAGGCCGTCAAGCGCGACTTCGCCTTCGTGGTGGATAAGACCGTCGAAGCCGGCGCGATCCTGAAGGCCGCATCGAGCGCCGATCGCAAGCTGGTCACCGGCGTCAACGTCTTCGACATTTTCGAGGGCGCATCGGTCGGCGAAGGCAAGAAGTCGGTCGCCATCGAAGTCGTCATCCAGCCGGCCGAGCGCACGCTGACCGACGAGGACTTTGAGGCCCTGACCGGCAAGATCATCGCCAACGTGACCAAGAACACGGGCGGGGTTCTGCGGGCTTGACGACATATCGGAAGGGGCGGTTTTTTCGCCCCTTTTTGTCTGCCTGAGATACAACCGGCCACCGTGTTTGAGCAAAGGACCGACGTAATTGGTCTGGTGTCCGCCGATAGCGGGCACCAGACCATCGGCCGTGGTCGCAGCCGGAGATTTTGCACGGGGTCGTTTGCCGATATCGGGGCCGCGAGCCCCCCAGATGCATCGCCAGGCTTGGCGCGGACCGCGCACTCCGTCTCTCCCCACAAATCCCATAAACGACCCGTTCAGGATGCGGCTCACGACGACGTGATAGGGAATCGGGGAATATCGGCGGCAGCTGGCGAGTCGTACCGTGGGGCAGAAAACAAAGGAGTTTTGCGATGAAGATGTACACCTTGATGACCGCGTCGGCGGCCTTGCTGATCTCCCTCTGCGCCGTTGCCCAGGCGGACGACCACCTTTTCCAGGCGCAACAGCACGGATTGAAGTCCGGCGGCACCGCCTCTTCCACGACGCACGCCTTTACGACCAACAGTGCCGGTCACAGTGGGACCTTGGCGCCTGGCCAGGGAAGTCCATTCACAGGTCACGACACCAAGACACCGGCCACTGACACGGATGCCGCCAATCAGCACGCCAACGTGAAGCTCCGCTGACGAGCGTCACCGGTCGCTCAGCGCCGATTGCACTAAGGCCCAGTCGGTTCGGTAGATCGATTTTGAAGGCGTAAGTTTATCTTTCTTGCGCCTTCATCATGTATGGCAGCACCCCCAGCGCCTACTGGATTTCACACATCGCGTGCGGCCCCCTACCGATGCAGATGATACAGTTTGTTGACGATCACCCAATGCCCGTCGATCTTCAGCAGCGACAGATAATCGGAGAAACGCATCCCGGCAAACTCGTCGGTGACCTTGACGAAAGCGGCGTCACCCTCGATGTCGGTGATCTCGATATCCATCAGCGGCTGGGTTCCGGGAGGGGCCGGCTCCTCTGCGAGGATAGCGGCGATGAAATCGTCGCGGGACATCCATTCGACGGCGCCCTCGTAATTGCCGATGATCTTGGCATCTGGATGGAAGGCCTTGCGCAGCGCCGCCTCGTTGCAAAATGCCATGCCATCGACATAGAGGTGAACGATCGTACCAATTGCCTGTGCGTCGGGCATTCTTCTCTCCCTTGCTGACCGGTCGATCCTATCATGACGGGCGAAGGGAACAAGAACGAAGCTGGGCCGGCGTCGCATCGCCGCGGGAGCGTCTCGCCCCGCTGCATAATCCCCCCGATCGATTCCGATTAGAGGAATTATGCGGCAAGTTTAAAGTGCTACAGCTCCGCGCGTTATGAATAACGCGCGGCGCTGTAGAAGGGCGAAACAGCGGATTGATCAGGCATGTGCGCCTATCTGTTCGTCAACGCCAGCGACGCCTCCGAGTAGCGATTGCCGGCCACGCGGGTGGGTGACAGGATTTCGCTGAGTACCGTCAGTTCTTCGGCAGACAGGACGATCCCGGCCGCTACAACATTCTGCTCGAGATGGTCGAGCTTGCGGGCGCCGGGGATCGGCACGATGAAATCACCCTGATGCAGCACCCAGGCAAGCGCCAGCTGCGCCGCCGTCACGCCCTTGTTACCGGCGATCCCGGCCAGCGTTCCGACAAGCGCCGCGTTGGCATCGAGATTTTCCGCCTGGAACCGCGGCAGGTTGCGGCGGAAGTCGTTCTCTGCCAGATCGTCCAAGGTGCGGATGGCGCCGGTCAGCATGCCGCGTCCGAGCGGACTATAGGGCACGAAGCCGATGCCGAGTTCGCGGCAAACATCCAGCACCTCGTCTTCCGGATCGCGGCTCCACAGCGAGTACTCGCTCTGGACGGCGGCGATCGGATGCACGGCATGGGCGCGGCGGATGGTGGCGGCACTCGCCTCCGACAGGCCAAGGGTACGCACCTTGCCTTCGCGCACCAATTCGGCCATTGCGCCGACGGTTTCCTCGATCGGCACGGCGGGATCGACGCGGTGCTGGTAATAGAGGTCGATGACATCGGTACCGAGGCGCTTCAACGAGGCTTCGGCCACGGCCTTGGCGTTTTCGGGGCGGCCATCAACGCCTGTAATGGTCTCGCTGGGGGATTTGCCGGTGGCGATGCGGAAGCCGAACTTGGTGGCGATGGTGACTTTACCACGAACATCCCTAAGGGCCTTGCCCAGCAGGATTTCGTTTTCATAAGGGCCATAAACCTCGGCAGTGTCAAAGAACGTCACGCCGAGATCGACGGCGCGGTGCAGGGTGCGGATCGATGCCTGTTCGTCGGCCGGGCCATAGGCAAAGCTCATGCCCATGCAGCCGAGGCCGACGGCCGAGACGGTGAGATCCTGTCCAAGTGTGCGGGTTTTCATAGGGAGTGCTCCTTTTGAGCCGGAAGGGGAACGCAGGCGCCATCGGGCGTCTGCGATACACCGCCAAATTAATGCACACTGAACCGTTTGATAATGGCTGCAAATCCTAACGGGTTGTTCTATCATTTCGATCAATGAACCGGAATCAACTTGCTCAACTTGCCGTCCTTTCCACCGTCGCCGCGCATCGCAGTTTTCGCGCCGCCGCGCGGGAGCTCGGCATTGCTCCCTCGGCTGTCAGCCATGCCGTTTCGACGCTCGAGGAAAGCCTTGGCGTGCGGCTGCTTGCCCGCACCACGCGCAGTGTCGCGCCGACGGAAGAAGGCTTGCTGTTGCTGGAGCGGTTGCGTCCGGCATTGGAGGAAATCGGCATCGCCCTGGCAGCCGTCGTCGAGGCGAAGGGACAGCCTTCCGGCAATCTGCGCATTACGGCACCGCGATTTGCCGCCGACCTGCTGATCGCACCGCGGCTGGGCAAATTCCTTGGCCTCTACCCCGGTATCACGCTGGAAATCGCCGACGAAGACGGGTTTACCGATATTGTTCGCGAGGGCTTCGATGCCGGCATCCGGCTGGAGGAAAGCCTGGAGGCCGACATGATCGCGGTGAAGATCGGCCCGCCCTTGCGTGGCGCCATCGTCGCCTCTCCTTCCTATTTCGACCAGTTTCCGATCCCGCAGCATCCCCGCGACCTTGTCCGCCATCGCTGTATCCGCCGCCGGTTTTCCAACGGTACGCTCTACAATTGGGAATTCGAAAAGGATGGACAGGAATTGACCATTCCAATCGAGGGACCGCTGATCCTCGGCGAGGACCGGCCGATCATTACCGCAGCAATCGGCGGCGCAGGACTGACCTATGCCTTCGAGGCGCGCGTGATCGAGCATATCGAAGCAGGACGGCTGATCAGGGTCCTGGACGATTGGTGCGCACCCTATCCCGGCCCCTATCTTTACTATGCCAGCCGCCGGCAGATGCGCCCGGCGCTACGCGCCTTCATCGATTTCTTCCGCTATTCAGGCTGAGGGAAAACGGGTGGCACGCAACAGTCCGGCGGCATAATCTTGTGAAAACGGGAGACACGCGCATGAAAAAGCCGGGATCGATGAAAGCGCTTGAGGATATGGGCCGGGCGCGGTTGTCGGAGAATTTCTTTTTGCGCGACTTCCTGCATTCGGAGATCGCCGATTTCTATGGCATGCCGAACATTCCCGACGATCCGCAGCTGGCGATCGCCGCCGGCACCAAGCTCTGCGAGGAATTGCTTGAGCCGCTGCAACGGACATTCGGGCGGCTGCATATCCGTTCCGGCTACCGGTCGCGCTCGGTCAACGATTTCGGCAACCGCAACAAGCTCAACTGCTCGACCAATGCGGCCAGTGCCGCCGACCATATCTGGGACATGCGCGATGCCGACGGCTGCATGGGTGCGACCGCCTGCATCGTCGTTCCCTGGGTCTGGGACCGGCGTGCAACCGTTGGCGGCTGGCAATCGCTGGCCTGGTGGATCCACGACCACCTGCCCTATGCCTCGCTCTGCTTTTTCCCGAAACTCTGGGCCGTCAACATCCAGTGGCATGAACGGCCGCCCCGGCGCATCCGCAGTTATATCGCGCCCGCCGGGCTTCTGACCAAGGAGGGCATGGCCAACCATTCCGGCAGCCATGCCGATGTCTATCGGGGGTTTCCGGAGCTGGTGAAGGCGCCGTAGCGCTTATGCGAATCCGGGCCGAACGCGCGGCGTTGCGGCGACACGTGCTAGAAACTTATCCGATAGCGCACATGACCATCGGCCTCGGTGTACCGGTCATAGAGTTTTCGCGCGGTCTGGTTGCCCTCGTCGGTGTGCCAGTACAGGCGCGCCCAGCCGTTGGCTTTGGCTTTGGCGACGAGATCGTCGAGCAGGGCCCTGCCGATGCCCTTCCCGCGCGCCACCTCGTCGAGGAACAGATCCTCCAGATAACACACCGGCTCCTTGACCCAGGTCGCCTCATGCAAAAGGCAGATGGCAAAGCCGACCACCTGGCCCTCCAGAACGGCGACCCGCATGAAAAGCGGTGTCGCCGGATCGATGATCCGGGCCCAGGTCGTGGCCGTCACTTCCTGGGATACGGCCACCCTGTAGAAGGCGACATAGCCTGCCCAGAGCCTGCGCCAATCGGCCTCGTCGCCTGCCGCCGCATCGCGTATCTCAACCGTCATGTTCCGTCCCTCCCTCCGGGCCTATTCGCTCGCTTCGTTTAGCAGCTGGCAGGCTTCATCGGAAAGGGTGATCGAAGCCGATTTCGCCAGGCTTTCAAGCTGCGCCAGGTTGGTGGCGCTGGCGATCGGGGCCGTCACGCCCTTGCGCGCCATGATCCAGGCGAGAGCAATTTCCGCCTGCGTATTGCCGGTATCGGCCGCGACCTCGTCCAGCGCGCCGAGAATGCGCATGCCGCGCCCGTCCAGATACTTGCCGACGCCGCTGCCGCGCGCCGAGCCTTCGAGGTCCTTGTGCGAGCGATACTTGCCCGACAGAAACCCCCGCGCCAGGCCGAAATAGCTGATGACACCGATATCTTCGGCGATGCAGAGGTTGCGCAGCGGCCCATCGAAGGAGGCCCGGTCATAGAGATTGTATTCCGGCTGCAGCACGTCGTAGCGCGGCAGCGTCTTGGCTGCGGAAACATCCAGTGCTGCGCGCAACTGCGCCGCATTGAGATTGGAAGCGCCGGCATGGCGGATCTTGCCCTGCTGCAGAAGCTTGTCGTAGGCGCCGAGCGTTTCCTCATAGGGCGTTTCGTCATCCGGCCAATGGGAGAGATAGATATCGATATGATCGGTCTGTAGCCGGCGAAGGGAATCCTCGACCGCCTGCATGATCCACCCGGAAGACAGACCCTTCTTGCCCGGCCCCATATCGGACCCGACCTTGGTGATAATGACGGCCTCGTCTCTGGTCCGGCCCGGCTGTTTCAGCCATTTGCCGATGATCGTCTCGGATTCGCCACCGCTATTGCCGGGAAACCAGGAAGAATAGACATCTGCGGTATCGATCGCATTGAACCCCGCATCGAAAAAGGCATCGAGCAATTGGAAGGATGTCTTTTCATCGGCGGTCCAGCCGAAGACATTGCCGCCGAAGACCAGCGGCGCGATCGACAGGCCCGTGCGGCCAAGAGTTCGCTTTTGCATAAGGTCGCTCCAGATTGTTTGGGATACATCACTTGGGAGGCGTGAAGTCTGCACCGGGAACATAGGCCCGGTACAGCGATTTTACATGCTCGGCTGCAATTTATTCCGGCAGGGAAAGCTTGATAGGCACGTACCTCGCGGTTACTGTGCCGCCAAAACGGAGGACACACCATGTTGCGTTTCGGTATTCTATCGACAGCAAAGATCGGCCGCGAACTGGTTGTTCCGGCCATCCAGGACGCGGAAAACTGCGTCGTGACGGCAATTGCCAGCCGCGACCTGTCCAAAGCACGCGAGATGGCCGACCGCTTTTCGGTGCCGCACGCCTTTGGCTCCTACGAGGAGATGCTCGCCTCCGACCTGCTCGACGCCGTCTACATTCCACTGCCGACGTCGCAGCATGTGGAATGGACGATCAAGGCCGCAAATGCCGGAAAGCATGTGCTCTGCGAAAAACCGATCGCCCTGAAAGCCTCGGAAATCGACGCTTTGATCGAGGCGCGCGACCGCAACAAGGTTCTGGTTTCCGAAGCCTACATGGTCACCTACAGCCCGGTCTGGCGCAAGGTCCGCTCGCTGCTGGCCGAAGGCGCGATCGGCAGGCTGCGCCATGTGCAGGGCGCCTTCACCTATTTCAACCGCGATGCCGGCAACATGCGCAACAAGCCGGAACTCGGCGGCGGCGGGCTGCCGGATATCGGCGTCTATCCGACGATCTCGACCCGTTTCGTCACCGGCAAGGAACCGCTGCGAGTCCAGGCCAGCACCGACCGCGATCCGGAGTTCGGTACCGACATCTATTCGAGCGTGCGGGCCGATTTCGGCGATTTCGAACTGAGCTTCTACATTTCCACCCAGCTCGCCGCCCGGCAGATCATGGTGTTCCATGGCGACAAGGGTTTCATCGAGGTCAAATCCCCCTTCAACGCCGACCGTTATGGTGCGGAAGAGCTGGAACTGACCAACCAGAACCATTCGCAGTCGCAGCTTTTCCGCTTTCAGGATGCGCGCCAGTACAAGCTGGAGGCCGAGGCGTTTTCCCGCGCCGCGAAAGGCGAAAAGGAAGAGGTCGTGACGCTCGAAAGCTCGATCAACAACCAGAAATTGATCGACGCCATCTACCGCGCCAGCGAGAAGGATGGCTGGGAAACGGTCTGAGCCGCTTTCCCGCCAAACGAGAATCCGCCGGTACCAGCACGAGGCGGAACAGGCGTCCATTTGGACGCCAGAAACCCGGCAGTGCGGAAAGGTCTGTTGAGCGCAAAAGCGAAGACTGGCTATCCGCCGCCGGGCACGGCAAAATAGCCGGATGAGCTCGTTCTTCGAATCCGATTCGCCCTCCAATCTCGCCGAATATTCGGTCTCCGAACTGTCCGGCTCCATCAAGCGCACGGTCGAGCAGGCCTTTGACCAGGTACGGGTGCGTGGCGAGATTTCCGGCTATCGCGGCCCGCATTCATCGGGTCACGCCTATTTTGCCCTGAAGGACGACAAGGCGCGCATCGATGCCGTCATCTGGAAGGGTACGATGAGCCGGCTGAAGTTCCGGCCCGAAGAAGGTATGGAAGTCATCGCCACCGGCAAGGTGACGACGTTCCCCGGCTCCTCCAAATACCAGATCGTCATCGAAACGCTGGAACCGGCCGGCGCCGGTGCCCTGATGGCGCTGATCGAGGAGCGCAAGCGCAAGCTCGGCGCTGAAGGGTTGTTCGATCCGTCGCGCAAGCGGCCGCTGCCCTATATGCCGAAAGTCATCGGTGTCATCACCTCGCCGACCGGCGCCGTCATCCGCGATATCCTGCACCGGATAGCGGACCGGTTTCCGGTCCATGTCATCGTCTGGCCGGTGCGCGTGCAGGGCGAAGGTTCCGGAAATGAGGTCACCGCTGCGATCGAGGGCTTCAATGCCTTTACCCCAGGCGGGCCGATTGCCCGGCCGGATCTCTTGATCGTCGCGCGCGGCGGTGGCAGCCTGGAGGATCTCTGGAGTTTCAACGACGAAGCCGTGGTGCGGGCGGCCGCCAATTCACAGATACCGCTGATTTCGGCCGTCGGCCACGAGACCGACTGGACCTTGATCGACTATGCCAGCGACCAGCGGGCGCCGACCCCGACTGGAGCCGCGGAAATGGCCGTGCCGGTGAAGGCCGATCTGGACGCTGCCGTTTCGGCGCTGTCCGCCCGGCTGAAATCGGCCGTGACGCGGCAGATGGACAATCGCCGGCAGAGCGTGCGGGCGCTGACCCGTGCCCTGCCCTCCCTCGATCAGCTGCTGGCTCTGCCGCGGCGCCGTTTCGACGAGGCCTCGGCTGGGCTCGGACGCGGTTTGCAGATGAACACCACCAACAAGCGGCGGGCCTTTGAACGCACAGCTGCACATCTCCGACCCGACGTCCTGTCGAACCGGATCAACGAACGGCGGCAGAAGCTTGGCGAGCGGATGATCCGCGCCGAGCGCATCGTCGAGCGATTGCTGCAGCGGTCCGCCTCGCGGATATCTTCCGCCGATGCCGCCCTGCGCACGCTGCCTGCCCGTTTATTGAGCCAGATTCATCGGTCTCAGGATCGCCTGACCGGTCTTTCCGGCAGGGCCGACAGCGCGCTTCTGGCCGACCTGCGGCGCCGGCGCAGCACGGTGACGGCGCATGACCGCATCCTGCAATCGTTGTCCTATCGCAACGTCTTGAAACGCGGCTATGCGTTGGTGCGCGACGAAACTGGCGCGCCGGTGAAGGGCGCTTCGGCGTTGTCTCTCAACCAGACGATCGCCATCGAATTTGCCGACGGCTCGATCAATGCGGTGACCACCGAGGGCAGTGCCCCGCCGCCGCCACAGCCGGCGAAGAAACGCGCCGAAAAGCCGGCGGCTGCGGCACCGCCGAAACAGGGCAGCCTGTTTTAGGATGCGCATTCTCCTCGTTCTCGCCCACCCGCTCACCGACAGTTTTGCCGCAGGCGTCGCCGCAACGGCGAAGGCGTCACTGGAGAAAAGTGGGCACAGCGTCGATCTGCTCGATCTCTACAGGGAAGACTTCGATCCACGACTGCAAGAAGAGGAACGGCGAGGTTATTTCGACACTCCTTACGATACCACGGCCGTAGACGACATCGTCGCCCGGCTGCGGGCAGCCGATGGGCTGATCCTGGTCTTTCCGCAATGGTGGTTCAATTTTCCGGCGATCCTCAAGGGCTTCTTCGACCGCGTCTTTGCGCCCGGCGTCGCCTTCGACCACGAGCAATCCGGCGGCCGCATCCTTCCGCGCCTCACCAATATCAAGCTGTTTTGGGCGCTGACGACGACGGGTTCGCCCTGGTGGGTTGTGAAGCTCTATATGGGAAGCCCGGTGCGCCGCCTGCTGAAACGCGGCATCGCGTCCTTCTGCGCCAAGGATGTGAAATTCCGGATGATCTCGCTGCACGACATGGACCGGGTGACACCATCGCAACGCACTGCGCACCTGGCAAGGATCGAAAAGGCCGTCGCGCAGATTTGAGGGTGCCAACGAACAGCCCCCGAAAAGAAACGGTTCCGTAACGGTCGGACTGCTAAAATGGGGGCCGATTGAACCGAGGGCGTCCGATGCCGGTGGAATTATCAGCTTCGCAAGCCCTGAACCTCTGGCACAGCGTCTCGCTTGAACAGGTGCGGGTCGACAATCGTGACCTGACGCTGCGACAACTGTCTATTCTGCTGCATATCTACCTCGTTCCGCCGCCCCATACGGTGCGTGGGCTTGCCGCAGTTCTGGGCGTCACCAAGCCGGTCATCACCCGCGCACTCGACACGATGGGCGATCTTGGCCTGGTGACCCGGACCCGCGACGAGCGCGACAGACGCAATGTGATCATCAAGCGCACAGTCGAAGGTGCGCTTTATCTTGAAAAACTTGGCGATCTGATCATTGATCAGGGACGCAAACTGTCTATCTGAGAAAACGATGCTTGATCTTCCAGACCGCCGGCTGAATGCCTACCGCCCCGATCTTGCCGAGGAACGCCTGCGCGGCGTCGTCGAGGCGCCCAGCTATGTCAGCGGTTCGCCGGGCGTGATCTGCGTGCCCGTGGTGCAGGTGCGGGCAAGGCCGGAACTCGAATGCGGCACCGATACGGAGCTGCTGCTCGGTGAAACGGTCCGCGTGCTCGATACCAATGGCGGCTGGGCCTGGGTAAAGGCCGATTTCGACGGCTATGTCGGCTATATTCCGGACGATGCCGTCTCCCCGGTGATCCGCAGCCTCACCCATATCGTCACCGCACCGCGCACCTTCGTCTATTCCGGGCCGGACCTCAAATTTCCGGCGGTGCAGGCGCTGTCGATGGGCAATCGGATCGCCGTCGTCGACGAGCGCGAGACACGCGGCACGCGCTATTTCCTTTTGGAAGGCGGGCAGGCGGTGATCGCCAACCATTGCGCTGAGGTTGGGCAGCCGCTGGCCGGCGATTATGTCGCCATTGCCGGACGGTTTCTCGAAACCCCCTATCTCTGGGGCGGCCGCTCCGGCTTCGGCATCGACTGTTCCGGCCTTGTGCAGCTGTCGATGATGATGGTTGGCCAGAGCGCGCCGCGCGATACCGACATGCAAGCCAAGGGCCTCGGCATCGAAATCGGCCGTGACGAGCTCCGCCGCGGCGACCTCGTCTTCTGGAAGGGCCATGTCGCGATCATGAAAGACGACAGGACGCTGCTGCACGCCAACGGCCACACGATGAACGTTGCTCTCGAAGGGCTGGATGACGCAATCGCGCGCATCGGCTGGCTCTATGATCAGCCGACCGGTTTCCGCCGGCCCTGATCAATAGCCGGCTTTGCGATCCACCAGATGCTCCAGCGGCAGGCCGCTTTCGAAGCGGGCCATCTGCTGTTCGGCGTGAACGAACAGCGCTTTCACGTCCGAGGATGCTGCCACATGCGGCGTGACATAGACATTGTCCATGTCCCAGAACGGGCTGTCCCGGTCCAATGGCTCCTGTTCGAAGACATCGAGCGAAGCGCCGCCGAGTACGCCCGATTTGAGGGCTGCGATGATGTCAGTACCGACCTGACTGCCGCCGCGGCCGCCGTTGATCAGGACCGGAGCACCAAATGGGCCCTTGCGGCTGAGCTTTGAAAAAAGGGAGGCGTTCAGGATGCCTTTCGTCTCTGCCGTCAACGGCAGCAGGCTGACGAGAAAATCGGTTCTGGCCAGGAATGCATCCAGCGCATCGCAGTCAAAGGTCTCGACTGCATCGATCGCCTTTTTCGAGCGCGACCAGCCGATCGTCTTGAAGCCGATGACGCCGAGTTTGCGGATGGCGTCCTGGCCGAGCACACCGAGGCCCATGACGCCGACGGTCACATCGGCCGCTTCCGGCTGGCTCAGATCCTCCCAGACATGGGCTTTCGCCCGCGCCTCATAGGCGCGATGCTGGCGCAGGTGCATGAGGCAGTTCATGACAACCCATTCGCTCATCCGCGTCGTCAGGCTGCGATCAACGAAGCGGACCAGCGGCACGTCCGGCAGGCCCGGAAGCGTCAGGACGTGATCGACGCCGGCGCCGCCGGAGAAAACCACCTTGAGATCCGGCGCGCGGGAAAACAGGTCCGGATCGGATTTCCAGACGACGGCATAATCGATACCGGAGAGGTCGCGGCCCTTGTGTGCGGGGTCAGCGAGATTGAGCACCTCGCGTCCGGAAAAAGCGCCCTTCAGGCCGTCCTCCACCTCGCGTGGAATGAACTTCAGATCGACGATAACGGGGCTCTTGGACGGCATGATAACAAACTCTATTGGCGGACGGCGGGCACATCGACCGCCTCCAAGTTGAACGCTGCGGCCATCAGGGCCTTGGTGTAATCTTCCTGCGGCGCGGTGAAGATGCGTTCGGAGGGGCCCTGTTCGACGACTTTGCCGAGCCGCATGACGATCATGTCATTGGCAAGGGCGCGCACCACCTTCAGGTCATGGCTGATGAAGAGGTAGGCGAGCGCATGTTTTGCCTGCAGATCGCGCAGGAGATCGACCACCTGCGCCTGCACGCTCATATCCAGCGCCGATGTCGGCTCGTCGAGCATGACGAACTGCGGTTTCAGCACCATGGCGCGGGCAATGGCGATGCGCTGGCGCTGGCCACCGGAGAATTCATGCGGATAACGCCAGCGGGTCGCCGCATCGAGGCCGACTTCTTCAAGCGCCGCTGCCACGCGGGCATCCCGCTCCTTGTCGGAGAGACGGGGCTCATGCACCTTCAATCCCTCTGCGATGATATCGCTGACGGCCATGCGGGGGCTGAGCGAGCCGAAGGGATCCTGGAAGACGATCTGCATGCGGTTGCGCAGCGGGCGCATCTGCTTGAACGAATAGCCGGTTATCTCGTTGCCGATGAAGCTGATGCGGCCCTTCGAGGAAATCAGCCGTGTCAGCGCCAGGCCAAGCGTCGTCTTGCCGGAGCCGGATTCACCGACGACGCCGAGCGTCTGGCCGGCGCGCAGCGTCAGGTCTATGCCATCGACCGCCTTCACATGATCGACCACCTTGCGCAGGAAGCCGGCCTTGATCGGGAACCAGACCTTCATGTCTTCAGCCTGCATCACCACCGGCTTCGACGTGTCGGAAACGGGAGGTACCCCCTTTGGCTCGGAGGCAAGCAGGTGGCGGGTATAGGCATGTTGCGGGTTGGCGAAAATCTCGGCTGTCGGGCCGGTTTCGACGATCTTGCCCTTGGTCATCACGCAGACCCGGTCGGCGATCTTGCGGACGATGCCAAGGTCATGGGTGATGAACAGCATCGACATGCCGTGGTCGTCCTTGAGCTTTTTCAGAAGATCGAGGATCTGCGCCTGCACCGTCACATCAAGCGCCGTCGTCGGCTCATCGGCGATCAAAAGTTCAGGCCGGTTGGCGAGCGCCATGGCGATCATCACGCGCTGGCGCTGGCCGCCAGACAGTTCATGCGGATAGGCGGCAAGGCGCTTTTCCGGCTCGCGGATGCCGACCTGATTGAGCAGTTCCAAAACGCGGGTCCGCGCCGCAGCCCCGGTGATGCCCTGGTGCAGGTCGAGGATTTCGGCGATCTGCCGCTCGATCGAATGCAGCGGATTGAGCGAGGTCATCGGCTCCTGGAAGATCATCGTGATGTCGTTGCCGCGCACCCGGCGCAGCTCGGCATCCGAGGCCGTCATTAGGTCCTTGCCGTTGAACAGGATTTCGCCGCCCGGGTGGCTGGCGGCCGGATAGGGCAGAAGCTTCAGGATCGAATTGGCCGAGACCGATTTTCCCGAGCCGGATTCGCCGACCAGCGCCACCACTTCGCCGCGCTTGATATCGAAGGAAATACCGTCCACCGCCGTCGATGTCTTGCCGCCCTGATGAAAGGCGACCGAGAGATTGCGGACGGAAAGGAGAGTGTCTGTCATCGTCGGGCTCACCGGAAAGTCTTCCTTGGATCGAAGGCGTCGCGCGTCGCCTCGCCGATGAAGATCAGCAGCGACAGCATGACCGACATGACGACGAAGGCGGTCAGCCCGAGCCAGGGGGCTTGCAGGTTGGACTTGCCCTGGCTGATCAGTTCGCCAAGGGAGGGCGAGCCGGGCGGCATGCCGAAGCCAAGGAAATCGAGCGAGGTCAGCGTGGTGATCGAGCCGGAAAGAATGAAGGGCAGGAAGGTCAGCGTCGCCACCATGGCATTCGGAAGCAGATGGCGAAACATGATCGTCCGGTTGTTGACGCCGAGCGCCCGGGCGGCACGGACATACTCGAAATTGCGGGCGCGCAGGAATTCCGCCCGCACGATGCCGACGAAGCCGACCCAGGAAAATAAAAGCATGATGCCGAGCAGCACGAAGAAACCCGGTGGCAGGATCGCCGCGATGATCAGCAGAATATAGAGCACCGGCATCGACGACCAGATTTCGATGAAACGCTGCAACAGCAGATCCGTCCAGCCGCCGAAATAGCCTTGCACAGCGCCGGCGGTGACGCCGACGACGGCAGATGCGATGGTCAGGGCAAGGCCGAAAAGGACGGAGATACGGAAACCGTAGATCATCCTTGCCGTCACGTCGCGCGCCTGATCGTCGGTGCCGAGCCAGTTGAGATTGCCCAGTGTGCAGGCCGGATCATCGGCGCCTTGCGGATAGCCGGAGCAGCGCTCGGCCCTGTCCATCAGCCAGAAGGGCGCCGTTGGCGCAGAGTGGGGAATGTTGGAATTGGCGGTCTGATAGGAATAGCGGATCGGTGGCCAGATCATCCAGCCATTGGCATTGATCTCTTCGCGGATGTAATCGGAGCGGTAGTCCGTCTCGGCGAGAAAGCCGCCGAACTTTTCCTCCGGATAGTCGACCAGCACCGGCACCAGGATCTCGCCCTTGTAGGAGGCAAGCACCGGTTTGTCGTTGGCGATGAACTCGGCGCACAGGCTGAGGCCGAACAGCACCATGAATATCCAGAAAGACCAGTAGCCGCGGCGGTTGGCCCGGAAATTTTCCCAGCGGCGGCGATTGACCGGCGACAGCCGGCCGGGAGCACCGGTGACGGGGGAAGGGCTGGCAGTGATGTCGGCCATCAGACATCCCTCCGGTCGAAATCGATGCGCGGATCGACCCAGGTATAGATCAGGTCCGACAGCAGGCTGACCAGCAGGCCCATCAGCGAGAAGATATAGAGCGTCGCAAAGACGATCGGATAATCGCGCTTGACGACGGAGTCATAACCGAGGCGGCCGAGGCCATCGAGCGAGAAGATGTATTCGGTGAGTAGCGAGCCGGTGAAGAAGGCGGTGATGAAGGCCGCCGGAAAGCCGGCGATGATGATCAGCATGGCGTTGCGGAAGACGTGGCCGTAGAGCACCTGGCGTTCGTTGAGGCCCTTGGCCCGGGCCGTGGTGACAYATTGCTTCTTGATCTCATCGATAAAGGAATTCTTGGTGAGCAGCGTCGTCGTTGCGAAGGCGGACATCAGAAGTGTGATCAGCGGCAGGGTCATGTGCCAGAAGTAATCGAGAATCTTCTGCCACCAGTTCAGCTGGGCGAAATTATCCGAGACAATGCCGCGCAACGGGAACCAGTCGAAGAACGAGCCGCCGGCGAACAGCACGATCAGCAGGATACCGAACAGGAAGCCCGGCACCGCGTAGCCGATGATGATGATGCCGGACGTCCAGACATCAAAGGTCGAACCATCGGAGATGGCCTTCTTGATGCCGAGCGGAATGGAGATCGCGTAGGAGAACAACAGGATCCAAAGCCCGAGCGAAATCGACACCGGCATCTTGTCGAGAATCAGGTCGATCACCGAGGTGTTGCGGAAGAAGCTTTCGCCGAAATCGAAGCGGATATAGTTCCACATCATCTGGCCGAAGCGTTCAAGCGGTGGCTTGTCGAAGCCGAACTGCTTTTCCAGCTTCTTGATGAAATCCGGATCGAGCCCTTGCGCGCCCCGGTATTTTCCGGAGGATTCGTCGCCAAGCGACTGTCCGCCCAGATCGCCGCCGCCGCCGGACAGCCGGTCGCTGCCCTGGCTCTGGCCGGTGAGATCGGCGATGACCTGCTCGACGGGACCGCCAGGAGCGAACTGGATGACGGCAAAGGAGATGGCCATGATACCAACGATCGTCGGGATCATCAGCAGCAGCCGCCGCAGGATATAGCCACCCATCAGCGTTGCCCCCGTCCGCCGCCGTTGCCGGCAACACGATCCGATCCGCAAGCGGCCTGCCACCTGTCTTCAGTCAATCCGTTCGTCTCCTTCAAGCCGTCCCTGCCAAACCGGCCAGAACGCCCAAACTGATTCGCATATGTTCATTTGGAGTACAGGCTGTGCCGTGCGCAAGGCTTTCATTGGGCAGCGGCCGGCTTCGACCACCAGACATCCGGGAAGCCGAGCGAATAGGTGGGCAGTTCGGCCGGGTGATCAAGCACGTTGCGATAGGCGATCCGCGCCGTCTTGCCGTAGTAGAGCGGTATGACATAGTGATGGGCAAGCAAAACCCTGTCCATGGCCTTGATGGCCGCCACCTGCTCCTCGCGGCTCGGTGCAAAAATGACCATTCTGATCAGCTCATCGACTGCAGGATCGGCGATGCCCGCATAATTGCGAGAGCCCTGCTGGTTCGCGGAGCCGGAACCCCAGTAATCGGCTTGCTCATTGCCCGGGTTCATCGTCTCGGCCCAGACGGTCCAGGTCATATCGTAATCGAAAGAGCGCGCGCGGTTCGTATATTGCGCGGCATCGACGGTGCGCACCCGCGCGTCGATGCCGATCTTGCGCAGGTTCTGCGCGTAAGGCAGCGCCCAGCGCTCAAGTGTCGCGCTGCTCAGCAGAATCTCGAAAGAGAACGGCTTGCCGGTCTTGCTGTTGACCATGACGCTATCCCTGATCTCGTAACCGGCCTCCTTCAGGAGACCGATCGCATTGCGCAGGTTTTCGCGGCTTTTCTGGGGATTTCCGCCAATGGGATTGGCATAGGGCTTGGTGAATACGTCCGCCGGCACCTTGTCCCGCATGCTCTCAAGAATTTCCAGTTCACGCCCCTGCGGCAGGTTCGAGGAGGCAAGCTCCGTGTTCCAGAAATAGCTGTCGATGCGCGCGTACGTGTTGAAAGCGACGGTGCGATTCAGTTCCTCGAAATCGAATGCATAGTTCAACGCCTCGCGCACCCTTTGATCCTTGAATATTTCGCGGCGCATATTCGGAACGAGAGCCTGCATTATGCCGGTGGCCCGGAAGGGGTTTTCGAGCTCCTCACGCTTGATGCGGCCGTCATTGACGGCGGGGAAGTTGTACCCTGTCGCCCAGCGGGCGGCGGAATTCTCGGCCCAATAATCCACGGCACCGGCGCGAAACGCCTCGAACTCCACGTCTCGATCACCGAAATAGAGGTATGAAATGGTGCGGAAATTGTTTTGGCCGACGTTCACATTGAGGTCCTTGCCCCAGTAGTCGTCCCTGAGTTCGAAGGTTATATTGCCGCCCGGCGAGAAAGAGGCAATCTTGTATGGGCCGGAACCCATGACCGGTTCCAGTATCGTCTTCGAAATGTCGCGCGGCTTGCCGTCGGGTCCCGTTCCCTCCCACCAGGCCTTCGGAAGGACGGTGAGCTGGCCGATAATATCCGGCAGTTCCTTGTTGCCCGTCTCATCGAAGGTGAAGGTCACGTCCCGATCACCGGTTTTCTCCGCCTTTACCACATGGGCGTAATAGTTGGATTGGAGCGGGTTGAGCTCCTTCGCCTTGTCGAAACTGAACACGACGTCTTCCGGGGTAACCGGCGTACCATCAGCCCATTTGGCCTGTTCGCGCAGCCGGAAGGTGGTCGTGGACAGGTCGCTTGGATAGGTAACGCCCTCCGCCAGAAGCCCGTAGGACGTCAGGAGCTCGTCATCCGCGGGCTTCATCAGCGTGTCGAATACCAGTGAGAGACCGGCGACCGCATCACCCTTGCTGAGGATCGGATTGAAGGTGTCGAACGTGCCAGAGACGGAAAGGTTGAGGTTACCCCCCTTCGGCGCATCCGGATTGACATAGGCGAAGTGAGTAAAGCCCGGCTTGTTTTTCGGCTCGCTGATCGTGGAATTTCCAATACGCCACACAGGCTGGTCCTGCGCCATCAGCATGACCGGAGACAATGACAGGTAGGCAATCGCCGCCAAGGTGAGCGCGCTTGTGAAAATCATGCCGATACGCCGCATCCAGCTTTCCCTTTTTCTCGTGCTTGAATGACAGAATAGGCAAAATCCGGGCAATTGACAGAACCCGCCTCAAATCGGGCATTTTTTTTGGGTCACGGTCGCGTGTCCCGCAAGTCTGACACAAAGACACTGTGTCAGTATCGGCGCGGCAAATCGCAGCTGGGCTTCGCGTGCGCGCGGATCGCCATGCGTTATCGGGAAACGGACGGCACATGACACGGATAAAAGCAGGCTTCCTTCGGCATCTGGGATCAGTCGCACTGGCTGGCCTGATCGGGCTGAGCCTCGCCGCAGGCGGGGCGGCAGCGGCGGACGATACGCCTGCCAAGCAGATTTTCGGCAAGGTCCAGCTGCCGAGCAATTCAGCACCGAGCCCGATCGGTTTTTATGCCAAGGGCTGCATGGCCGGTGCCGTGGCTATTCCGACGGACGGGCCGACATGGCAGGCGATGCGGCTGTCGCGAAATCGTCGCTGGGGCAATCCGGCGATGGTCCAGCTGCTCGAAAAATTCTCGCAGGACGCAGCGCAGCTCGGATGGGGCTCCGGTATCCTGATCGGCGACATTTCCCAGCCGCGGGGTGGCCCGATGCTGACGGGACACGCTTCCCACCAGATTGGTCTCGATGCGGATATCTGGTTCACGCCGAAGCCGGCGCAGCCGCTTTCGGCGGCGGAGCGTGAGGATATGCCGTTCACCTCGATGCTCGACAAGAGCAAATTCCTGACTGTCAACGCCGCACGCTGGACACCGACCCACGCCAAGCTGGTCATGCAGGCGGCGAGCTATCCGCAGGTGGAGCGTGTCTTCGTCAATCCGGCGATCAAGAAGAAGCTCTGCGACACATGGACCGGCGATCGATCGCTGCTTGGCAAGGTGCGCCCGGTCTACGGCCATGATGAGCATTTCCATATCCGTATGCACTGCCCGCCCGGTGCTTCCGGCTGCAAGGCGCAGGCGCCGGTGGCAGGCGGCGACGGTTGCGACAAGTCGCTCGCCTGGTGGTTTACCAAGGAACCCTGGGCCAAGCCGAAACCCGGCGACAAGCCGGTCAAGCCGAGATTTGTCACGCTCGCCGATCTGCCGAAGAGCTGCGCCGCAGTGCTGGCAGCTCCAGCCGCCTCGGAGCAATCGGCGACGTTCGGCACTGCCTATGTGGCGCCGCAGCCGCCATCTGGCGATGCAGCGATCCAACAGGTGATCCATGCGGAAAACAGCGATCTGCCCGAAGCCGTCGTTCCTGTTCCCCTGGCCCGGCCCGCCTTGCAGTAAGCTGAGGCGCCATTGACGCTTTTCAACTGCGGAACTGTGCTGTAGAGAAAATCAAATCGATTTAATTCATTGGTCGGCTGAACGCCGGGAGAGCTGCGATGGCCAGTCAGAAATGCGTGGCGCTCATTGCCCACGACGAAAAGAAGGATGACATGGCCGCATTTGCGCTGGCCCATGAGGCCGTCTTTGCCGACTGGAAGATCGTTGCCACCGGTACCACCGGCGGCCGGGTGCAGCAGGCTTGTCCGAGCCTGAACGTGATCAGGCTGAAGAGCGGGCCGCTCGGCGGCGACCAGCAGATTGGCGCGATGATCGCCACCGGCGACGTGCATATGCTGATCTTCTTCGTCGATCCCCTCACCGCCATGCCGCATGACGTCGATGTCAAGGCACTGATGCGGCTCGCCACCGTCTACGATATTCCGATGGCGCTGAACCGCGCGACGGCAGAACAGTTGATCGACTTCAACCAACCCTGATACAGCTCTTATCGAGCCTCAAGTCCGCACGATCAGAACGGAACCCCACATGTCCACGCTCACAGACACCGAAAGCGGCCTCACCTTTCCGATCCTGATCGGCGATATCGGCGGGACCAATGCCCGGTTCGCGCTGCTGATCGATGCCTTCGCCGAACCGAAGCTCTTTCCGATCATCCCGACGACGAGCTATGCCAGCATCGAGGAAGCACTGCAGACCAGTATCCTCGACAAGACATCGGTCCAGCCGCGCTCGGCGATCATCGCAGTGGCAGGCCCGGTCAAGGGCGACGAAATTCCGCTCACCAATGCCGGCTGGGTGATCAAGCCGAGAGACATGCTAACGGCGCTTTCACTGGAAGACGTCATCATCATCAACGATTTCGAGGCGCAGGCGCTCGCCATCGCCTCGATCGGCGACGAAGGCCGCGAACAGATCGGCCCCGGCTCTATCCTCGAATCCGCCTCATGCGCCGTGCTTGGCCCGGGAACCGGCCTTGGTGTGGCAGGCCTTGTCCATGCCCAGCACACCTGGTTTCCGGTTCCGGGCGAAGGCGGTCACGTCGATGTCGGCCCGCGCACGGAGCGCGACTATCAGATCTGGCCATTCCTCGAGCCGATCGAAGGGCGTATGTCCGCCGAACAGCTGCTGTGCGGCCGTGGCATCATGAACATCTACCGTGCCGTCTGCGAATCAAAGGCCTGGGAGCAGCAACTGGCCGACCCCGCCGCGGTGACAACCAGCGCGCTTGCCGGGAGCGACGAGGCGGCGGTGGAAACCGTCTCCTTGTTTTCCACCTATCTTGGCCGCGTCGCCGGCGACATGGCGATGATCTTCATGGCGCGCGGCGGCGTGTTCCTCGCCGGCGGCATTTCGCAAAAGATCCTGCCGGCGCTGAAAAAGCCGGAGTTCCGCCAGGCCTTCGAAGACAAGGCGCCCCATTCGGCGCTGCTCAAGACCATACCGACTTTCGTGGTCACCCACCCGACCGCCGCACTTTCCGGCCTTGCTGCCTATTCGCGCACGCCATCGCGCTTCGGTGTGGCAACCGAGGGACGGCGTTGGAGAACGTGAGGCTCCCGCAGCGGCGCATTTAACCCGGAAGGGCCCTGGACTCGCCAAACGGGGATCAAGGGACTATAGAGCCCGGTGAAATAAGGCGCCTTGAAGCGTGCGCCGGGTTTAAGGAAAGCAGCTTGAAGCAAGCCAAGACAAAGCTCCCCGCCATCGATCGCGAGACAATTACCAGTGTCCTCAAGCGCGTCATCGCTGAAAACGGGCGCGCTCACCTGCGCGGCTATATTTTCGCCATCGTGTGCCTGGCCATCGTCGCCGGCACGACCGCATTTACCGCCTGGATCATGGAATCGGTCGTCAACGAGGCCTTCGCCAACAAGCGCGCGGACATCGTCCTTTATATCTGCGGTGCCATCTTTCTCGCCTTCGTGCTGCGCGGCTTTGCCACCTATGGCCAGGCCGTTGCGTTATCGAAGATCGGCAACAATATCGTCGCCAGCTACCAGCGCCGGCTCTATTCGCACCTGATGGCGCTGAGCGTCGGCTACTTCAGCGATACCCGCTCGGCCCGCATCTCCGCCCAGATCAGCCAGAACGTTTCCGGCATCCGCGATGTGCTCAACATGACGGTGACGTCGCTCGCCCGCGACTTTCTGACATTGGTGGCGTTGATCGGTGTGATGATCAGCAAGGACTGGCTGCTGACACTGCTCGTTTTCATCGTAGCGCCGCCTTTGCTGATCGGCCTTCGCTACATCTCGCGCCGGCTGCGGCAGGCGACGCGCGAATCGGTAGAGATCAACAGCCACGTGCTCGGCGCCATGCAGGAAACCATTCAGGGCATCACCATCGTCAAGGCATTTACGATGGAAGAGCAGCTGAGGACCAAGGTCGAGGCGATCATCGACCGGGCCGAAAACCGCGCCAACCGCATTGCGCGCCTCAGTGAACGCACAGCGCCGATGACCGAAACCTTCGCCGGTTTCGCGATTGCCAGCGTGCTGGCCTACGCCGCCTTCCGGTCGATCTACAACGGCGTCCAGCCCGGTGCCTTCTTCTCCTTCGTGACGGCGCTGCTGATGGCCTATGACCCGGCCCGGCGCCTGGCACGGCTGCAGGTTTCGCTGGAGCGCGCCGTCGTCAATGCTCGGATGATCTACGAAATCCTCGATATGGTCCCGCATCAGCGAGATCTGCCGGACGCTCGCGATCTGCGGGTCGGCGCAGCCGCGATCGAGTTCAGGAACGTCCGTTTTTCCTACAGCAACGGCGACGAAATCCTCAAGAGCGTCTCCTTCATTGCCGAAGGCGGTAAGACGACGGCGCTCGTCGGGCCATCCGGCGCCGGCAAATCGACCGTCATCAGCCTCATTCCACGGTTCTATGACCCTTCCGGCGGCGAGATCCTGATCGACGGGCAAGACATCGCCCATGTCACCAAGCAGTCGCTGCGCAACGGGCTCGCCTATGTTTCGCAGCAGCCTTATCTGTTTGAAGGCTCGATTCGTGACAATATCCGCTATGGCCGCCCCAAAGCCACGGATGCAGAGGTCGAGGAAGCCGCGAAACTGGCCTATGCCCATGATTTCATCCGCATGCAGCCGCAGGGATACGACACCGCGGTCGGTGAAAACGGGGTGACCCTTTCAGGTGGTCAGCGCCAGCGGCTTTCGATCGCCCGGGCGCTGGTGCGCAACGCTCCCATCCTGCTTCTCGACGAGGCGACATCGGCACTCGATACCGAATCCGAAGCAGCCGTGCAGAAGGCGCTCGATCACGCCATGAGCGGCCGCACCGTGGTCGTCATCGCCCACCGTCTGTCGACCGTCGTCAATGCCGACAAGATCGTCGTCATGAAGGACGGGATGGTGGCCGAGGAAGGCACACATGAGGCGCTTGCGCAGCGCAGTGACGGCCTCTACGCTCGCCTCCATAACCTACAGGGCACGACGCCGGCACAGCCGGCGGATGCCGAAACGCTGATTTGACGGGAATTGGGACGGGCATGAGCGGGACAGACATGAAACTCGTGGTGGTCGGTGCCGCAGGCCGGATGGGCCAGACGCTGATCCGCACCATCCATGCTATGCCGGGCGCCACCGTGTTCGCCGCTGTCGCACGGCCGGGCTCCGCATTCATCGGCCGTGACGCCGGCGAGATTGCCGGCCTTGGACCGATCGGCGTTGTTATCACCGACAAGCCGCTCGAAGCCTTTGTCGAGGCCGAAGGCGTTCTCGACTTCACCTCGCCTGCCACCTCCGTAGAGTTTTCCGGTCTCGCTGCGCAGGCACGTATCGTTCATGTCATTGGCACCACCGGCTGCTCGGTGGACGATGAAGCGAAGTTCAAGGCGGCCGGCCGGCATGCCCGTATTGTCAAATCCGGCAATATGAGCCTAGGCGTCAACCTTCTTGGCGTGTTGACCCAACAGGCGGCACGCGCGCTCGGCCCGGAGAACTGGGATATCGAAATCCTCGAAATGCACCACAAGCACAAGGTGGACGCACCTTCGGGCACAGCGCTGCTGCTCGGCGAAGCTGCCGCCAGGGGCCGGGATGTCGGCCTTGCCGAACATTCCGTGCGGGTGCGCGATGGCCATACCGGCGCGCGCGTTGCCGGAACCATCGGTTTTGCCACGCTGCGCGGCGGTTCGGTGATCGGCGAGCACTCCGTCATCCTTGCCGGCGAAGGCGAGCAGGTGACGCTGTCCCATTCCGCGACCGACCGGGCGATCTTTGCCCGCGGCGCCGTTACCGCGGCGCTCTGGGCACGCGCCCAGAAACCCGGCTTCTACTCCATGCTCGACGTGCTCGGGCTGTCCTAACCTTTAAAACTCCCGGAGAAATTCCTATGAGCGGCACCCTCGTCCTTGTGCGTCACGGCCAGAGCGACTGGAACCTGAAGAACCTGTTTACCGGCTGGAAGGACCCTGACCTGACAGCGCTCGGCATCGAGGAAGCCAATGCCGGCGGCAAGGCGCTCGCCGATTACGGCATCAAGTTCGACGTCGCCTTCACATCGGCGCTGATACGAGCCCAGCACACATTGACGCTCATCCTCGACAATCTCGGCCAGCCCGACCTGGAGACCATCAAGGACCAGGCGCTGAACGAGCGCGACTACGGCGATCTCTCCGGCCTCAACAAGGACGATGCCCGCGCCAGGTGGGGCGAGGAACAGGTGCATATCTGGCGCCGCTCCTACGACGTACCGCCGCCGGGCGGCGAAAGCCTGAAGGACACCGGCGCCCGCGTCTGGCCCTACTACATGACCGATATCCTGCCGCGCGTGCTGGCCGGCCAGAAGGTCCTGGTTGCCGCCCACGGCAATTCGCTGCGCTCGCTGCTAATGGTGCTCGACCGCCTCGACCGCGAGCAGATCCTCTCGGTCAATCTCGCCACCGGCGTGCCGATGGTCTACAAGCTGAAAGCCGATTCCACCGTCGCTTCCAAGGAAGTTCTGGGCGACATGTCCGGCGCGCACTGAGCGGATTTCATTTTATGAAAAATGATTTGGGCCGCTTATGCGGCCCTTTTCATGTCAGACCTTGCCCGCTTCCCAGCCCAGCATCGCCCGCTTGCGGGTGAGACCCCAATGGTAGCCGGTGAGCGCGCCGCTCTTGCCGAGCGCCCGATGACAGGGAACGACGAACGATATCGGGTTGCGGCCGACGGCGGCGCCGACGGCGCGCGAAGCGGTGGGCTGACCGATATCGCAGGCGATGTCCGAATAGGTTACGGCCTTGCCCATGGGGATCTTCAACAGCGATTCCCAGACGCGGATCTGGAAATCGGAGCCGATCAGCACGACGCGCAATGGTTCTTCCGCATTCCATTCCCGAGCATCGAAAATGCGGGCCGCATATCCGGCGGTTGCTGCGCTGTCCTCGACAAACCGGGCGTTCGGCCAGCGGCCCGCCATATCCTCGAAGCTGGCCTTTTCATCGCCAGCGTCATTGAAGGCGAGACCGGCAAGGCCGCGATCGGTGATCATCACCAGCGCCACGCCGAACGGGCACGGATGGAATCCGTAACGAATGGTCAGCCCGCCGCCGCGCAGCTTCCATTCGCCCGGCGACATCGCCTCGTGGGTGACGAACAGGTCGTGCAGCCGTGATGGACCTGAGAGACCGAGTTCAAAACTGGTCTCCAGAAGCGGCAGCTCTTCCTGGCGCAGCAGCCGCTTGGCGTGATCGAGCGTCACGGCCTGAAGAAACGCCTTCGGCGACAGGCCCGCCCAGCGGGTAAAGGTCTTCTGCAGCTGTGTCGGCGACTGGCCGAGATCGCTGGCAATGGCGTCAAGAGACGGCTGATCGCGATAGTTCTCGGTCAGCAATTCGACCACCCGGCTGACGATCTCGTAATCGCTGCCGTGCGGCGTGATATCGGCGGGAATCGATGTCTTGATATCCATGTTCGTATCTCCTTGAGAAAAGAGATAATCACTCCGGCAGGGGTATCGCCACCCGATTCTTGACCAAAATGGATACTCTAGCGGCGTTTCACGGTTGCCAGCGCGCCGGAAAAGGCGGTGGCGAAGGTTTCCCGGTCGTCGCGGTTGAGGAAGGAGCCGATATCGGTCGCACGCCGCCGGTCGCTGATCTCCATCGAGACGATGCCGATTTCCTGGTGACGGGAAATATTGAACCGCGCCCAAAATAGGTTGAACCGGTGTTCGGTCATCCGGCCGGCCGGCGTGAACTTGCGCACGGAGACGTCGGTACGCGAAACGCTGATTTCCTCGCGGGCGCGGGCGGAGCGATAGTTCAGCCAGAACGCGCCGAACAGCAGCAGGAAATCCAGCCCGAAGAAAAAGACGATCGGCCAGGCACCGATGACGACGAAGACGAAGATATGGACGAGGCTCATCAGGGCGGCGATGAGCAGGAAAACCTTGAAGCCCTTGATCCCGAGCGAACGGTAGGGTGTCAGCTCGGCGGCGAAAACCGGCTGCTCCTCACTCGATATCTCGGCGTTGCCATCGTTCATGACGAATGACTATAGATGCATCATGAAAAACGTGAAGCCAAAATCAGCAGTCAAGCCGGTGAAAGCAAAATCCGCGACAACCGGCCGCGCCAGGACAAAGCCGAAAACCATCTACAGCAAGGCGGAAATCGAGGAGATTTTCCGCCGTTTCTCGATCCAGCGGCCCGAGCCGAAGGGCGAACTGGAACACGTCAATCCGTTCACGCTGGTGGTCGCGGTGGCGCTGTCGGCACAGGCGACGGATGCGGGCGTCAACAAGGCGACCCGGGCGCTCTTCGCCATCGCCGACACGCCGGAAAAGATGGTCGAGCTCGGCGAGGAGCGGGTTCGCGACTACATCAAGACCATCGGGCTCTACCGCAACAAGGCGAAGAACGTCATCGCGCTCAGCGAAAAGCTGATCGCCGAGTTCGGCGGCGAGGTGCCCCGCACCCGCGAGGAACTGATCACCCTGCCCGGTGTCGGCCGCAAGACCGCCAATGTGGTGCTCTCGATGGCCTTCGGGCATGCGACCATGGCGGTCGATACGCATATCTTCCGCATCGCCAACCGGCTCTGTCTGGCACCGGGAAAAACCCCGGACGAGGTGGAAGATCAGCTGATGCGGATCGTCCCCGATCGCTATCTCTACCATGCGCATCACTGGCTGATCCTGCATGGGCGCTATTGCTGCAAGGCGCGCAAGCCGGAATGTACCGCTTGCGTGATTGCCGACATCTGCAAGGCGGCGGAAAAGACCAGCGAGATGCCGGCACCGCTGGTCGAGCTGCCGGCGCAGATTATCTGACGGAAATACCGTCGATCAGGGCGGTGATTGCCTGCTCGTATTCCTTGCGGCTGGCACCGGCGGCAATTGCAAGGGCTGCCCGATCAAATGCCGCGCCGAGAAGGCCGGCAAAAGCATCCAGCAGGTCCGGAGCCTTGCCGCTGGCGGCGAAAAGCTCCCTGAGTCCCTCCTTGAGGCTGGCTTCCGAATGTTCCTCGTTCAGCCACTGCATCGTATCCGCCCCAAGGACGGAAGGGCCGTCCAGCAGCAAAAGCCTGATACGTCCAGGCACAGTCAGGGCATCGAAATAGGCCCGCGTCCCGTCGAGAATGCCGTCGCGGGCTGTCGCTGAGCCTGCCGAGGCGCTTTCGATTTCCTCGCTTACCTTCCGGGCCTCTTCGGCGACAACGGCGGCGAAGAGGGCTTTCTTATTCTCGAAGTGATGATAGAGGGCGCCGCGCGTCACGCCCGCCGCCGCGACAATGTCGGGTGTCGATGTGTCCGCATACCCTTTTTCCACAAAAAGTCCCCGGGCCGCCGCGATCAATGCCGCCCGCATGGTTTCGGTCCGCTCGCTGTTGCTGCGTCGCATTTTCCACCTTTACATACAGTCTGTATGTATATTATTTAAAGATACAAACAGATTGTATGTTAATTTCGAAGGAGAAGAAAGCCATGAAAATCACCAGCTACTATCCCGTCATCATGACCGGCGATGTCAAAGGGACCGCTGAATTCTACATGCGGCATCTTCGTTTCGAGGCGCTGTTCAGCAGCGACTGGTACGTGCATCTGCAATCGAAGCTGGATGAACGTGTCACGCTGGCTGTCCTGGACGGCACTCACCATACCATTCCGGAAAGCGGGCGCGGAACCGTTGCCGGGCTGCTTCTGAATGTCGAAGTCGAGGATCCGGATGCCCTGTATGCGGAGTTCCAGGCAGCCGGCCTGCCGATCCTCAAGGCGATCTGCGACGAGGATTTCGGCCAGCGCCATTTCATCATCGCAGACCCGAACGGTGTGCTGATCGACGTGATCAAGCCGATCCCGCCGACAGCTGAGTTCGCGGCACAGTACAATGCGTCCGCACTGCCCGCCTGATCGCGCTCAGGCAGCAACCGGCCTGCGCTCTGTCAGCGAATGGACAAGTGCCAAGACCGGCAGCGCCAGGCCCAGCATTGAAGCGGCCCACCAGCCGCCTTGGGCATAAAGCCAGCCGCCGAGCGCCGAACCGATGGCGCCGCCGGCAAAGAAGGTCGCCATATAAAGCCCGTTCAGACGGCTGCGGTATTCGGCACCGAGCACGAAGATGGCACGCTGGCCGAGCACCAGATTGGTCGTGACACCGAAATCCAGCAGGATCGCGGCAAATGTCAGCAAGCCGAGCGCTAGCATCGATCCGGCCGGCGCGAGGTGGGTGATGAGAAAGGCGGCCGCGACCGAAAGCATTGCCAAGCGGGTCGCGATGTAGCTCCAGCCCTTATCGGCAAGCCGCCCGCCGATCGGGGCTGCGATGGCGCCGGCGGCGCCGGCCAGTGCAAACAGCGCGATCTGTCCCTGCGACAGGCCGAATTCCGGCCCGGAAAGCAGAAGCGGCGTCGTTGTCCAGAACAGGCTGAAGGCGGCAAACATGCAGGCCTGGTACAACGAGCGGCGGCGCAGGATCGGCGTGGTGACAACCAGACGAGCCATCGATGCGAGCAGGGCGCGATAGCTCAAGCCCGTCTGCGGAATGCGTGGTGGCAGCGCGCGGGCGAGAACCACGGCAAGCATGACCAGCACCGCCGCCGAGAGGAAGAAGACCATATGCCAGGGCAGGAACTCGGCGATGAAGCTTGAGGTGGGGCGCGCCAGCATGATGCCGACCATCAGGCCGCTCATGACATTGCCAACAGCCTGGCCGCGATGCGCCTCCGGTGCCATATGCGCCGCATAGGGCACGATGATCTGTATGGCAACGGAGCCAAGACCGATGAAGAACGCCGAGGCCAGAAACGGTAGCGGCGTCGAGGCGAGCCCGGCACCAACCACAGCTATCGTTCCGAGCGCCATGACCGAAAGGATCAGTTTGCGATTTTCAAAGAGATCGCCGAGCGGCACGATGAAGAGCAGGCCGAGGCCGTAGCCGATCTGCGTCAGCGTCACGATCAGCCCCGCTGCTCCCGGGGAGAGGCCCAGCGACGCGCTGATCGGGCCGATCAGCGGCTGGGCGTAATAGAGATTGGCGGCGATCAGGCCGCAGGCGGCGGCCAGAAGGAACGTCATCGCCGATGACATCGCTTTGGGTTCGGTAGGCTTGGGTTCTAAAGCAATTTCACCCGGGCTCGCGATACTGGTCACGGTCGTCTCCACTTTCAAAAATCAGTGATTCTTCAATCGAGAAGCTTCATCGCCACATCGGCGACAGCCATCATTTCAGCGCGGCTGCGGCCGGTCTTCCCGACGATGCGCATGCCCTGCAGCAGGCACAGCAGCGCACGGGCCGTCTCGGCTGCATCGATATTGGCGGATATCGATCCGTCCGACTGGCCAAGCACAACACAGTCTTTCATCACCGCTTCGTTGGTGGCGTGCGCGACCTCGACCCGCTCTGCGGCAACGGGATCGGTTACCGCCAGTTCCGCCGCGGTCGCAATGACGAGACAGCCGCGTTGACCGAGTTCGCCATGGGCGGCCTCGGCATAAAACTGCAGCGCGGCCCGGATCTTGTCCCGCCCGGCCGGAAAGGGCGCGATCGCCGCCCTGAGCTTCGTACTGCGAACAACGCGGTAGCGGTCGAAGGCGGCGAGCAGGATGCCGCGCTTGTCCTTGAACGCCTTGTAGAGGCTGCCGGGCGTCAATTGCATTGCATCCGCAAGATCGCTGATCGCCGTGCCGTGATAGCCGCGCACCGAGAAAACGGCGATGGCACGATCGAGCGCAGCATCGGCGTCAAACTCACGAGGGCGGCCGCGCGGCCGATGTTGCTGTGGGGCTTCGGTTGTGATTTCCATGAACGCTATATAGGAAACGATCGTTTCCTATATCAAGTAAAATCTGCGTGTCACCGTTCTTTTTCGCTTTCCACTTCCAAAGTCGCGGAAATCCGCTATTACCGGTCACCGACTGACACAAACATTCCAGGCGGTTCCGGATGACAAAATTCGACGTGCTCACGATCGGCAATGCGATTGTGGATATCATTGCGCGCTGTGACGATGCATTCCTTGTCCACAACGGCATCATCAAGAGCGCGATGAACCTGATCGATGCGGATAGGGCCGAGCTGCTTTATTCGCGCATGGGACCGGCACTTGAAGCCTCCGGCGGCAGCGCCGGCAATACGGCGGCGGGCGTCGCCAACCTTGGCGGCCGGGCTGCCTATTTCGGCAAGGTCGCCAACGATCAGCTCGGCGAGATCTTCACCCATGACATTCGCGCCCAGGGCGTGCATTTCGAGACCAGGCCGCTCGATGAGCTTCCGCCGACAGCCCGCTCGATGATCTTCGTCACCGAAGACGGCGAGCGCTCGATGAACACCTATCTGGGCGCCTGCGTCGAGCTTGGACCCGACGATGTCGAGCCGTCCGTGGTCGCGGATGCGGCCGTCACCTATTTCGAAGGGTACCTGTGGGACCCGCCGCTGGCCAAGGACGCGATCCGCGAATGCGCCCGCATCGCCCATGAGAATGGCCGTGAAGTGGCGATGACGCTGTCCGACAGTTTCTGCGTCCACCGCTACAGGGCCGAGTTCCTCGACCTGATGCGCTCCGGCACCGTCGATATCGTCTTTGCCAACCGGGCAGAGGCCCTGGCACTGTATGAAACGGACGATTTCGAGCAGGCGCTGGCGATGATCTCCAAGGATTGCAAGCTTGCCGCGGTGACACTGAGCGAAGAAGGCTCGATCATCCTCAAGGGCGACGAGCGGGTCAAGGTCGAGGCTACGACGGTCAGCCGTGTTGTCGATACGACAGGAGCGGGCGATCTCTATGCTGCCGGCTTCCTGCATGGCTATACGACGGGACGGACATTGGCAGACTGCGGCAGGCTTGGCAGCCTCGCGGCCGGCATCGTCATCGAGCAGGTCGGCCCACGCCCGATGATCTCGCTGTCTGCGGCAGCAAAGGAAGCCGGTCTGCTCTGACCGGGCCTCGTCATCAATACTCTATCGACAGGGCCGCGCGTCATTCATGACGCGCGGCCCTGTCGCACTTTAAATTTGCTGCATCATTTTTCCTTAAATCGATTCCGATTTATGGAATTATGCAGTAGGCGAAAATCCTACTTGAAGGCTTCGCCCGGATAGGCGCCCCAGATTTCACCCTGGGAAATCCAGCCTTCCGCGCCTTGCGCCTCGGCGCGGCACCATTCGCCGTTGCACTCGCCGACATGGACGACGACGCCCGGCTCAATCCGCGCGACGATGGCACCGCCGGCCTGTGGATCGTGCCGCATGTTGACGAAAACGCCCTCGCCCTTGCCGCGCATCCAGGGGGCAGCGACGGCTGTACGGTCGCCCGACAGCAGCGCCTGGTTGACCCAGCCTTCGGTGCCGTCGGCATCGCGGATCTTGCGCCAGTTGTCATATTCCTGGGTCACTTCAACCGGCACGCCCGCCTTGAGGTAACGCCAGGCGACCGCATAATCGACACTCGGACCGACGCGCAGATTGACGCTCTTGGATTTCAGGCTGACGAAGCGTGGCAACGGCAAGCCGCTGGCGCCCTTGGCCGCCTGGGCAAAGGCTGGCGCCGCCTCGGTCCCAACGAGGGACAGGGTGACTGCAGCGGCGAAAGCGAGCCTGGAAAGGAACTGACGCATGACGAAATCCATTTTCCAAAAAATTCAGATGCTTGCAGTTAAATCCCTGACCGGTCCCGTCGAAGACAAGCAAATCGTCTGGGAACATCTAGAGTTTTGTTTGTCTTCCCCACCGGGTCTGGTAGTAAATGGAACTGCAGGGAGAACGATCACTCATCTTGGTTAAAAACCCGTCAACAAGGCGAAGCAGGCAGCAATGACCGCGAAGAAAAAACCCAAGGTCTACATCACCCGCAAACTGCCAGATGTCGTCGAGACGCGCATGCGCGAGCTGTTCGACGCAGAGCTCAACATCGACGACACGCCGCGAACACAACCCGAGCTCGTGGCGGCGGTGAAGCGGGCGGACGTTCTCGTCCCAACCCTCACCGACCGGATCGACGCGGCGCTGATCGAACAGGCCGGACCCCAGCTGAAGCTGATTTCAAGCTTTTCAAACGGTGTCGACCATATCGATATCGATGCCGCCGCACGCCATGGCATCACCGTCACCAACACGCCAAACGTGTTGACGGAAGACACGGCCGACATGACGCTGGCGTTGATTCTTGCCGTGCCCCGCCGTCTGACCGAGGGTTCGCGGATCCTCACCGACAGGAAAGAGGAATGGGCCGGATGGTCGCCGACCTGGATGCTCGGACGCCGCATTTCCGGCAAGCGTATCGGCATTGTCGGCATGGGCCGGATTGGTACCGCCGTTGCCCGCCGCGCCAAGGCCTTCGGCCTTTCGATCCACTATCACAACCGCCATCGCGTCAGCGCCGAGACCGAGGAAAAGCTGGAGGCGACCTATTGGGACAGCCTCGACCAGATGCTTGCCCGCGTCGATATCGTCTCCGTCAATTGTCCGTCCACACCCGCAACATATCACCTGCTCTCGGCCCGGCGGATAGCCCTGATGCAGCCGACCAGCTACATCGTCAACACGGCCCGCGGCGGCATTGTCGATGAGGTCGCGTTGATCAAATCCTTGCGCGAAGGCAAGATCGCCGGGGCGGGACTTGACGTGTTCGAGAACGAGCCGGCCGTCAATCCGAAGCTCGTCAAGCTTGCGAGCGAAGGCAAGGTCGTGCTGTTGCCGCATATGAGCTCGGCGACGCTTGAGGGCCGTATCGACATGGGCGACAAGGTGGTGATCAACATCCGCACCTTTTTCGACGGACACCGTCCGCCGGACCGCGTCCTGCCCGGCCGCGACTGATCGCTACTGCATAATTCCTGAAATCGGGATCGATTTAAGGAATCATGCAGCAGATTTAAAAGTGCTCCGGCGACCTTTGCCCGTCACGAATGACGCACGGCACTGTAGAGAGGTTTGCGCATCTCGACGAAGGTCGGTCGGGCAAAGCCGGGATGGCAGCCTTCCGCAGTCCGCACAAAGCCCCATTTGACGAAAACGCGGTGGTTTTCCGCAAGCTCGATCCGTGTTTCGAGGCGCAGCCTGGAAAGTCCGCATTCGGCGGCACAGGCCTCGGCCGCCTCTAGCAACAGGCGCCCGACACCCTTGCCTTGTGCGTCCGGAGCAACCGCAAGCTTGCCGATATAGAGACAATCCGGCGGCTCTGGCTTGCAGAAGACGCAGCCCAGCAGGCGGCCCTTGTCGAGGGCTGCATAGGCCCTCTCCACCCGTGCCTTTTCCGCCAGCGACTGACGCGTCAAATGCAAAGCGGAGGATGGCGGATCAATGCGCGGCTGCATATAGGCGAAGGAGGAAAGGATGAGCGCCAGAAGCGCATCCCAATCGCCGAACGAACCATCGACCGGCACAAGGTTCATCGCGTTTTCCGGCTATACTTGATGGTTTCAAACCGAGCCGCCAGCCCGTCATACATCAACAGACGGCCGATCAGCGGTTCGCCGGCGCCTGTAATGACCTTGATGACTTCCATAGCCTGCAATGTACCGAGAACGCCGGTGAGCGCGCCGACGATACCGGCCTCCGCGCAGGAGGGAACGACACCCGGCGGCGGCGGTTCCGGAAAGAGATCGCGATAGCCGGGGTTCAGGCGGCCGCCGGCCGACGTTCTCCATGGCTGAAGAACCGTGAGCGATCCGTCGAAGCGGCCGACGGCAGCCGTTACCAGGGTGATTTCAAGGCGCTCCGCTGTATCGGCTGCGAGATAGCGGGTGGCGAAATTGTCGGATCCATCGACGACGATGTCATAACCGGAAAACAGCGCATCGGCATTGGCCGCCTCCAGCCGCTCCACATGCCGGATCACAGCCACATGCGGGTTGATCCGCTGCAGGGCATCCGTGGCGCTGTCAGCTTTGATACGGCCGATATCCGGCGTGCCGTGGACAACCTGGCGCTGCAGGTTCGACATTGAAACCGTGTCGTCATCGACGATGCCAAGCGTGCCGACTCCGGCGGCGGCGAGGTATTGCAGCACCGGGGCACCCAGACCGCCGGCGCCGATGACCAGAACGCGCGCTGCCTTCAGCGCCTGCTGCCCGGCCCCGCCGATCTCCGGCAGGATGATGTGGCGGGCATAGCGCTGGATTTCTTCGGAATTAAGAGGTTGTTTGCTCATGATGTCGAACATCTCACCCGGAAACGGTGCCGTTGGCAACGGTGAGATAACGCGCGCGATCGCCAAGAGCCGAAAACATCGACTGGTCCGTGCCGGTCATGAAAGCCTGGCCGCCGAGATCGTCGACCAGATCGAACAGCGCCGCCCGCCTGCCCACGTCGAGATGGGCGGCGATCTCGTCGAGCAGCAGGACCGGCGCATGGCCGGTCATATTGCCGACCAGGCGGGCATGGGCGAGGATCAGGCCCACAAGAAGCGCCTTCTGTTCACCGGTCGAGCAGCGTGCGGCCTCCATGTTCTTGGCGCGGTGGCGGATCAAGAGATCGCTGCGGTGCGGGCCATCCAGCGTGCGGCCGGCCGCCGCATCGCGGTAGCGGCCATTTTTCATCATTTCCAGATACTGCTCTTCCAGATCGAAGGCCGGGCGATGCCACTCTCCGTCGAGAAAGCCCGACAGTGCCAGATCGGCGGCGGGAAAGACGCCGCCTTCATGATTTCGATCCACCAGACCGGACAAAAGACCGAGCATTTCCTGCCGGGCCAGGGCCATCGAGATTCCAAGCTCCGCCATCTGCCGCTCAAGACCCGTCAGCCAGACCGGGTCGGGGCGGCCTTCGGTCAGGAGCTTGTTGCGGCTGCGCATGGCGCGCTCGTAATCGGCGGCACGGCGGCCGTGTTCGGGATCAAGCGAGAGCACCAGCCGGTCGAGAAACCGGCGGCGGTCGCCCGAGCCGCCGGTGAACAAACCATCCATGGCCGGCGTCAGCCAGAGCACCCGCAGGTGATCGAGCAGTTCATCGACCGTCTTTGCCGTCGTGCCATTCAACCGCAGGCGGCGCGTCTGGCCTTCCTCAGCGCCCGCCGTGCCCGTGCCGATCTCGACCGGACCATCCATGCCATCGAGTTCCGCAAACACCGAGAAGCCGGTCTCGGCCCCCACCCGCGCCACATCGGCATAGGCGGCACGGCGCAGCCCGCGACCCGGCGACAGGAAGGAAACCGCCTCCATCAGATTGGTCTTGCCCGCGCCGTTCTCGCCGGTCAGCACCACATGGCGCGCATCGAGATCGAGCGCCAGTCCCGCATAGTTGCGGAAATCACTGAGCTTCAGACGGGTAAGAGAAACCTTGTGCGGCATGAGAAATCCGGTTGCGTGTCCGGATGAGAGCTAAGCCCGGAGCACGGCAATGGCAAGACGGAACATGGACGTATGTTGCAAGCGCCGCTTAATGGACTAGACGGGGCTTATGACCGGTCAAGCTCCGGATAGTAGCGGAAAATACCCTGTTCGTTAAAGGCAAGGCGGCGCACCGAAGCCAGATACGCCTTGATCCGCGGCAGGTCGCGGATCTGGGCGTTGAGCGCAACGAGAAGCGGATAATCCGGTTCTGCCGCGGTCATTGCGCTTGGAAAAGCGTAACACAGGCCCTCGACGAGGTGAAACAGCGACAGGTCGACATAGGTGAGCGTGCCGCCCAGGGCATGAACCTGGCCTTGCCTGTTTTTCGTCAACTGCCGTTCGAAATAGCCAAGGAATTTCGGCAGCCGTTCTTCAAGGAAGTTTCCGGCGCGCCGCAGCGCTTCGTCCTTCTGGTCTTCATAGTAGAGCGACACGCCGATCGGATGATGGGTGTCGTGAACTTCAGCGACGAAGTCGGTGATCGTCAGCTGCAGGCCGTGCGCGGTGATGCGCCCGGCTTCATCGTCAGGTGCAAGACCAAGCCTGTTACCCAGGTAAAGCAGGATATTGGCGGCGTGGGAAACCAGAAACTCGCCGTCCTTCAGGAATGGCGGTGCCAGCGGCGCGACACCTGCCGTCTTGGTCTTCATCATCGCCATCATCCGCGCCATGCCACCATCGGTGCGGGCGACGTCGACATAGTCCGCGCCAGCCTGCTCCAGCGCGAGACGGACAAATTCGCCCCGGCCGGGGATGCCATCCCAGTAATAAAGCTCGTAGGTCATGACGCCGCGCTCCTCCCKAAAACGAAAAAGGCCGAAGGCATCGCTGCCTCCGGCCAATATATATTCCCGAACGTCCGTTCGGCCAGTCGCTGATTGCGACGATCACTCGATGTCGAAGAAATCCTTCATGCGGGMAAAGAAGCCCGCCGATTCTGGATTGTTGTCCTTCGAGGAGAGCTCCTCGAATTCGCGCAGCAGCTCGCGCTGGCGCTTGGTGAGCTTCTGCGGCGTTTCGATCTGGATCTGGATGTAGAGATCGCCGACCTGGCTGGAGCGCAGCACCGGCATGCCCTTGCCCTTCAGGCGGAACTGCTTGCCGGCCTGCGTGCCCTCCGGCACCGAGACGCGCGACTTGGTGCCGTCGAGCGTTGCCACGTCGAACTTGCCACCGAGTGCTGCGGTCGTCATCGAGATCGGCACGCTGCAGTAGAGATCGGCGCCGTCGCGCTGATAGAACTCATGCGGCTTGACCGACAGGAAGATATAGAGATCGCCGGAAGGCCCGCCGCGAAGTCCGGCCTCGCCCTCGCCGGACAGGCGGATACGCGTGCCGTCCTCGATGCCTGCCGGGATATTGACCGAGAGCGAGCGCTCTTCGGTGACGCGGCCATGGCCGTGGCACTTGACGCACGGATCGGCAATCGTCTGGCCGCGGCCCTGACAGGTCGGGCAGGTGCGCTCGATCGAGAAGAAGCCTTGGGCCGCGCGTACACGGCCGGAACCCTGACAGGTGGCGCAGGTGGTCGGCTTGGTGCCGGGCTTGGCGCCCGAACCGGTGCAGACGTCGCAGGTGATCGACGTCGGGACCCGGATCTGCGCCGTCTTGCCGGCATAGGCCTCTTCCAGCGAGATTTCCATGTTGTAGCGAAGATCGGCGCCGCGCTCGCGGCCGCCCGACGACCGCTGCCGCCGGCCACCGCCCATCATCTCGCCGAAGATGTCCTCGAAGATATCGGAGAAGCCGCCAGCGCCGCCGCCCATACCGGCTCCGCCTCCCATGCCGCCCTGCTCGAACGCTGCGTGGCCGTAGCGGTCATAGGCAGCCCGCTTCTGTGGATCCTTGAGCATCTCGTAGGCTAGGCTGATCTCCTTGAACGTCTTTTCAGCTTCCGCATCGCCAGGGTTCTTGTCCGGATGATACTTCATTGCGAGTTTGCGGAAAGCGCTCTTGAGCTCCTTCTCGTCAGCTGTTTTCGCAACGCCGAGCGTTTCGTAAAGATCACGTTTCATACTTGCAGATTGTCCTGTTGAATAGGCGCGTCAAAACCGGCTGCCCGGCGGTCGCCAAATTTCCTTGCGACAGGATTTAGTAAACCTTCAAGCGCGATACCATAGGCAATACACTATCCCGGTCGTTTTTTGTCGGAAAAGCACGGATTCGCGCTGTTTTACTGTCGGTGTGTGCTCTGTCAGCAAGCCCGTTGCAACCGGAAATCGATTGTCCAGTCACCCAACCGCCTTTCGGCCCGCTCTGGCGGGCCAATCATCAGCAGGCTGAAAACAAAAACCCGGAGCTTGAGGCTCCGGGTCTCTGTTGGTGTGTCTCGAAGAAGGCTTATGCGGACTTCTTGCGGTCGTCCTCGTCTTTGACTTCTTCATAGTCGGCATCGACGATGTCGCCGTCGCGGGCAGCATCGGCCTGCGCGTCGGCATTGGCAGCTTCGGTCTGCTGCGATTCATACATCGCCTGACCAAGCTTCATCGAGGCTTCAAGAAGCGTCTGGGTCTTGGTCTTGATGTCTTCAGCATCCGGCTCGGAGGCTTCGACGGCAGTCTTCAGCGAAGCGATCGCATCGGAGATCGCGGTGCGCTCGGCTTCCGTGACCTTGTCGCCGAATTCCTTCAGCGACTTTTCCGACGAATGAATCAGGCTTTCGGCCTGGTTCTTGGCTTCAACACCTTCACGGCGCTTCTTGTCGCTCTCGGCATTGGCCTCGGCGTCCTTGACCATCTTCTCGATATCCGCGTCGGACAGACCGCCCGATGCCTGGATCCGGATCTGATGTTCCTTGCCGGTGCCCTTGTCCTTGGCCGAAACCTGGACGATGCCGTTGGCGTCGATATCGAAGGTGACTTCGATCTGCGGAACGCCACGCGGTGCCGGCGGAATGCCGACCAGATCGAACTGGCCAAGCAGTTTGTTGTCGGCGGCCATTTCGCGCTCGCCCTGGCTGACGCGGATGGTCACGGCGTTCTGGCTGTCTTCGGCCGTCGAGAAGGTCTGCGACTTCTTCGTCGGGATCGTCGTGTTGCGCTCGATCAGACGGGTGAAGACGCCACCGAGCGTTTCGATGCCGAGCGACAGCGGGGTCACGTCGAGGAGCAGAACGTCCTTGACGTCGCCCTGCAGAACGCCGGCCTGGATGGCAGCACCCATGGCGACCACTTCATCCGGGTTGACGCCCTTGTGCGGCTCCTTGCCGAACAGCTGCTTGACGACTTCCTGTACCTTCGGCATGCGGCTCATGCCACCGACCAGAACGACTTCGTCGATTTCGGCTGCGGTGACGCCGGCATCCTTGAGGGCTGCCTTGCACGGTGCGACGGTGCGCTGAACCAGCTCATCGACCAGGCTTTCGAACTTGGCGCGCGACAGCTTCATCGTCAGGTGCTTCGGACCGCTGGCATCCGCCGTGATGAACGGCAGGTTGATTTCGGTCTGCTGCGACGAGGAGAGTTCGATCTTGGCCTTTTCGGCAGCTTCCTTGAGGCGCTGCAGGGCCAGCTTGTCGTTCTTCAGGTCGATGCCCTGGTCCTTCTTGAACTCGGCTGCGAGATATTCGACCAGACGCATGTCGAAGTCTTCACCGCCAAGGAAGGTGTCGCCGTTGGTCGACTTCACTTCGAAGACGCCATCGCCGATTTCGAGAACCGAGATATCGAACGTACCGCCACCCAAGTCGTAAACGGCGATGGTCTTGCCGTCCTTCTTGTCGAGGCCGTAGGCGAGTGCTGCTGCCGTCGGTTCGTTGATGATGCGGAGCACCTCGAGACCGGCGATCTTGCCGGCATCCTTGGTTGCCTGGCGCTGCGCGTCGTTGAAGTAAGCGGGAACGGTGATGACGGCCTGTGTGACCTTTTCACCGAGATAGGATTCGGCGGTTTCCTTCATCTTCTGAAGGATCATGGCGGAGATCTGCGACGGGGAATACTTCTCGTTGTGCGCTTCGACCCAGGCATCGCCATTGTCGGCCTTGATGATCTTGTACGGCACCATGCCCTTGTCTTTTTGCGTGGTCGGATCCGCGAACGTGCGGCCGATCAGGCGCTTGATGGCAAACAACGTGTTTTCCGGGTTGGTGACAGCCTGACGCTTGGCCGGCTGGCCGGTCAGGCGCTCGCCGTCGTCGTTGAATGCAACGATCGACGGGGTCGTGCGTGCACCTTCAGCATTTTCAATGACCTTCGCGTCCTTGCCGTCCATGACGGAGACGCAGGAGTTGGTCGTTCCCAAGTCGATACCGATTACTTTAGCCATGTCGTTCTCTCCTTGCAGCGGACTGTCAGAACCCGGTCAGGCATTCATGCGACAGCCCCTAACGGGATGGTCTGTGGAATATTCGCAGCGAAAACTGCGGTGATGGGGCGTATATAAGGAGCAGTGTTTCGGACTGCAAGGCATCTTGAACGGCGAAAACGCGCAAAAACAAAGCGCCGCCGGGCAAACAGAGCGAATGCTTGACCCGCCCCGAACGGCGGCATTTCACCTTCATACCCGATTTATTGAACCCGCGCACGCCGGCGACGCTCTTTCCCTTAGTGCAGAAGGTAGGAACGAAAGAGGAGACGGTCAACCGCCGGTCAGAAGATCAAACAGCGTGGTTCGCCGCGTTGCGCCGGTGGTTTCTCCGACATCGGCCGGCGGTGTCAGCCCGGAATTCGCAGCTTGCGCAGGCTGATCGAAATCCTGCGCGCCCGCCGCCTGACCATTGGCGACAGGTGCCTGCGGAAATTCGTCCGCCGCCCCATTGCCGAACGTGCCGGAAATGACATCGCCGACGCTCTCCGGCGCTGCCTGATTGTCGTCGAATGTCGGCTGGATACCGGTCGTCCCAAAGATCGGAGACGGCGACAGGCCTTCGTGGGCGGCGGTCATGTAATCGTGCCAGGCTTTGGCCGGAAGACCGCCACCGGTGACCTTCTTCATCGACTTTCCGTCATCATTGCCGAACCAGATCCCCGTCGTCAGATTACTGGTAAAGCCGACGAACAGCGCATCGCGGAAGGACTGCGTCGTGCCCGACTTACCCGCCGCCTGCCAGCCCTTCAGCCGAGCAGCCTTGCCGGTGCCATGATCGATTACCCCGACCATCATCTGGTTCATCTCGCTGACGACAGCCGGATCGAGCACCCGGGGCGGATTGTCATAGGTGTTCTCATAAAGAACGGTGCCGTCAGCCGTCGAAATCCGCCGGATGACATGCGGCGTCGCCTTGAAGCCGCCGTTCATGAACGGCGCATAGGCCGATGTCAGCTCGACGAGGCTGACCTCTGAGGTTCCCAGCGCGATCGAGGCGTTGGACTGCATTTCGGATTCGATGCCGAGCCGGTGCGCAAGCTTGATGACGTTCTGCGGCCCCACCTCCATCACCAGCTGGGCGGCGATGGTGTTGAGCGAGTTGGCAAGCGCGGTGGAAAGCGACACCTCGCCGCGATATTTCTGGTCGTAGTTTTCCGGCGTCCAATTGCCGATCCGGACCGGTGCGTCATTGCGGATCGACATCGGTGTGCGGCCGATTTCCATCGCGGCAGCGTAAACGAAAGGTTTGAAGGCTGATCCCGGCTGGCGCTTGGCTTTGACGGCGCGGTCGAACTGGCTGTCGGCATAATCACGGCCGCCGACCAGAGCCCGGATGGCGCCGGTGCCGTCGATCGATACCAGAGCGGCTTGCGAAACGTTCAGCTTCTGCCCGGACTCGTCAAGGCTGGCGGCCAGCGTTTCCTCCGCCTTCTTTTCCAGATTGAGATCGAGCGTCGTATCGACGATCAGGTCCTGGCTGATCTCGCCGACCATGCCCGGCAGCTGGTCCATCACCATGTCGGCGACATAATACTGGGCTCCCGACCAGAAGCTCTTCGCCTTGGTCGGCGTTTGAGACATGGCGGTCGTGATCTCGCTGTCGGTAATGAACCCTTCCTCGCGCATGGCGCCGAGCACGACCTGAGCCCGCTCTTCCGCAGCCTTCGGATCGCGCGCCGGCGACAGGCGTGACGGCGCCTTCAGGAGCCCGGCGAGCAAGGCCGCCTCGCCCAGGTTCACATCACGGGCAGATTTGTTGAAGTAGCGCCGCGAGGCCGCTTCGACGCCATAGGCATTGGAACCGAAGAATACCCGGTTCAGATACATCGCCAGGATCTGGTCCTTGGTATATTTCTGCTCCAGCCAGACGGAGAGCAGCACTTCCTGCACCTTGCGCTCCAGTGTGCGCTCCGGCGAGAGAAACAGGTTCTTGGCCAGCTGCTGGGTGAGCGTCGAGCCGCCCTGCACCATGCGCCCGGTGGTAATGTTGGTCAGCATCGCGCGCGCCAGGCCGAGCGGATCGACGCCGAAATGCGAATAGAAGCGCCGGTCCTCGATGGCGATGACGGCCTGCGGAATATAAGGCGACATGTTTTCGAGCGACAGCGCCTCGCCGCCGGTGGCGCCGCGATTGGCGATGATGTCGCCGCTGACGGCGAGGATCTTGACGTTCGGAGGCCGGTCCGGGATAGCCCAACTGGTGGCACTGGGCATGCGCGACCCGTAATAGAGCACCAGCCCGCCGACGCCGATGGCGCCCCAGATGCCGACAACCACGCACCAATAGACCAGCGACCGGATCAGGCCCGTCAGGCCTCCGCCACCACCGCGCGAGCCACCCCGCCGCCGGGTTTTTCGCCCACTGGTCTTCTTCGCAGCAGACTTCGAACCGCCGGATTTCCGCCCCCCGCCGCCGACACGCTCGCCGGCGTTCATGCGCAGATCGCCGTCATCCCGACCGCGCTCACCCTCGAAGGAAGGTTCTATCCTGTGCCCTGATGTCCGTTTTCCTGCCATGTCGGGAAGGGTCAGCTCCAGCTGGGAGTTTTGGGAGCGCTAACGGCACATAGGCCGCGACGCACGATTTCGCACCGTGCGATGAAGTGTAAATGCGGCGATTTAAGGGGGCGTTAAATTCATGCTTTATTAAAATCAAGCGCTTTCAACGCGTTCCCCGTCACCAGGTCGCGCGCAAACACCCTTCCGGCCCGGCAAAGGCGGAAAACCCGCCTTACCCAAGCATCTCACCGCAAGCGCGTTAGCCGCCGACATCCTCAATGCGCGTCGGCGGCGGCAATGCGGTGCGTGGCGTCGTCGAGTGCATTGCTGGCCTGCACACCGTCGCGCTTCATGCCGCGCACCGTGTTGGCGCATCCGGCAAGAACGACCACGCATACACAGAGAGCCGCAATCACGATTTTAGACATCGCCGTTCCTCCACTCCATCGATGATATTGGAACATGATGCCGGTTCCGGATCAATCAACTTGCCTGGCATCAAAAGACGGATGTCGGCATTCAGCATCTCGCAATGGCGCCTGTGCGGGCTCCGCCGGGATCAAGATAAGCCCTTCATTTTGCCGATACACGCTTCATAAAACCGAATGAATTCAAAGGCTGCGGCAAAATAAAAATAATAAAACTTGACTGCACGGCTCCGGCAACCTATCTGAGCTTTGGTCGATATTTGTTAGATGACTTTGGTTTTTGCGACATAGAGCGCAATCGGACGAACTTTCCTTCAGATTCGAACATCAAGCCTCGCTGTAATACCACGGCTTGGTCACTATAATTTGCTAGAGAAAGGGATCGTTATGGCCACTGGCACAGTAAAATGGTTTAACTCCACAAAGGGCTTCGGCTTCATTCAGCCGGACGACGGCAGCCAGGACGTTTTCGTTCACATTTCGGCTGTTGAGCGCGCTGGCATGCGTGGCCTCAATGACGGCCAGAAGATCAGCTTCGAGCTCGTCAAGGACCGCAAGTCCGGCAAGATGTCTGCAGACAACCTGCAGGCTGCTTAATACCAAATCTGGCGCGATAATCCGCGCCGGAGAAATGCGCTTCCGCGGTTGACCACGGATGTACTGGCAGGAGTGTCGAAGCGCGTTGTGAAAGGTCGGGTTTTCCCGGCCTTTTTGTTTTTCTGGGCTTTGCTTACCTCCCCTCCCTACTCCATTTAAAGCGCGACAGTGACCTTTGCGCGTCATGAATGACGCGCCGCGCTGTAGTGGCAGTCATCGATTTTCTTCAAAAAAGCAGTCCGGCATCGTCAAATCGCCGCAACCGCACTGAACTCTTTGCCGAGAACCGGGAGCAATGCGCATGAAAATCATCCTCACGCTATTTCTGACCGCCATGGCCCTGATCAATTCCTGTTTTGCCGTCGTGGCGCAGGATCAGGCCTATTCCGATGACCGCTCCGACGGCGCAGCCCTTATCCGCTCGCTCTACAATGCGATCAATCGCCGGGAATATGCACGCGCCTACAGCTATTTCATCAAGCCTGCCGATAGCTACCAATCGTTCGTCCAGGGCTATTCAAGGACTGTGGACGTCCAGGTCATCACCGGCAACGTGACGACAGAAGGGGCTGCGGGCAGCATCTACGCGCCGGTGCCGGTCGCGGTGAAATCGACGGAGAAGGGTGGCAAGGAGCGCGTCTTCGCCGGCTGCTACATCACGCGCATTGTCAACGCCGCCATTCAAGAGCCGCCCTTCACCCCGTTGCATATCGAGAGTGCCGAGCTGGAAGAGGTCAAGGGGCCGCTGGAGCAGGCGCTTCCAAAGGTCTGCCATTCACCGTCCTGACTTGCCTCCGCCGTTCTCTTCACCGGTCTTGCGGCCGGCAAGGAACTGGCCTCGTTCGAAAATCACCACGACGGTGAGCGCGATCAGGAAGGGTATGATCAGGTAGAACAGGCGGAAGATGGCAAGCCCGGCTAGGACACCGGCCGGATCCATTTCAGGAAGTGCTGCGATAAAGACCAGCTCCAGCACGCCGATACCGCCCGGCGCATGCGAGAGCAGCGCCACCGAGAATGAAGCGAGGAACACTCCGAGGATGACCATGTAACCGGGGTTTCCAGCCTCAGGCAGGGCAAAATAGATGATTGCCGCGGCCGCGATCAACTCGACAGGGGCAATCAGCAACTGGCGCAGCGCCAGCGATGGTTTCGGATATTCGAGCCAGAACCAGCGGGTCTTCACGGGCCGGAACCCGACAAGGCTGCCAACGACATAAAGTGCAATCAGCGCCAGAAGGATCAGGCCGGTGGAGATGGACGCGCCGATCGGCAGGAAGGTCGCGAAGCGGGCGGTGATCTCCGGTTCCAACAAAAGCACGATCGCCGACAGCATCAGTGTTCCCAGGAGGAACGTGAAGGAACAGAAGGCGACGAGGATGCCGGTTTCCCCGGCCGACAGGCCTTTCGACCCATAGGCACGATAGCGCACGACGGCGCCGGAAAAGACCGAGGCCCCAACAGTATGCGACAAGGCATAGGCGGTGAACGAACACACTGTGATGAACCAGAGCGAGATCCTGTGACCGAGATGCTCAAGCGCCAGGTGATCATAGGCCGCAAGCGCCGCATAGGCGGCAAGGGTCGCCGCGCCGGCCAGTATCCAGCTTTTCAGCGATACGGCTTCAAGACTCGTCAGGAAATCGGCGGCCGAGAGGCCGTGCAGCTCATGATAGAGGCCATAGAGCGAAAACAGGATTGCGGACAGCCCGATCAGCGGCCAGGCGAGTTTGCGTACCGTTTTCATGAGGTTGTTATTCTTGAAGTCTGTAGCTGGCAAAACGTCATCGACACGATGAGAGCACCCCCGACCGGCCCCGGTCAAGGGTGCTAACCGTTAAACGGCCCCTTAAGCAGCGAGCGCGTCGAGAATGCGGATCCAGGAGCGGATGCCCTTGTGGAAGGACTGGAGCTCGTACTTCTCGTTCGGCGAGTGGATGCGGTCATCAGAAAGTCCGAAGCCGACCAAGAGCGATTCCATGCCGAGCATCTTCTGGAAATCGCCGACGATCGGGATCGAGCCGCCCATGCCGATCAGGACGGCCGGTTTCGGCCATTCGTCGGAAAGCGCCGATTTCGCCTTGTTCAGCAGGGCCGAATCATACGGAAGCTGGATTGCCGGCGAGCCGCCATGCTTGTGGAACTCCACCGAGCAATCGGCTGGGACCTTCGAGGCGACATAGGCGCGGAACGCCGCGCGGATCCTTTCGGGGTTTTGGGCGCCGACGAGACGGAACGAAACCTTGGCGGACGCCTGCGCGGCGATCACGGTCTTGAAACCCTCGCCGGTATAGCCGCCCCAGATGCCGTTGACTTCCGCCGTCGGCCGGGCCCAGGTCAATTCCATGACCGAACGGCCCTTTTCGCCCGACGGAATCGAAAGACCGATTTCGCCGAGGAATTTTTCCGTCGTCATGCCGAGCGTTTCCCAGGCAGCCTTGATCTGCGTTGGGGTCTCCTCGACGCCCTCGTAGAACCCGTCCAGCGTGACGCGGCCGGTCTCGTCATGAAGCCCGGCGAGGATCTGCGTCAGGATATGGATCGGATTGGCGGCAGCGCCCCCGAAATAGCCGGAATGAAGATCGCGGTCGGCGGCGGTGATGACGATTTCTTCGCCGACGAGGCCGCGCAGGCCAGCGGAGATTGCCGGGGTGTCCCGGTCCCACATGTTGGTATCGCAAACCAGCGCATAGTCGGCCTTCAGCTCGGCGGCATTGGCTTCCAGGAATGGCTTCAGAGACGGCGAGCCGGATTCTTCCTCGCCCTCGAACAGGATGGTTACTTCGCAAGGCAACGCGCCGTTGATTTCCTTAAAGGCACGGCATGCCTCGACGAAGGTCAGAAGTTGCCCCTTGTCATCGGCCGTTCCCCGGCCCGTAATGACCTTGCGGCCACCGTCCAGTTCCTTGATCGATGGCTCGAAGGGGGCTGTATCCCAGAGATTGAGCGGATCGACCGGCTGAACATCGTAATGGCCGTAGAACAGCACGTGCGGCGCACCCGGCTTGCCGGCCGCATGGTGGGCGACGACCATCGGATGACCGGGCGTGTCGCGCACCGAAGCTTCAAAACCCAGGCTCGTCAACTCGGCGACCAGCCATTCCGCTGCCTTTCGGCATTCCGCCTTGTAGGCCGGATCGGTCGAGATCGACTGAATGCGGACCAGATCGAAAAGCCGTTCGAGGCTCTTTGAGAGATTGTCGTCTGCGCGGGTGAGAATGCTGGCCGTGTCTGTCATGTCCGAATCCTTCTTTGTCGGGCCGGAAACTAGACAAAGATTGACCTCGCTTTAAGCAAAATATTTTGATCGATGGATCACCGCCCTGCCGGAACGGCGAAGGTGTCAGTTCTCAACGCCATTGGCGATTGCCATGCGCATATATTCGAGCATGAGTTCGCGTTCGAAATGACGGAAGCCGGACAACAGGGATTGATCGGCGGCAAGCGCCGCCTCCTTCGCTTCCCGCTCCATATCCCTTGCCTTGGCGGTCAGGAAAATCTGCTGCGCGCGCTTGTCGGTCGGGTGTTTTTTCCGGAGAACCAGTCCATCCCGCTCCATCCGGGCGAGCGTGTTGGCCATCGTTGCCTGCTCGATGTCGAGGCGGTCGAGCAGCTGTTTCTGGGTCAGCCCCTCCTCGCTCCACAACTCCAGGAGAACCGGAAACTGGCCGGGTGCAAAGCCAAGTTTTTGACCTCTCTCCTGCAGGGCGCGGGAGAAGCTTTTCGCCAGAAGGCTGGACAGGTATGTCGCGGAATCCATACGGTCGAAGGCCATGACTATGGGTACCTCCCCCCAAGCTGGAACACAAGTTACATTGCTGGCGATGGACCGCCAGGCCCTGCGTTTTCACGCTGATGTGATGCCTGCAGAAGCGCAAACAAAAACCGCCATGGCGGAGGCGGAGCCACGGCGGTTTTGTCATAGTTTGGACAAAGGCCCGGAGAGGGGGATAGGCCTTTGTCCTTACATCTGGGTTCGGCGGGGGACGGGCCTTTTCCAGATGACGGCGTGTTCAGGTGCCGTTGGTTATCATTTGTGGTGCCAAATGTGGCTTTTCAAGGGAGCAGGCACGCATGGCTGCATTACAAATTGGTAACGTTGTCGTGAGGGTCCTCATCGTTGCGCCCGGCAGGAGCTATCGCCATTCAAACCGCCGTTTCAAGGACGGAAAGGCCGCTTCCGGATGACGGAGCCTTGCACCCACTGTGGATGATCAGCCGGATGCGAACTAGCCTGTCAGCGCAGTGACCAAGCCCACCACGACAGGCCCCATCAGCGGCAACAGAACGTTGGAGATTGCATACGTCACCGTATAGCCGATCACGGGCGTTGAGTTTCCGGCCTGGGAGACGAGCGCGCTGATGGTTGGGGTGCTGCAATGCTGCCCGGCGATCACGCCGAGAAGAATCGGTGCTTCGATCTTCATCAACTTTGAGCCGACAAATAGCGAAACGAGCGCCGGCAGAAATGAAACCAGCAGTCCGAGAACGGGCAGGATCAGGCCGTACTCCATGATCAGATCGATGGCGTCGGGTCCGGCACCGAGGCCGATCGCCGCGATGAAAGTGGCAAGGCCAAAGTCCTTGGCAAATTCCGCCGCGGCGGGTGGCAGACCACCACGCGTCGGATTGCGCATATTCAGCCAACCGAAGACAAGCCCGGAAATCAGCGCCCCGCCGCCCGCACCGAGCCCCAGTTCCAAGGCGCCGATTTTAAGATGGAAATGCCCGATCACGAGCCCGAGTGCGAGGCCAAGGCCGAGGAATATGAAATCGGTACGCTCGCCTGAAGGCACGGGTTTGCCGAGTTCGCGCGCGGCGCGGTCTATGGTTTGCTCCGGGCCGTAAAGGGTGACGATATCCCCGTGCTGCAAAACCGTGCCAGAAAGAGCAGGGATGTTTTGTCCCATGCGCCGAACGCGGGATATGAATATGCCGCGCTGCAGCTCAGGCGAGGCCAGTTGTCTCAGTTGCCGAATCTGACGCCCGAAAACGTCCTTTCGCACCAGAACGACATCGCGTGTTGCGAGCGCGAAATTTGTTCCTTGCGGGACAGGGACTTCGTCGCCGAGGCGATCCCGAACGGCGATCACGGCATTGCGGCGTCCCCGCACAAACACGATGTCGTCGGAGTGCAGCACGAGGTCGAGTGTCGTTTCAACAACGTCGCCGCTACGCTGCAAGCGTTCGATAGTCACTGCCCAACCTCGGCTTTTTTCGAAATCGCCGACCGTTTGGCCTGCCGCATCCCCAACGTGGAATGCGCGGCCGACAAATGCCGGGAGGCCTTCGGCCTGCTCTTCATCGTCATCGGTCGAACCCAGTTTGCGTGCGAGGTCCTGCGCCTCCTTCCGAAGGTCGATTTTCAACAGCAACGGGGCGATCTGCGTTGTGAAGATCACGATCGCGATGAGCCCGAAGAGATAGGTGAGGCTATAGGCCGTCGCGATATTGGCCTGCAGCTGCTGGATGTCCGGCCCGGACAGGGCGAGGCGGGCAATCGCCTCCGATGCCGTGCCGACGACGGCGGATTCGGTCGCGGATCCCGCAAAAAGTCCAGCGGCCGTACCGACGTCGAGATGAAAAAGAAGCACCGCAATGGTCAGCAGCGAAAGGACACAGACGACTTCGATGATCGAAAAGATGCCATAGCGCCAGCCGCCACGGATATTGGTGAAGAACTGCGGTCCCGCGGAAAAACCGAGAGCATAGATGAAGAGGGCGAATGCCGCGTTCTTAAGATCCGGGCCGATTTGCACCCCCAACTGGCCGATCGCCAAGGCAACAAACAGCGTTCCGCAGGTTCCACCGAGTTGAACCGGGCCAACGCGCAGTTTGCCAATAAGAAAACCGAGCGCGAGCGATATAAACAGGGCGATGATGGGATCGGTGAGGAACGGCATGAACGGTCCGGTGCATAGGAGCGAGGGGGATGTGGTATGCGGTCAGAACTGAAGACTAGGCTATTGGCTCTCCGGTTAAGGTGGACCTCATATTTTCTCGCTCAAAAGCTCCAGAATTGCCGGACAATACACGGTCCGCGGGTACTGTAAGCTTTGCGTCTGCCAGGTCAAGCTTCAGCCTTGGGGGTGATGAGACGCTTCCAATCGCGAAACTGCGGGCTGCTCATCCCGCCCTTTGTAAAGCTGCAAGTGCGGTCGCGCGTGGTGGGCGACGCCGTCAGCTTGACAGCCGCCTTCAAGCAATCGCGTAAAATTCCTCGCCGCCCCGGAATGAAATATGGACGGCCATCGCCGCCCGCGCTATCCCTTGTCGCCATGAAAAAAGGTGATCATCTCTTCCTCGTCGACGGCTCCGGATTCATTTTCCGGGCGTTCCACGCCATCCCGCCGCTCAACCGCAAATCGGATGGCCTCCCGGTCAATGCGGTCTCCGGTTTCTGCAACATGCTGTGGAAGCTTCTGACCGATGCCCGCGACACCTCCGTCGGGGTGACCCCGACCCATTTTGCCGTCATTTTCGATTATTCCTCAAAGACTTTCCGCAACGAACTCTACGACCAGTACAAGGCGAACCGCACAGCACCGCCGGAAGATCTGATCCCGCAGTTCGGGCTGATCCGTCACGCGACCCGTGCCTTCAACCTGCCCTGCATCGAGAAGGAAGGTTTCGAGGCCGACGACCTGATCGCAACCTATGCGCGGATGGCGGAGGCGGCCGGCGCGGATGTGACAATCATCTCCTCCGACAAGGACCTGATGCAGCTCGTGACGGCCAACGTGTCGATGTATGACAGCATGAAGGACAAGCAGATCTCGATCCCGGAAGTGATCGAGAAATGGGGTGTGCCGCCGGAAAAGATGATCGACCTGCAGGCGATGACGGGTGACTCGACCGACAATGTGCCCGGTATTCCCGGCATCGGCCCGAAGACCGCTGCACAGCTTCTGGAAGAATTCGGCGATCTCGACACATTGCTTGCCCGCGCCGGCGAGATCAAGCAGCAGAAGCGCCGCGAGAACATCATCGCCCATACCGAGCTTGCCCGGTTGTCGCGGCAATTGGTGACGCTGAAGACCGATACACCGGTCGATGTGCCGCTTGACGATTTCGAGTTGCATGCGCAGGACGGCCCGAAGCTCATTGCCTTCCTGAAGGCGATGGAATTCACAACGCTCACCCGCCGTGTTGCGGCGGCGACGGAGGCCGATGCGGATGCGGTGGATGCCGCCTCCGTTCCCGTCGAGTGGGGCGCGCAAGCGCATGGACCGGATCTCGACAAGGGCGAGGTGGCTTCGCCATCTGCCTTGTCGTCTGCGACATCGCCGGCGCTTGGGAGTGCCGCGGAAGCGGCGGCGTCTCTTGCTGGCATCCCGGACGGCGGCCCGCCCGCCGCGACGCCTCAAAACCTGGCGCAGACCCGCGCCGAACTCTTTGCCACGGCAAAGATCGACCGCAGCGCCTATGTGGCGATCCGCGATCTCGTAACGCTCGACGCCTGGATTGCCGCTGCCCGCGAAACCGGCATTGTCGCGTTCGATACGGAAACCACGTCGCTCGACGCGATGCAGGCCGAACTCGTCGGCTTCTCGCTGGCAATCGCCGATAACAGCAAAAACCCGTCAGGCACCGAGATCCGCGCCGCCTATGTGCCGCTGCTGCACAAGACCGGCGGCAACGATCTTTTCAGCGACGGGCTGAAGCTGGCGGAAAACCAGATCCCGTCCGCAGTGGCGCTCGAGCGGCTGAAGGATTTGCTGGAGGATCCATCGATCCTCAAGATCGCGCAGAACCTCAAATATGACTACCTCGTGATGAAACGCCACGGCATCAGCATCAACAGCTTCGACGATACGATGCTGATGTCCTACGTGGCCGATGCCGGCGCCGGTGCGCACGGAATGGATTCGCTGTCGGAAAAATGGCTCGGCCATCAGCCAATCCCCTACAAGGACGTCGCCGGCAGCGGCAAGTCGTCCGTCAGCTTCGATTATGTCGATATCGACAAGGCCACTGCCTATGCGGCCGAGGATGCCGACGTGACGCTCAGGCTGTGGCAGGTGCTGAAGCCGCGTCTCTCCGCCAAGAACCTCAATGCCGTCTACGAACGCCTGGAACGCCCTCTGGTGCCGGTGCTGGCACGCATGGAAGAACGCGGCATCACCATCGACCGGCAGATCCTGTCGCGGCTGTCGGGCGAACTGGCACAGGGTGCTGCCGGCCTCGAACACGAAATCTACGGTCTGGTCGGCGAGAGCTTCAACATCGGCTCGCCAAAGCAGCTTGGCGATATCCTGTTCGGCCGCCTCGGGCTGCCGGGCGGCGCCAAGACCAAGACGGGTCAATGGTCGACCTCGGCGCAGGTGCTTGAAGAGCTTGCTCTGGAAGGCCACGAACTGCCGCGCAAGATCGTCGACTGGCGGCAGCTGACCAAGCTCAAGTCCACCTATACCGACGCCCTGCCCGGCTTCGTGCATCCGGAAACGAAGCGCGTCCACACGTCCTATGCGCTGGCCGCGACGACCACGGGACGCCTCTCCTCTTCCGACCCGAACCTGCAGAACATCCCGGTGCGCACCGCCGAAGGCCGCAAGATCCGCACGGCCTTCATCTCGACGCCGGGCCACAAGCTGGTTTCTGCCGATTACAGCCAGATCGAGCTGCGCGTGCTGGCCCATGTCGCCGAAATTCCGCAGCTGAAGCAGGCCTTTTCCGACGGCATCGACATCCATGCGATGACGGCCTCGGAAATGTTCGGTGTGCCGGTCGAGGGCATGCCGAGCGAAATCCGCCGCCGCGCCAAGGCCATCAACTTCGGTATCATCTACGGCATCTCGGCTTTCGGCCTTGCCAACCAGCTGTCGATCGAACGCTCCGAGGCCGGTGACTACATCAAGAAATACTTCGAGCGCTTCCCCGGCATCCGCGACTATATGGAAAGCACCAAGGCCTTTGCCCGCGAGAACGGCTATGTTGAAACCATCTTCGGCCGCCGGGCCCACTATCCGGACATTCGCTCGTCCAACCCTTCGCACCGCGCCTTCAACGAGCGCGCGGCGATCAACGCGCCGATCCAGGGTTCGGCCGCCGACATCATTCGCCGCGCGATGGTGAAGATGGAACCCGCCCTGGAACAGGCGGGACTTTCGGCGCGTGCCCGCATGCTTTTGCAGGTGCATGACGAACTGATCTTCGAAGTCGAGGATGCCGATGTCGAGCGGACGATCCCGCTGATCGTCTCGGTGATGGAGAACGCGGCGATGCCGGCGCTCGACATGAAGGTGCCGCTGAAGGTCGATGCGCGGGCCGCCCATAACTGGGACGAAGCACACTGACGGCAAGAAGCTGCGACTTTGGCGTCGCGGCTCCTCCGACCGCTGACAAAGTCGGGCATTCCCAACCCTCCCCCATTACCGCCCATGTGGCGGTTATGAGGGTGGTGGAAAGCCCGCTTCGAACGGGAGCGTCCTGAACCAGGGTTTGTCAACAGCCTGAGCCGCACTTGCGCTTCGGCTTAGGCTCAACGGCGGATCCGGCTAGGAGACGGCAGGCGTATTTGCGATTGCCGGAAACGGCCGAAAACTGTCGAACAGACGTTTCAGCCCGTCCTTGCCCTCAGCCGCCAGGTCGAAGCGGCGGCCGAACAGGAGCCATTCGCTGCAGAGCCCTTCCATCATCCAGCGCAGCGCCTTGGTGGCGGATTGCGGCGTCCAGTTTCCACTGAGAAAGCCCTCGCTCCTGGCCCTGTCAAAGGCACTATCGAGCATGACCGTATGCCGGTCATCGACTTCCTGCTGCTTTTCCAGAACCGGCAGCAGGTCGTCGCCATAGGCGCAGCGAAGGAGGATGGTGAAGATGCGCTGGCGATGCTCGTCTGCGGCCAGTTGGTCCAGCCAGTCTCCCGCCGATTTCTCGATATAGCAGAGCACATTGGCGGCCGGTTGCTCGACATCGCGGGCGATCATGTCTTCCAGCGGCAAGTTTACGGTATTGTAGAGTTCGAGGAAAAGATCGGTCTTGTTGGAAAAATGCCAGTAGATGGCGCCGCGCGTCACGCCGGCAGCCCTGGCGACGTCGTCGAGCGATGCGTTCGAAACACCCTTCTCGAAGAAAACCCGCTCCGCCGCGCCAAGAATGCTGTTGCGTGTCTCTTCCGCCTCGGCTTTTGTTCTGCGCATGACGCCTCCTCCGCTCAAGAAAAGGCCCGCCTTTCGGCGGGCCGCTTCCATTATTCTGCCGGTGAGACGGCCGTTTCGGTGCCGACCGGTTTCAACGCCGTTCTCCTGAACAGCTTCATGATGAACACGAAGAAGACCGGCACGAAGAAAATCGCCAGGATCGTCGCCGAGATCATCCCCCCCATGACGCCGGTACCGATGGCGCGTTGGCTGCCCGAGCTTGCGCCGGTGGCAATCGCCAGCGGCAGCACGCCGAGGGTGAAGGCGAGCGATGTCATCAGGATCGGGCGGAAGCGCAGATGCGCCGCCTCGATGGTGGCATCCAGCAACGGCTTTCCGGCCTCCATCTGCTCCTTGGCGAACTCGATGATCAGGATGGCGTTTTTCGCGGACAGACCGATGATGGCGATCAGGCCGACCTTGAAGTAGACGTCGTTGGGCATATCGCGCAGCGTCACCGCCAGGACGGCGCCTATGACGCCGAGCGGCACCACCATCATCACCGACACAGGGATGCTCCAGCTCTCATAGAGTGCTGCAAGGCACAGGAAGATCAGCAGGCAGGACAGCGCGACGAGAAGCGGCGCCTGCGTGCCCGATGCGATTTCCTCTTTCGACTGGCCCGTCCACTCATAGCCGAAGCCCGGTGGCAGCTGTCCGGCAAGACGCTCCATTTCAGCAATCGCCTCGCCGGAGGAATAGCCTGGATTGGCCTGGCCGCTGATACGCACGGACGGATAGCCGTTATAGCCGATCGTCTGGGTCGGGCCGCTTTCCCACTCGACGCTGGCAAAGGCCGAGAGCGGCACCATGCCGCCATTGCTGTTGCGCACGTTGAGCTTCAAAAGGTCGGCCGTCTGCATGCGCTTGTTCTCGTCCGCCTGGACCGTCACACGCTGCAGACGTCCGGCATTCGGGAAGTCGTTGACATAGGACGAACCAAGATTGGTCGAGATCGTCGAGTTGATGTCGGCGAACGCCACACCGAACGTATTGGCCTTTTCACGGTCGATGATGAGGTTGACCTGTGCGGCATCCGGCAGACCATCGACGCGAACGCCCGAGATGATCTGGCTTTGCGCCGCAAGACCCAGGAGCTGGTCGCGGCCCGACGCAAGGGCTGCAGCCCCCAGTCCGCCGCGATCCTGCAGGCGGAAGGCGAAGCCGTTGGTGGTGCCGAGACCCTGGATCGGCGGCGGCGACAGCGCAAAGCTGATCGCATCCTTGATCTGGGTCATGGCGCCCGATGCCCGGCCGGCGATGACGGCGGCAACATCGTTCGGTCCGCGCTGCGACCAGTCCTTCAACGTCACGAAGGCGAGACCGGCATTCTGGCCGGTACCGGAGAACGAAAAGCCGCTGATGGCGATGATACGGTCGACAGCCGGTTCCTTGCTGAAGATCGTTTCCGTCTGCTGGATAACCTCGGTCGTGCGGTTTCCGGTGGCCTCCGACGGCAGCTGCATGCTGACGATGACGAAGCCCTGGTCTTCATCCGGAAGGAAGGAGGACGGCAGCTGCATGAACAGGTAGGCAAGCCCGCCGAGCAGCACGACATAGATCAGCATAAAGCGCCAGGTGCGGTTGACCATACCGGCGACCCAGCCGCTATAGCCATGCGAAGCCTTGTCAAAACCACGGTTGAACAGGCCGAAGAAGCCGCGCTTGGCGTGATGATGGCCCTTCGGAACCTGCTTGAGGAAGCTGGCGCACAGTGCCGGCGTCAGCGTCAAGGCGAGCAGTGCCGAGAACAGGATAGAGACCACCATGGTCAGCGAGAACTGCTGGTAGATGACGCCGACGGCGCCTGGGAAGAAGGCCATGGGAATGAACACGGCCGACAGGACCAGCGTGATGCCGATGACCGCGCTGGTGATCTGCTTCATCGCCTTGCGCGTCGCTTCCTTCGGCGTCAGCCCTTCCTCGGACATGATGCGTTCGACGTTTTCGACGACGATGATCGCATCGTCGACGAGAATGCCGATGGCCAGCACCATGCCGAACATCGTCAGAACGTTGATCGAGAAGCCCATGGCCAGCATGGCGGCACAGGTGCCGAGCAACGCGACCGGCACGACAAGTGTCGGAATGATGGTGTAGCGGATGTTCTGCAGGAACAGGAACATCACCAGGAACACCAGCGCCACGGCTTCAAGCAGAGTATGCAGAACCTTTTCGATCGAGATCGCCACGAAAGGCGACGTATCGTAAGGCACGGAATACTCGACGCCCGGCGGGAAGAACGTTGCCAGCTCATCCATGCGCGCCTTGATGGCCGTGGATGTGGCAAGCGCGTTGCCGGTCGGCGTCAGCTGCACGCCGATAGCCGCAGATGGCTTGCCGTTCAGCCGGGTCGAGAAGCTGTAGTCCTGGCCGCCGATCTCGATGCGCGCGACATCGCGCAGACGCACGGCCGACCCGTCGGGATTGGCACGCAAGACGATCGCCCCGAACTCTTCGGCCGAGGAGAGCTGGCCCTTGATCAGAACCGGGGCGCTGATCTGCTGGGAGATCGGGTTTGGCTGGGCGCCGATGCTGCCCGATGCGACCTGCGCGTTCTGCGCCGTGATCGCCGCATTGATGTCGCCGGCCGTCAGGTTGAGGCCGCGCATCTTGTCCGGATCGAGCCAGATACGCATGGCACGCTCGGTCGCAAACAGCTGCGCACGGCCAACGCCTTCGACACGCTGGACTTCGTTGAGCACGTTGCGGCTGAGATAATCGCCGAGCGAAACCGCATCCATGGATCCGTCCGTGGATGTGAGCGCGATGATCATCAGGAAGCCTGAGCCCGCCTCTTCCACCTCGATACCCTGCTGGCGCACGGCGTCGGGAAGGCGTGCTTCGACGCGGCGAACGCGGTTCTGGACGTCGATCGAGGCATCGCCGGAATCAGTGCCCGGAGCGAAGGTCACATCGATGGTCACACGGCCGGCAGCACTGGATGTGGATTCGAAATACTGCATACCTTCGATGCCGTTCAGCTCATTTTCGATGAGCCGCGTCACGCTCTGGTAGGTCTCTTCCGAGGATGCGCCGGGATAACTCGTGTTGACGGAGATCTGTGGCGGCGCGACGTTCGGGTACTGCGAGATCGGCAGCAGCGGCAACGCGATGATGCCGGCGATCATGATGAAAAGCGCGACGACCCATGCAAAGATCGGCCGGTCGATAAAGAAACTAGGCATCGATCAGATCCTCACTTCGCCTGTTCGGCGGGCTTGGCGTCTTCGGCCGGCTTGGCGGCGGCGTCATCCGCGCCCGTCTTTTCGGCGGCGGGCTTCGCGTCCGCGGACTGCGCTTCAGCCGGCTTGGCATCGGCGGCAGGCTTGGCGTCGCCGCTCTTCCAGTCCGCCGGAACGACCGGTGCGCCTGGGCGCACCTTCTGGAAGCCTTCGACGATGACCTTCTCGCCGGCCTTCAGGCCGCCGCGGATGATCCACTGATCGCCAAGAACTGTGCCGGCGGATACCGTGCGCAATTCGGCTGTGTTGTCGTCCTTGACGATATAGACCTGCGCATTGCCCGACGTATCGCGCTGCACGGCCTGCGTCGGCACTGCGATGGCGTTCTTCTCGACGCCCTGCTCGACCAGGACGCGCACATACATGCCGGGCAAGAGATCGCCGTCCGGATTGGGGAATTCACCGCGCAGGGTAACCTGACCGGTGGTCTCGTCGACGGCCGCCTCCGAGAACAGCAGCTTGCCGTCATGCGCATAGGGGGTGCCGTCATCCATGATCAGGTTGACCTTGGCTTCGCTCTTGCCGTCCGCCAGAGCGCCAGCCTGCAGCGCCTTGCGCAGTCTGATGAGATCTGTCGCGGACTGGGTAAAGTCGGCATAGACAGGATTGAGCTGCTGGATCGTCGCCAGGTTTTCCGAACCGTTGGCGCTGACGAGCGCGCCTTCGGTGATCAGCGCACGGCCGATCCGGCCGCTGATCGGCGCGGTCACATTGGTATACTGCAAATTGAGCTGGGCGCTGGCGAGACCGGCCTCCGCAATGGCCACGTCGGCATCGGCCTGTGCCAGCTGCGCTGTGGCGTCATCGTAGTTCTGGCCCGTGGCGACGCCGGATTTTTTCAACTGTTCCTGGCGATCAGCCGCCTGCTTGGCCTGCAGCTGAACCGCCTTAGCGCGGCGCAGCGTGCCTTCGGCACTTTCAACCTGAACCTGGAACGGGGCCGGATCAATCCGGTAAAGCACGTCGCCCACATTCACATGCGAGCCCTGCTCGAACACCCGTTCGATAACAATTCCGGTGGCGCGCGGGCGAACTTCCGAGATCCGCGTCGCAGCGATCCGCCCCGGCAGATCGTTGGTGATCGGCAGAGATTCGGTCTTCGTCGTGATTACCGAGACCTGCGGCGGCGGATAGGACGGAGCGGCCTGCGTCTCGCCATCCCCCTTCTGGCAACCCGAAATAATCATCAGGGCAGCCGCTGTTGCAGCCAATATCGGTCGGTTCATCCGCATCTTTGGTTCCATACGCAAAGTCCAGCCGCAGGCTGATCGTCTTTTCTCAAGACATCAGAGGCAGCTGGAAGTTCATGAAAATCAATGTGATACGGATGGAATTCGAGAGAAATCCGCCTCCGCATCAATTATACAAACAGATACGTATGTTAAAATCGGAGACAGCGCAACCCGATGATGCGGCGCACAATAAAACGTTACCGAACGATAACTTTCGTCACCGTTCGGAAACAATCATGTTTCGGGATCAGCGCAGAACCCGGTCGTCGGCACCGAAGCGGTGCATCGATGCTTTGTCCGGCGTCGCGTAAACGACGTCATCGACATCGTATTTATGTTCGCCAAACAGGCGAACCGTCAGCAAGCCGGTGACCTCGGTTTCCAGATACAGGATCGTGTCGGCACCGAGGTGTTCGACATGGATAACCTTGCCTTTCCAGTCGCCGTTTTCACGCGACAGGGCGATGTGCTCCGGCCGGATACCGACGGACTTTGCCTCCTTATCGCCAAGCCTGCCCGCCTCGATGAAGTTCATCTGCGGCGAACCGATAAAGCCGCCAACAAACGTATTTGCCGGCTTGTTGTAGAGTTCCATCGGCGAACCGATCTGCTCGATCTGGCCGGCGTTCAAGACGACGATCTTGTCGGCCAGCGTCATCGCCTCGACCTGATCGTGCGTCACGTAGATCATCGTTGCCTTGAGACTGCGGTGCAGCCGGGCGATCTCGAGACGCGTGTTGACGCGCAGCGCTGCGTCAAGGTTGGACAAGGGCTCGTCGAACAGGAACAGCTTGGGTTCACGCACGATGGCCCGGCCGATGGCGACGCGCTGGCGCTGGCCGCCGGACAGTTCGGCCGGACGGCGGGCAAGATAGGGCTCAAGCGACAGCATGCCGGACGCCTTGGAGACCTTGGCTTCGACTTCCGCCTTGGGCGCGCCCATCTGCTTCAGCCCAAGCCCCATATTGTCCTTCACCGTCAGGTGCGGATAAAGCGCGTAGGACTGGAACACCATGGCGATGCCGCGTTTGGCSGGCGGYGTGTTGATCACCTCCTGCCCATCGATCTGGACGCTGCCGGATGTCGCATCCTCAAGGCCGGCGATGACGCGCAGCAGAGTGGATTTGCCGCAGCCGGACGGACCGACGAAAATGACGAACTCGCCGTCCTTCACTTCGAGGTCGATGCCCTTGAGAACTTCGTGATTGCCGAAGGCCTTGCGGACGGATTTCAGATTCAGTGATCCCACGTGAGGCCCCTTTTAAAGTTTAACCGGTTTGCCGGTCCGCACGCTTTCATCGGCCGCAAGGCAGATGCGCAGCGACTGGACGGCATCGTCCATGTGTCGTTCGAGATTGATGTTTTCAGTGATGGCCTTCAGCACATAGGCCTGCTCGAGATCGCAGAGTTCCTGGTGTCCTGGCTCGCCATCCATCTTCAGGTCTTCGTCCTTGTGAACGAATTTTCCGTCCGCGCCGGTTTCAGCCTTGTGGACGCGAATGACTGCCGTCTTGGTATGGGTGTCGATGTCATCGGACTTGGCGTTCGGATCCATGACGATCGAGACCGAGCCGTTCGGCGACATCACGTCCTTCACGAAGAAGGCGGTTTCGGAGACCATCGGTCCCCAGGCGGCCTCGTACCAGCCAAGCGACCCATCTTCGTAGAGCACCTGCAGATGGCCATAATTGTACATCGACGGCGCAATTTCATTCGAAAGGCGCAAGCCCATGCCGCGCACCTCGACGGCCTTGGCATCGGTGATCTGGCACATCACATCGACATAGTGCACGCCGCAATCGACGATCGGCGGTGTCGTTTCCATCAGCGACTTGTGTGTCATCCAGGTCGGGCCGCTGGATTGCTGATTGAGGTTCATGCGGAAGACATACGGACCGCCCAGCTTGCGGGCCTCTGTGATCAGCCGGATCCAGGAAGGATGGTGGCGCAGGATGTAACCGACGACAAGTTTCCTGCCAGCCTTCTTGGCTGCTGCCACGACACGTTCCGCATCGGCAACCGTGGTTGCCAGCGGCTTTTCGATGAAGACATCGCAACCGGCCTCAAATGCCATGACGGCATAATCGGCATGGCTGTCGGAATAGGTGCAGATCGAGCAGAGATCGGGCTTCAGCTCTTTCAGGGCAGTCTCGAAATCCGGATGGATCGTGTAGCCACCAAGCTCCGGCGCGAGCACGGGCTTACTGCGGTTGACGAGGCCGACGATCTCGAATCCGGGATTGTTGTGGTAGGCGAGCGCATGGCTGCGGCCCATATTGCCGAGGCCGGCGACGAGAACGCGGATGGGTTTGCTCATCACTTGACGGCTCCTGCGGTAATGCCGCGGATCAACTGCCGCGAGAAGATCACATAAAGAATAAGGACCGGGAAGATCGCCAGCGACAGGGCGGCGAGGACCGCATTCCAGTTGGTGACGAACTGGCCGATGAACACCTGGGAGCCGAGCGTAACGGTCTTGGTGGCTTCGCCGGGTGCGAGGATCAGCGGGAACCAGAGATCGTTCCAGATCGGGATCATCGTGAAGACGGCGACGGTCGCCATGGCCGGGCGGACCAGCGGCAGGACGAGGCGGAAAAAGATGGCATATTCCGACAGGCCATCAATGCGGCCGGCATTCTTCAAGTCGTCCGAGACCGTGCGCATGAATTCCGACAGGATGAAGATGGCGAGCGGCAGGCCTTGGGCGGTGTAGACAAGGATCAGCGCCGTCAGCGTGTTGACCAAGCCGGCCGCGACCATGCCCTGCAGGATGGCGACCGTGCCGAGGCGGATCGGAATCATGATGCCGATGGCAAGGTAAAGCCCCAGCAGCGTATTGCCCCTGAACCGGTATTCCGACAGCGCGAAAGCCGCCATGGCGCCGAACAACAGCGCAAAGAAGATCGAGACGACCGTGACGATCAGGCTGTTTTGGAAATAACCGATGAAGTCGCCCTGTTTCAGCACCGTCGTGTAACCGATCAGGCTGAAGGTCTCCACCGTCGGCAGTGCCAGCGGCGTGCGGAAGATCGCGTTCTTGTCCTTGAGCGAATTGACGATCGTCAGGACGACCGGAAACAGCGCGATGACCGTATAGCCGGCAAGCGCCAGGTGAACGAAGCCGGAGCGCAGCGGCGAGATGCGTGCTTTTGACATGGGTCCGTCCCCCTTAGAACTGGTAGCGGCGAACGCGCCGCTGGATGCCGAAGAGATAGAGCGCGACGCCGGCAAGGATGATCAGGAACATTACGGTGGCAATCGCTGCGCCCATCGAGCGGTCACCGAGCTGCAGCTGGAAGCCGAAGAAGGTGCGGTAGAGCAAGGTTCCGAGAATGTCGGTCGCCCCGTCCGGCCCGGCAAGCGCACCCTGCACGGTGTAGATCAGGTCGAAAGCGTTGAAGTTGCCGACGAAGGTCAGGATCGAAACCATGCCGATTGCCGGCAGCACCAGCGGCAGCTTGATCTTCCAGAACTGGCTCCAGCCGGTAATGCCGTCGCATTCGGCGGCTTCGATGACTTCGTCCGGGATATTCAGGAGAGCGGCGTAGATCAGCATCATCGGGATGCCGACATTCTGCCAGACGGAAATCAGCGAGACGGCAATCAGCGCCGAACCGGGCTTGCCGAGCCAGGGCGAGAAGAAAGCTTTCAAGCCGACGAGGTCCATGAAGAAGGGCGTGATGCCCCAGATCGGCGACAGGATCAGCTTCCAGATGAAGCCGACGATGACGAAGGACAGGATCGTCGGCATGAAAATCGCCGTGCGATAGAACGTGGCAAGCCTGAGCCTGGGGATCGACAGCATGGCGGCGAGCGCGATGCCGAGCGGATTTTGCACCAGCATGTGGATTGCAAAGAAGATGAAGTTGTTCGTCAGCGCTCGCCAGAAATCGGCTGCCCAGCGCTCTTCTCCGAAAAGCACCTTGAAATTGGCAAGCCCGACAAAGGTCGATTGCCCGTCCACGGTGTTGTAGAGCGACAGGCGCAACGTTTCGATCAGCGGCAGGATCATCACTGCGGAATAAACGATGAAGGCCGGCAACAGGAAAACAAGGATGTGCCAGCGTCTCGGCCGTGCCGAAACTTGAATGCTGTCCTCAGACAATATGGCGCTGCTCATGGCTTCTGCCGCTCCGACCCGTTTTTCGTCGATCGCCGCGAATTGCGGCAAGGCCTGCGCTGCCGGTCCCCGCGGCGCGTGCCATCACCAGGACACCCGAGGGTACTGGCAGGATGTGATTTCAGATTACACGATTTTGCGCTCAATACGCCGGCGTCTGCATACCTCCCCCTTGAGAGGGGGAGGCCAGGCGGAACGCGCGGGTGGGGGTGATCCATTGTCAACACAAAAGGTCGCCCCACCCCGGCACTGCGTGCCGACCTCCCCCCTCAAGGGGAGGGTAAGTTCCTTACTTGGCAGGCTTGTACCAGCTGTCGAGGCCCTTCTGCAGCTTTTCGGCAGCAACTTCCGGCGTATCGGTGCCGTTGATGACGTTTGCCGATTCAACCCAGGTCTCGTTCTCGAGGTTCGGGGTGCCGCGCGACAGGATCTGGTAGGTCGAACGGATGGTCGGCTTGCACTTTTCGCGCCAGGACACGAATTCCTGTGCGAGCGGATCGGCCATCTTCACCGGCGTCGAGTTCAGGCTGAAGAAGCCCGGCAGCGAGTTGGCGTAGATGTCGGCGAATTCCGGAGAAGCGATCCAGGAGAGAAGCTTCTTGGCTTCTTCCGGATGCGCGCTCTTGGTATTCAGGCCAACGCCGATGTCGTTGTGGTCGGAGATGTAGCAAGCATCGCCTGCAGCCTTAACCGGCGGCGGGAAAGCACCCATCTTGAACTGGGCCTGGGTGTTGAACAGGCCGATTTCCCACGAGCCGGCCGGGTAGATGGCAGCGCGGCCGAGCGTGAACAGGTTCTGGCTGTCCGGATAGGTCTGAGCTTCGAAACCGTCGCCGAGGTAATCCTTCCACTTGGCAAGAACCTTGTAAGGCTCAACCCAACCGGCGTCGGTCAGCTTCTGCTCGCCCTTGATCAGCGCAGCGCGGCCTTCTTCACCCTTCCAGTAGGTCGGGCCGATGTTCTGGTAGCCCATGGTAGCGGCTTCCCAGAGGTCCTTCGTCCCCATGGCGAGCGGGATATAGGTGCCGTCAGCCTTGATCTTGTCGAGGGCAGCGAAGAAGTCGGCTTCCGTTACCGGGATCGCGATGCCGAGCTTGTCGAAGGCATCCTTGTTGTAGATGAAGCCATGGATAACGGAGGCCATCGGTACGCAGAAGGTCGTTGCCGCGTCGTCGGTCGTCCATGCTGCCCTTGCAACCGGCGAGAAATTCTCCATGCCAGGCAAATCGTTCAGACCAGCGAGGTTACCCTCATTGAAGAGCGCCAGCGACTTGTCAAACGGGCGGCAGGTGATCAGGTCGCCGGCAGTGCCGGCAGCAAGCTTGGCGCTCGTGGCGGCATCATATTCAGTCGGCGCGGTCGGTGCGAATTTCACCTTGATGCCCGGGTTCTTGGCTTCGAAAGCCGGAATGAGTTTTTCCTGCCAGATGGCGAGGTCGTCATTGCGCCAGCTTTCGATCGTCAGCGTGACGTCTTCTGCATGCGCCAGCCCGGCAGAGCCGAGGATGCTGGATGCAAGCAGCAAGCCCTTCAAAGTAGTGCGGGTCATTACGTTCTCCCTCTTTGGTGCGCCGTTCTGGCGCGGTTTTAGAACCCTAAAATCAATGCGCCGCGATGCCGGACAAGGCGCGGCGCAAGTTTTGCCCGGCTTCAGCAAGCGCCGCTTCTGCAGCAGCCACGTCCTTTGCCCCAGCAGCAAGCAGAATGGCGATCTTTACCGAACCCGACGATGTCGCGAGATAGCGGCCTGCTTCCGTCGCGCCGATACCGGCGATGTCGGAAACGATTCGAATGGCGCGGCCGCGCAGTTTTGCGTTGTCGGCCTTCAGATTGACCATATGCCCGTCGTAGACATGGCCAAGATGGATGCCGACAAGCGTGGAAAACATGTTGAAGGCGATCTTCTGGGCCGTGGCAGCACCCATGCGGGTCGATCCGGAGATGACTTCGGGCGGCGTTTGCAGGAGAATGGCGACTTCGGCATTCTGGAAGAGCACGGCACCGGGATTGTTGGCCATGGCGATGACCCGGGCGCCGCGTGTCCGTGCTTCGTCCGCAGCGGCCAGAGCATAGGGTGTCGAACCGCTTGCGGAAACCGCGATCAGACAATCGCCAGCACCGATACCGGCATCGCGCACATCCTTGCGAGCCAGGTCCATATCGTCTTCATAGCCGCCGGCTAGATCGGTGAGGCTTGCGGCGCCGCCTGCAAGCAGCACCACGACCTTGTCGAGCGCAATTCCATAGGTGCCAGGCAATTCCAGCGCATCTGCCATCGCCATCAGGCCCGAGCTGCCGGCACCGGCATAGGCCAGGCGGGCGCCCTTGGCGAGAACGCCGGCAGCGATCTCTGCCGCGGCGGCAATAGACTCGATGGCGGCATCGACGACCTTCGCCGCGGCCTGCTGGCCGGACGCAAGCAGACGAAGCGCAAGCGCCGGATGCATCACATCCAGTCCCATCGCCTTGTCATGACGCTCTTCGGTCTTCACTGACGGCATACGTTTAATCTCCTCTGCGCAAATTAATGCCAAAAAAATACCAATTGTCTAGGAAAAATTAACTTCCGGCCGAAGAAAAATTCAAACTTCTAAAATAAATAAATTATTTCAGGCATTTAATCGATAAATCCAATTAAAGACCAAAACCCCCTTGGTTAATGGTATTTTTTTGGTATCATTTTCTCGGAGGTATTCATGCCACACTACATTCTGGGAATCGACGGCGGGGGCACAAGCTGCCGCGCAGCAGTCGCGGACGCCGCAGGGCGCATCCTTGGGCGCGGCAAAAGCGGCGCCGCCAACATTTTGACCGATCCCGACAATGCTCTGATCCACATTGTCGGCGCGGCCACGGCTGCGTTTAAGGAGGCAAATATCGCCCCCTCGGAGATCGGCTCGGCCTGCGCCCTGGTGGGGGTTGCCGGCAGCAATGTCGGCGATGCGGTCCACTATGTGAAGGAGCGCCTGCCATTCGCCAAGGCCGACATCGAATCCGACGGGCTGATCGCGCTGCAGGGCGCACTTGGCGATAGCGACGGCGCCGTGGCCATCCTCGGCACCGGTTCCATCTATATATCCCGCCGGGGAGACGAGGTCCGCTATATCGGCGGATGGGGTTTCCAGATTGGCGATCTTGGCAGCGGCGCCCGCCTCGGCCATGCGCTCCTGCAGGAAAGCGTCCTTGCGTTCGACCGGATTCATCCCTCCTCGCCGCTGACGGATGCCGTCATGGCCGAGTTCAACAACGACCCGCGCGACGTCGTGGAATTTGCGCGCGCCGCACGGCCGGGCGAATTCGGCCGGTTCGCGCCCAAGGTTTTCGACTATGCGGGGCGCAACGATCCCGTCGCGATCACGCTGCTGCGAAGCAACGCCCAAACCATCGATGAAGCGCTGGACGCCGTCGTGGCGCAGGGCAGCCGCAAGCTCTGCCTGCTGGGCGGGCTGGCTCCGATCTACCGCCCATGGCTTGCTGAACGGCATCAGCCCTTGTTCACGGAGCCGGAAGCAGACGCCTTGACCGGTTCGGTGGCGCTCGCGGCCAAACGCTTTGGCACGGGAGCCGGTGCATGACCCAGCATCTCGAAGCCATATTGCCGCTGGACAGCCTTCAAGCCGGGGGCTCCGGGCCGCTTTATCTCAAGCTGCGGCAATCGCTGGAAGACGCCATCCTTTCGGGCAAGCTCAATCATGGCGATGCCCTGCCGCCGGAGCGGGATCTGGCCGACTATGCCAGCATCAGCCGCGTGACGGTGCGCAAGGCCGTCGATGATCTGGTCAAAGATGGCCTGCTCGTGCGCCGGCACGGTTCCGGAACCTTCGTCGTCAAGCCGGTGCACCGCGTCCAGCAATCGCTGTCGCGCCTGACCTCGTTTACCGAAGACATGTCGCGCCGGGGGTTGATCACCACAGCGCAATGGATCGAGCGCGGGCTGTATCATCCCTCGCCGGACGAAATGATGGCGCTTGGCCTGACCGCCGATGCGCTTGTGGCGCGGCTTGGCCGGTTGCGCATCGCCGACGATATGCCGCTTGCGATCGAACGGGCGAGCATTTCCGCGGAGTTCCTGCCAGACCCCATCCGGGTCGGCACCTCACTCTATGCCGAACTCGACAAGACCAAATCGCGACCCGTGCGCGCCGTGCAGCGCATTTCCGCCTGCAGCCTGAAGGATCCGGATGCGGCCATGCTTGGCGTGCCCGTCGGATCGGCCAGCCTGTCTATCGAACGTATCTCCTACCTCGCCTCCGGCCGCGTGGTAGAATTCACCCGCTCGCTCTATCGAGGCGACGCCTATGATTTCGTCGCGGAACTGACACTGTCGGATTCCTGAGCGGCCTAAAGTAGAAAGACAAGATCATGCAAACCAACATGCGGCGCGAAATCAACGAAATCCCGGAAGCGGCAGCCCGGCTTCTCGAGCAATCCAGAACAGCGGTCAAGGAGACGGGTGCAGCCCTGCGGGCCAAAGACCCGGCCTTTTTCGTCACGATTGCCCGTGGTTCGTCTGACCACGCCGCTTTGTTCCTGAAATACGCGATCGAGCTTTCGACCGGGCGGCCCGTTGCCTCTCTTGGCCCGTCGCTTGCCTCGATCTACGGCGCAAAAATGCATCTTCAGGGCGCGGCGTCGATCGCCATCTCGCAATCCGGCAAGAGCCCGGACATCGTCGCGATGGCGGACGCTGCGACCAAGGCCGGTGCGGTAACGATCGCGCTCACCAACACCCTGCCCTCGCCCATATCGGAAGCCAGTACCCACCCGCTCGACATCCTCGCCGGGCCGGAAATCGCCGTTGCTGCGACAAAGTCCTATGTCAATTCGATCGTTGCCGGCCTTGCCATTCTTGGCGAATGGACCGGCGATGCTGCCCTGCAGCGCGCGGTTGCCGATCTGCCCGCCCAGTTTGCCAAGGCCGTCAAGCTCGACTGGCAGCCGCTGGCCGATGAACTTGGCGATGCGGAATCGCTGTTTGTGCTCGGGCGCGGGCCGGCGCTGGCGATTGCCAGCGAAGCCGCGCTGAAATTCAAGGAAACGTCCGGCATGCACGCCGAAGCCTATTCCGCGGCGGAAGTGCTGCATGGACCAGTGGCGCTGGTCGAAAAGCGTTTCCCGGTGATCGGCCTTGCCGCGCGCGATGCCGCGGAAGGTTCTGTCGCCGGCATTCTCGACGGGCTGAGCGCCAAGGGCGCACTGGCTTTCGTCACGTCTGCCGAAGCCAAGGCAACCAAGACCCTTCCGTTCATCGCGACCGGACACCCGATCACCGACGCGCTGGCCTTGATCATCCCGTTTTACGGCTTTGTCGAATCCTGGTCGCGCTCACGCGGTCTCAATCCGGATGCGCCCGTCGCTCTCAAGAAGGTTACCGAAACGAGATGACCGCACAGACAGCCATCACCGGAGCACGAATTTTCGACGGCCTCTTCTGGCATGATGAACAGGCCCTGCTCATCGACGGCGGCACGATCACCGGCATTTTGCCGAAGAACGACCTGCCGGCCGGAACCAAGACGGTCTCGGCCGAAGGTCAGCTGCTGGTCCCGGGCTTTATCGACCTGCAGGTGAACGGCGGCGGCGGCGTGATGCTGAATGACCGGCAGGACGTTGACGCCATCCGCACGATTTGCGCCGCGCACGCGCAGTTCGGCACCACCGCGCTGCTTCCGACACTGATCACCGACACGTTCGAGATCCGCGCCCGGACAATTGCCGGCGGCAGGCAGGCCAAGGCCGAGGGCGTACCCGGGTTCCTGGGGCTTCATCTGGAAGGACCGCACCTTTCCGTTGCCCGCAAGGGCGCCCATGACCCGGCGTTGATCCGCCCGATGGATCAGGCCGATCTCGACGCCATGCTCGCCTGCGCCGGGGTCTTCGACGCCATGATGGTCACCGTCGCACCGGAAAACACCACGGCCGCGCAGGTGAAAGCGCTCGCCCAAGCGGGCATCATCGTCAGCCTCGGCCACACGGATTCGGGCTATAAGACCATCGTGGACTATGCCAAGGCAGGCGCGCGAACAGTGACCCATCTGTTCAATGCGATGAGCCCGCTTGGCCATCGCGAGCCGGGCGTTGTCGGCGCGGCTCTCGATATCGGCTGCCTGCATGCGGGGATCATTGCCGATGGCTTCCATGTCGATCCGGCATCGATGGGCATCGCACTGCGCGCCAAGACTGGCCCGGGCCGGATCTTCATCGTCACCGATGCGATGTCGACGATCGGCTCCGACCAGACCAGCTTCTTCCTGAATGGCCGCGAGATTTTCCGCAAGGACGGCCGCTTGACGCTGGCCGACGGCACGCTCGCCGGCGCCGATATCGACATGCTTGCCTCGGTGCGTTTCGCCCATGAAAAGCTGGATCTGCCGCTCGAGGAGGCACTGCGCATGGCATCGGCCTATCCGGCGGATGCCGCCGGCGTCGCCGCCCGCAAGGGCCGGCTGCTGCCGGGCCTGGACGCCGATTTCGTGCTTTTGACGGAAGGCCTGAACATGGCCTCGACCTGGATCGGCGGCCACTGCGTTTTCCAGGCATAGGCCTTGCGGAGATATCAAGGCGCGGCAGTCAGCCGCGCCTTCAGTGCCTGTACCGCCTGCTCGTCCGTTTGCCTGGCACTTGGCGACACGAAGCCGAGCGACACCAGCCGGGCATCGTGAGCCGGCTTTTCCACCGAACAGGACGAATGGACTTCCGCTACGGAAAGACGCGACAGAAGTCCGTCGACCGTCTGCAGCGTCACGCCGGAACCGGGCATGATGGAGAGGCGGTCCTTCGCGGCGGCGGCAATTGCCGTGAGTGCCTCGATACCGTCAGGGGCTCTTTTCGCTCCACCGGATGTCAGGATGCGCTCGAAACCGAGGTCCACCGCAATCTCGACCGCTTCTGCGAAATCCGGCACCAGATCGAAGGCACGATGCAGCGTCAGGCCAAGTCCGCGCGCATGATCCACCAGCATGCGGAGTGCCGCACTGTCGAGGCTCCCGTCGGGGCGGCTTGCACCGAGAACGACACCGGCGAGACCGGTTGACCGGACAGCATCGATTTCGGCCAGCATCACATCGATATCGCCGGTATCGAAAACGAAATCCCCCGGTCTTGGCCGGATCATCGCATAAACCGGAATGTCGAGTTTGCCCGCCAGCGCCATCAGGCCCGGCGATGGCGTAAGCCCGCCCACGGACAGGGCCGAGCACAGTTCGATGCGATCGGCACCGCCATCGACGGCAGCCCGAAGACCGGCCGCATCCTCGACACAGACTTCTAAGAGTACATTCGTCATCGCACGCCTCCTGCGAGACCGAGAACGGCAGCGCCGATCAGACCCGGCTCGATCCGGCACTCGCCCGGCACCACCAGCGGGCGGTCGAATTTTCGCAGGATCCGCGCCCGCACAGCCTTGTCGATTTCGGCGATCAACGGCGCCACGTTGGAAAGACCGCCGCCGACCGGGACGATCGTCGCTCCGGTGATATTGACCGTCAGCGCCAGCGGTGAACTGATGAGGTCAACGAGCACATCGATGGTTCTGGCCGCTTCGGCATCGCCGTTCTGCCAGAGCGTGGTGATCTCATGGCTTGCCAGGTCCTTGCCATGCAAAGCCAGGTGCAGACGCTCCATGCCCCGGGCGCCGCCGATCGTATCGACGCAACCACGCTGGCCGCAGCCGCAATCGAAGACGGGGATCGCGACGGGCGGTGTGCCAGCCGTTGAGGCCACCGCCGGGCCATGGCCCCATTCTCCGGCAAACCCGCCTTCCGCATTGATGAGCCGGCCATCGACCACCAGGCCGCCGCCGACTCCGGTGCCGAGGATGGCCCCAAGCACGATCCGGTAACCGCGCCCGGCACCGGCACCGGCCTCGGCCAGCGCGAAACAATCGGCGTCATTGGCAATCAATACAGGCAGCCCGAGCAAACCGGACAGTTCCGCAACAAGTTTACGCCCGTCGATGCAGGGAATATTGGCGCATTTGATCGCCTGCGTCTCCGGGTCGATGACCCCAGTGATCGATATCGCGATACGATCGGGCTTTTCGCCAGCTTGCGCGATCACGTCGCGAAGCGTGCCGACAAAGGCGCCGAAATCGTCAAGCGGCGTGACCCGCCGGCCGAGTGGTTCGATCCGGTCAACCGTATGGGCAATGGCGCCCTTGATGGCCGAACCGCCGATATCAAAGCAGATGATCATGCGTCACCGCGGATGACGGCTTCGGCCGAAAGCGCTACCGACAGCAGGGCCTCGTCCTCATTTTTCTGGCCGGAGAGAAGCAGGCCGACCGGCATGTTGGCGTCGCCCGTGCCGCACGGAATGGAGACGCCACAGCCGTCGAGGAAATTGCCGATCGATGTATTGCGCAGAGTTCTGCCGTTGATTTTGAAGAACAGATCGTCATCGGCAAGCAGCGGTGCGATCGGAGGCGCCACATGCGGCACCGTCGGGTGGATGACGAGTTCGCCAGGCTCCAGGCTTTCGGCGAAAGCGGCGATCAACCGCTGGCGCGCATCCGCGATGGCGATGTAGTCAGCCGTCGTGATCTTTTCGCCCAGCCGGGTGCGGGCAACGACCCGTTGATCCATACCTGCCGCCTCCGGACCTTCCAGCCGCCCCTTATGAAGGGCGAAAGCCTCGGCGGTGACGAGGGCGCCATGCCGTGCCGCGATCTCGAAAATTTCTGAAAGAATCGGGAAGGCCCGGCGCTTGATCCGGACGCCGGCCTTCTCCAATCGCGAAACCGCAGCCTCGAACGCCGCCACGACACCCGGTTCGGCATCATCGAAAACGACCGTTTCAGGAATGACGAGCTTCAATCCGCTCAGGTCCGCCCGGACGATATCCGGCGCGGTGCGGCCCCGCATGGCGGCGTCAATCCAGACGGCATCCTGAACGGTGTGGCAAAGCGGGCCGAGCGAATCGAGACTCCTTGCCAGCGGAAAGACGCCCTGCATGGAGTAACGGCCACGCGTCGCCTTGTAGCCGACGATCCCGTTGAAGGCGGCGGGAATGCGGATGGAACCGCCGGTATCGGTGCCGATCGCCACCGGCACAAGACCGGCAGCCACGGCGACGCCCGACCCGGCCGAGGAGCCACCCGGAATGCGCGGGACATCGCGCGACGCGGGGATATGTGCCGTTCCGTAGTGCGGATTGATGCCGAGGCCGGAAAAGGCGAATTCACTGAGATTGGTACGGGCCAGGCTGACCATTCCGGCGCCGGCGAGCGCCTTGACCACGGCAGCATCAGTCTTGGCCGGGGGGTGGCCGGTCAGCACGGCCGAGCCTGCGGTCGTCACCGACTCCTTCGTATCGAACAGATCCTTCCAGGCGACCGGAATACCATCGAGCAGGCCGAGGGACCGCCCGGACCGGATGCGTGCCGACGACAGCCTTGCTTCCGCCGTTGCGCGCTCGCCAAGCACTTCGGTAAAGATAGATCGATCATGGTAGCCGGCTATCTTTTCCAGCGATGTCCTTGCCAGTTCGACAGGATCGAGTGCGCCGGACTGCAGCAGCACCGACAGGCCCGCCACCGATATGTTTCCGTCCACTGCACCCATCGTCTCATCACTCCACATTACTACGGTTCCGACATCATATCGACGCAACAACAATTTTGGCAGCGCATTCCGCTTCATGCGCACATGATTTTCACCCGAGTTTCCCGCACCGCGGGCCACCCTGCCTTGCCCGGCAGCCATGCTCCGCCTACATGCGCAGAAAGCGGCACGAACGCCTTTCAGGGAGATACCGGATGATACTCGATGCGGCACGGCTTTCCTTTGCCAATCTTTTCGCACCGGAAACGCGCTCGGTCTTGTGGAAGGTGCTGGGCCTGACGCTTCTGGCACTTATCGGCCTGTGGTTCGCGCTGCGCGAACTGTTCATCTATCTTGCCTTGCCGTGGCTTGATGCCTTGCTGCCGGGAACGCCCGGCTGGGCCGGCTGGCTGACATTCGTTGTCGGAATTTTCGCGAGCTTGGGGCTGGCGCTGGGTCTGGCACTGCTTCTTGCCCCCGTGACCGCGCTGATCGCGGGCCTCTTTCTCGATGACGTCGCTGACGTGGTGGAAAAACGCAATTATCCGAACGAGCCCGCGGGCAGCGCCTTGCCGCTCAGTGAAGCGATCCCAGCGACGCTCAAATTCCTCGGCGTCATCATTGCCGGCAACATCATCGCGCTGTTTCTGCTGCTGATCCCGGGCATCAACCTGATCGCGTTCTTCCTGGTCAACGGCTATCTGCTGGGCCGGGAATTCTTCGAATTCGCGGCAATGCGCTATCGCCCGCCGGCGGAGGCCCGGCTTTTTCGCGCCAAGCATGCCGGCACCGTTTTCCTCGGCGGCCTCATCCTTGCCGCGTTTCTGGCCGTGCCGCTTCTCAACCTGCTGACACCGCTGTTTGCCGCGGGCATGATGGTTCATCTGCATCGGAAGCTGTCGCAGCGCGACCCGGAATTTCAGCGGCAGCTCAACCCGGGTAGGCTATCACGGTAATCAGTCATTTTGTCTATATTGACAATTTGTCAAATCCATCGGATAAGACGTCATGTCTCATCCACTCACGCCTTTCATTCCGGTCTGCGACGCCATCGCCACGCTGTTTTCGCCACATGTGGAAGCCGTTCTGCATGATCTTGAGACAGGCCTGATCTTCCATATCGCCAATGCCTTTTCGAGGCGCAGGCCGGGAGACAGCTCGCTCAACGAGGCTGGACTGGTTCTGGCACTTGATGAAGATGTGATCGGCCCCTACGGCAAGTCCAATTGGGACGGCCGCAGGCTGAAGGCGATCACCTCCGTGCTGCGCGATGCCGATGGCAAACCGGCCGGCCTTTTGTGCATCAACCACGATGTCGAGGCGTTTGCCGGGATCTTCGAACAGCTGAAATCAATGATGGATATCGCCCCTCCCATGCCGAAGACATCAGCACTGATGGCCGAGGACTGGCGCGAGGCGGTCAATTCTGTGATCGGCGAGTTCCTGACGGCCCACGGAACAAGCCTCGCAGGGCTGACCAGCACTGATATGGACGGTCTGATCGCGCTGCTCGACGCGCGCGGCGTCTTTGCCATCCGCAAGGCCGTCCCCTATGTCGCCGAGATTCTGAAGCTGTCGAGGGCGACGATCTACAACCGCCTTGGCGCCATCCGCCAGAAACAGGACGCTGCCGTTCAAGCTGCCGTTCAAGGAGAGCCACGATGACCAAGCCGATGCGCGATTTTATGCTCGAAACCTTCATGTCCAAATGGGAGTTCACCGCCAGGTACAACATGACGGCCTCGGACGCGGAAAGCATGCGCCTGCCGGAGCTTCTGGCGATGGCCAGCGACGAAGACCGTGCTGACTTTGAAAACCTCAGCCTCGGCTACACGGAAACCTTTGGCGCACCGGCGCTGCGGCAGGAAATTGCGCGAACCTATGACACGGTTCAGCCGGAAAACCTGATCTGCTTTGCCGGCGCCGAGGAAGCGATCTATGTGGCGATGAAGGTGCTTTTGACCCCCGACGACCATGCCATCGTCATCACGCCCAATTATCAGGCGGCCGAAACAATCCCCCTTAGCATCTGCGCTGTTACCGGCGTGGCGCTCGATATCGGCAACGACTGGAACCTCGACATCGGCCTTGTCGAGGCGGCGCTCCGGCCGAATACCAAGCTGATTTCGATCAACTTCCCCAACAACCCGACAGGCAAGATTCTTCCGCACGCGACGTTTGAAGCGCTGATTGAACTTTGCCGCAAGCATGGCATCTGGCTGTTCAGCGATGAAGTCTACCGGCTGATCGAGAAGGATGAAGCACTGCGCCTGCCGCAGGCCGTCGATGTCTATGAACGCGGAATTTCGCTCAATGTCATGTCGAAGGCCTACGGGCTTCCGGGACTGAGGATCGGCTGGCTTGCCTGCAAGGACAGCGATTTCCTCACCCGTTGCGAGCGTTACAAGCACTTCCTGTCTATCTGCAATTCCGCACCCTCGGAAGTTCTGGCCCGCATTGGGCTGAAGAACCGTGACACGATCCTGGCCCGGACGCGGGCCATCGTCCGCAGCAATATTGCCGAGTGGAGCATGTTCTTTGCCGAATTTTCGCATCTGTTTGACTGGCGCGAGCCGGATGGCGGCTGCGTCGCGTTCATCCGCTACAAGGGACCGGACGGGGTCGAGGAATTTGCGCGGCGCGCAGTCGAGGAAGCCGGCGTGTTCTTCCTGCCCTCGAGCGTCTATCGCTCGGAACTGACGCCCGTTCCGGAAAACTGCCTGCGCGTCGGCTTTGGCCGTCTGCATATGCCGGAGGGCATCACCGTTCTGCGCAACTGGCTGAACCGCAACAGCCTGTAGACGCAAGCTGGCTAAAGGTCGGCTTCGCGCAGGCGGTAGCCGACACCGGTCTCGGTGGTGATATATTGCGGCTGGTCGGGCGTCAGCTCGATCTTCTGGCGCAGCTGGCGCACATAGACGCGCAGATACTGCACGTCGTCGGCATTGCCCCAGACCTCTTTCAGCAGAAACTTATGCGTCAGCACCTTGCCGGCATGCTGCACGAGGATGCGCAGGATATCGTATTCCTTCGGCGACAGTTTGACCTCGCGGCCGTCCACCTTGACGATACGCTTGACCAGATCGACCGACAGGCCGCCGGTCTGGAACAGCGGCTTTTCCCCCTGCTGCTGCAGCCGGTGGCGCAGCGCCACGCGGATGCGCGCGACCAGCTCGTTCATACCAAAGGGTTTGGCCACATAATCATCGGCGCCGAGTTCCAGCGCCTTGACGATCCCGGCTTCGTCGGTGCGGCTCGACAGGATGACGATGGGCAGCGTCAGCCCCTCCTCGCGCCAACCGCGCAGCAGATCGTGACCGGCCATGTCCGGCAGGCCGAGGTCGAGCAGGATCAGGTCCGGCAGTTCGCTCTTCACGCTTTCGCGCGCCAACTTGCCGTTGCCGGCCTCACTGATGGCGTAGTCCTGCGTCGCCAGGCCGACGCGCAACAGCCGGCGGATGGGCGGCTCGTCATCGACGACCAGGATTTTGACCGCTGAAAGCGTCATTTCATGTCCTTCAGTTTGGGGGCATCCGGCAGCAGAGGCAGGCTGATGGTAAAGACGGCACCGGAATGACCGATGCGGTTTTCCGCAGCGATGGTGCCGCCCATCGCCTCAACGAAACCCCGGCAGATGGAAAGGCCAAGCCCGGTTCCGGCCCGGACGTGATCGCCCTTGCGCACCCTGTAGAACGTATCGAAGATCCGTTCCAGATCGCCCGGCGGGATACCCGGTCCCTCGTCGGAAATCCGGATCAGAACCCGCTCGCCGTTGCTCTCGGCCCAAACCCTGATGGTCGATCCTTCCGGCGCATATTTCGCGGCGTTGTCGAGAAGATTGAACAGCACCTGTTCAAACAGGACGGGATCGACCCGGATCATCGGCAGATCAGCGGGAACCTCGACATCCACGGTATGACCGGCCAGAATCTTGCGTGCCCTACGCAGGGCACTGCCGACGATGTCGCCGGCATAATGAAAGCCGGCGTTCGGCTCCATCGAGCCGGATTCGATCCGGGTCATGTCGAGCAGATTGGCAATGAACCGGTTCAGCCGTTCGGATTCGTCGGTGACCGTGGTCAAGAGCTCGATGCGGTCTTCTTCCGGCAGTGCGGACTGGTAGTCGCGCAAGGTTCCGGCAGCGCCCATGATGGCGGCAAGCGGCGTCTTCAGGTCGTGCGAAATCGAGGTCAGCAGCGCCGAGCGCAGCCGCCCGGCTTCTTCCGCCAGGCGCGCATTGTCAACATCGGCAACAAGCTGCACGCGTTCGATGGCAAGAGCGGCCTGATCGGCGAGCGCGTCGAGCAGGCGCTGCTGTTCCGGACTGAGGAGCGGTCCCTGCCGGTCATTGTCGAGACCGATGACACCGACGGCGGCACGGCCGGTGCGCAAGGGCACGTAAAGGCGTTTCGCGCCCGGTAAGGTATCGGCGCCGCGGCCGGCGGCGCGATTGTGTTCCCAGGCCCAGCGCGCCGCGGCAATATCGGCATCGTCGAGCGTATCGTCAGGCGGATAGCCGGCTTTGACCGCAATCGTCCCCTCCTCCGGCAGGAGCAGCACCACCCGCACCTTCAGCATCGAGGCGAGCTGGAAGGCCGTTACCCAGAGCACGTCGTCCAGCGTGCCGGTGCCGGCCAGTTTCTTGCTGAACAGATAGAGGTCTTCGGTGGTGCGCGCGCGTAGGCGAGCGGCGGCGGCCTGCCGCTGGACACTTGCCGTCAGATTGCTGGCGATGATTGCCACAACGAAGAAAAAGCCGAATGCAACGACGCTTTCCGGATCGCTGATGACGAGCGTATAAAGCGGTTGAAGGAAGAAGAAATTGAGGGTCAGCGCACTGAGGACGCTGGCGTAGAGAGCCGGCTTCAATCCCTCGGTTACGGCCGCAGCGAGAACCGCCATCAGAAAGACCAGCGCGATATTGCGCACGTCGAGCGACTGATCGAGCAGAACACCAACACCCAGCGCACAGCCGACATAGAGCGTTGCAAGAATATAGGGCCTGATCTTGAACTGAGCCGGCGCCGGCACCGTTTTGACGCCCGTTGCGACGGATTCGCCTTCCCGATCATCGCCCGCGACGACATGGACGCTGACATTGCCGGCGCGGCGGATAAGGCGGCTGGTCACCGAGCCGTGAAGCCATTCCCGCCATCCGGATGTTTTCGGCGTACCGGCAATGATGTGGGTAACGTTGCTGGACGCGGCGACACGGACAATTTCCTCGGCCTCGTCGGCGCCAGGCCTGGTCATCGCCTCGGCGCCCAGCCGTTCGGCGAGCCGAAGCGTCGCGGCGATGCGATCGCGCGCAGCCTCCGACAGGTGCACCGATCGTGTCGTTTCGACATGCAGCGCCACCAAAGGCGCGCGCAAGCGATCGGCCAGACGRGCGGCATAGCGCACGAGGGACGCACTGCGCGGCTGGTCATCGACACAGACCAGCACCCGGTCGCCGGCCGCCCAGGGGCCGGAGATCGCATGGGCCTGCATGTGCGTCAGCAGCTGGTCATCGACCCGCTGCGCCGTCTGGCGCAAGGCGAGTTCGCGCAACGCCGTCAGGTTTCCGGGCGAGAAATAGTTTTCGAGCGCCCGCTGCGCCGTCTTCGGGATATAGACCTTGCCGTCATGCAGGCGCTTGATCAGGTCTTCCGGCGTCAGATCGATGATCTCGATGTCGTCGGCCCGGTCGATGATCGAATCGGGAACGGTTTCGCGCACACGGATGCGGGTGATCTGCGCGACGACATCGTTGAGGCTTTCGACATGCTGGATGTTCAGCGTCGAGTAGACATCGATGCCGCGCGACAAAAGCTCCTGCACATCCATGTAGCGCTTGGGATGCCGGCTCCCAGGCGCATTGGTGTGGGCCAGTTCATCGACAAGGACGAGGCCAGGACGCCGGGCGAGAATGGCGTCGATATCCATTTCCTCGAGATGGCGGCCCTTGTAGGTGATCGTCGATCGCGCAATGACTTCAAGACCATCCGCCAGCGCCTGGGTCTCCTTGCGGCCATGGGTCTCGACCACGCCGATCACGACATCGATGCCATCCGCCTTCTTGGCATGGCCGGAGGTCAGCATTTCATAGGTCTTGCCGACGCCGGGCGCTGCGCCCAGAAAGATTTTCAGGCGGCCGCGCGTTTCCCGCTCGGCCCGCTGCAACAGGGCGTCGGGAGACGGTCTTCCATCCATGTCGCGGACATCATCTCGCATGCGCGCACTGTCTTTCTTCATCAATGCCGAAAGCGGCAGAATGCCGCTTTATACCAAGTCTCGATGATAGAGACCTATAGGACACGTCCCAAAAACCCAGGCGATTTGGGACCGTTTCCGTCAATCAGTTCGCTGCCGGCATCGCGCCTCCTCTTCGAGGCGCGATGCCGTGACAGAACAAGGCTAGACAGCTTTATCAAGTGCCATGTTGAGCGCCAAGACGTTGACCGCCGGCTCGCCGAGAATACCGAGTTCGCGGGCCTCGACGGCCTGATCGACCAGCGCACGAACCTTGCCCTCATCCATGCCACGGGCCTTGGCAACGCGAGGCACCTGGAAATAGGCGGCTTCCGGCGTGATGTGCGGATCAAGGCCGCTGCCCGAAGCGGTGACCAGATCCATCGGCACTGCGGCACCGGGATTGGCAGCCTTGAGGGCTTCCGCTTCGGCCTTGATCCGATCAAGCAGCTTCGGATTGGTCGGGCCGAGGTTGGAGCCGCTTGACGCCGCGGCATCGTAGCCATCGCCGGCCGCCGACGGGCGGCCATGGAAATAGGTATCCCCGGCAAAGACCTGACCGATCAGCGCGGAGCCGACAACGGCTCCATCCTTCTCGACGAGACTGCCATTGGCCTGGTGCGGGAACAGGGCCTGGGCAATACCGGTCATGCCGAGCGGGTAGGCAAGGCCGGTGATGATGGTGATTGCAACGACCATGACCAGCGCGGGTCTCAATTGTTTCAGCATTGGAATGTTCCTTTAAACGAGGCCTCTTTACACAAGACCAAGGGCGGCAATGGCCATATCGATGGCCTTGATGCCGATGAACGGTACGATGACGCCGCCGAGGCCATAGATGAGCAGGTTGCGCGACAGGAGCGCACCGGCTCCGACGGCACGATAGGTGACACCCCTCAGCGACAGCGGAATCAGCGCGACGATGACCAGCGCATTGAAGATAATCGCCGACAGGATGGCGCTTTGCGGCGAGGCAAGGCCCATGATGTTCAGCGCCGAGAGCTGCGGATAGAAGGCCAGAAACATTGCCGGGATGATGGCGAAATACTTGGCGATGTCGTTGGCGATCGAAAACGTCGTCAGCGCGCCGCGGGTCATCAGGAGCTGCTTGCCGATCTCGACGATCTCGATCAGCTTGGTCGGGTCCGAATCCAGATCGACCATGTTGCCGGCTTCACGGGCAGCGATCGTACCGGTGTTCATGGCGACGCCGACATCGGCCTGGGCGAGCGCCGGGGCATCGTTGGTACCGTCGCCACACATGGCGACGAGCTTGCCCTTGGCCTGTTCCTCACGGATCAGCGACAGTTTGTTTTCCGGCGTTGCCTGGGCAAGGAAATCATCGACGCCGGCTTCGGCAGCGATCGCCGCTGCGGTCATCGGATTGTCGCCGGTGATCATCACGGTACGGATACCCATGCGGCGCAGCTCGGCGAAACGCTCGCGGATGCCGCCCTTGACGATGTCCTTCAAGTGAACAACGCCCATCAGGCGGCCGTCACGCACAACGGCCAGCGGCGTGCCGCCGGACTTGGCGATTTCATCGGCAATCGCCTGGATTTCGCGGACGGTGTCCGGGCGTGCCGGGGAACTCTGGCTGTTCACATAGTTCAGAACCGCATCGACGGCGCCCTTGCGGATCGACGACCCTTCCAGATTGACGCCACTCATGCGGCTTTGTGCCGTGAACGGTACGAAGGCCGCGTGCAGTTGCGCCATATCACGGGCGCGGATGCCGTATTTCTCCTTGGCCAGCACGACGATGGAACGGCCTTCCGGCGTCTCATCGGCAAGCGACGCCAGCTGCGCGGCATCAGCGAGGTCCTGCGGCGATACGCCGGAAACCGGGCGCAGTTCTGTTGCCTGACGGTTGCCGAGCGTGATCGTGCCGGTCTTGTCGAGCAGCAGCGTATCGATGTCGCCGGCGGCCTCGACGGCGCGGCCGGACATGGCCAGCACGTTGAACCGCACCAGACGGTCCATGCCGGCAATGCCGATGGCCGAAAGAAGCGCGCCGATCGTCGTCGGAATGAGCGTCACGAAGAGAGCGACGAGCACGATCACCGGAATGGCACCGCCGGCGTAGGTGGCAAAGCTCGGGATCGTTGCGACGGCCAGCACGAAGATCAGCGTCATGCCTGCCAGGAGAATGTTGAGGGCGATCTCGTTCGGTGTCTTCTGGCGTTCGGCACCCTCAACCAGGGAGATCATCCGGTCGATGAAGGTCGAGCCGGCAGCGGCGCTGATGCGCACCCGGATCCAGTCCGACAGAACCTGCGTGCCGCCGGTAACAGCCGAGCGGTCGCCGCCGGATTCGCGAATGACGGGCGCCGATTCGCCAGTGATCGCGGCTTCGTTGACGGAGGCGACCCCTTCGATGACTTCGCCATCGGAGGGGATGATCTCGCCTGCTTCGACGAGCACGATGTCGCCGACCTTGAGGCTGGTGCCGGAGACGATCTTGAAGCTCTTGAGATCGGCTCCAGTCAAAAGCTTGGCTTGTGTTTCGGTGCGGGTCTTGCGCAGCGATTCCGCCTGCGCCTTGCCCCGGCCTTCGGCAACGGCTTCGGCGAAATTGGCAAACAGCACTGTGAACCATAGCCAGATATTGAGCTGCAGCGAAAAGCCGAGATCGCCGCTACCGGTCAAGAGATCGCGCAGGAACAGAACGGTCGTCAGCGTCGAGACGACGGCGACGACGAACATCACCGGGTTGCGGGCCAACGTGCGCGGATCGAGCTTGACGAAAGCCGAGCCGATCGCCGGAATGAGGATGCGAGAGTCCATGAGGCTCGCAGATTTGGACTGGCTCATAAGAGAACTCCAGTTTCTATTGTGTGTGACATCACGGCGACTGCGTCAGCCGTGGAACAATGCGGTGAAGGCATGAGCAAGACCGCCAACCAGCCGCGGGAAGCGGTTCATGCCGGCACCTAGAAGGTTTGACCTGATGTCATCGCCAGATGCTCGACGATCGGACCAAGCGCCAAGGCCGGGAAGAAGGTCAGTCCGCCGACGATCAGGATGACGCCGCAGAGCAGGCCGACAAAGAGTGGACCGTGGGTCGGGAAGGTCCCGGTCGAGGCAGGCACCGTCTTCTTCATTACCAGCGATCCGGCGATGGCAAGCGCCGGGATGATCACCAGGAAGCGGCCCATCAGCATGGCGATGCCAAGCGTGACGTTGTACCAGGGCGTGTTGCCGGTCAGCCCGCCGAAGGCCGAGCCGTTGTTGGCGGCAGCCGAGGTATAGGCATAGAGGATTTCCGAGAAGCCGTGCGGCCCCGGATTTCCGATCGAGGCCACGCCTGTCGGCAAGAGGACGGCGACCGCGGTGAAACCGAGCATCACCAGCGGCAGGATGAGGATGGCGAGAACAGCCATCTTGACTTCCTTGGCCTCGATCTTCTTGCCGAGATATTCCGGCGTGCGGCCAACCATCAGGCCGGCGACGAAGACCGTCAGGATGACGAACATCAGAATGCCGTAGAAACCGGCGCCGACGCCGCCGACAATGACTTCGCCCAACTCCATGTTGATCAGCGGGATCAGGCCGCCGAGCGCCGTGAACGAGCCGTGCATGGCGTTGACCGCGCCACAGGAGGCGGCTGTTGTGACAACGGCGAACAGTGACGACAGGACGATGCCGAACCGGACTTCCTTGCCCTCCATGTTGCCACCCTCAAGGCCCATGGCATGAACCAGCGGATTGCCGGCAGCCTCGGCCCAGTAGGTGACTGCCACGCCAGCGACAAAGAGCACACCCATCGTGGCAAAGATCGCCCAGCCCTGACGCTGATTGCCGACCATGCGGCCGAAGACATTGGTGAAACCTGCGCCGATGGCGAAGATCGTCACCATCTGGATGAGGTTGGAGATCGCGTCCGGATTTTCAAAGGGATGTGCGGAGTTGACATTGAAGAAGCCGCCGCCATTGGTGCCGAGCATCTTGATCGCCAATTGCGAGGCGACCGGGCCGAGCGCGATGGTCTGCTGCGCGCCTTCGATCGTCTTTGCCGTCACGTAGGCACCGAGCGTCTGCGGTACGCCGAGATAGACGTAGGCAATCGTCAGCACGATGCAGACCGGCAGAAGGATGTAGAGCGTGGCGCGGGTCATGTCGACCCAGAAATTGCCGATCGACTTGCCCGACGCCCGCGCGAAACCGCGAATGAGCGCGACGGCGATGGCCATGCCGGTCGCGGCGGAGGCAAAATTCTGGACTGTCAGCCCGGCCATCTGCACGAGATAGGACATCGTGCTTTCGCCACCATAGTTCTGCCAGTTGGTGTTGGACACGAAACTGGTGGCGGTGTTGAATGAAAGCTCAGGACCGACCGCGGTCATGCCCGCAGGATTGAACGGCAGCGACCCTTGAAACCGCTGCAGCGCGTAGAGAATGGCAAGGCCTGCGAGGTTGAACAGGAGCAGCGCGAACACATAGCTCGTCCAGTGCTGCTCTTCCTTCTCGCTGGTACCGGAAAGCCGGTAAAGGCCGCGTTCGACAGGAGCGAGGAGCGGCGACAGCACTGTGCGCTCGCCGCCGAAAACACGCGTCATATAGGCGCCGAGCGGCCTGACGAGTAAAATGACGATCCCGYAGAAGATGAGGATCTGGATCCATCCATTGAGTGTCATGGCAATAACTTTCCGAACCTGGCGTCGTTAGAAGCGCTCAGGGCGAATGAGGGCGTAGGTCAGATAGGCGAGGAGAAACGCGGTCACGCCGGCTCCGAGCACATAATCGACAAGCATTTCTCTTAATCCTTCGAATTAGAGACGGTCGCAGGCCCGGGTGTAGGCAAACGACAGCGCGAAAAACAAAACGCCGATCCCGATCAAGACAATATCCATCATCGATCCAGGCTCCTTTTGTTGAATTTCATCTTTCCCTCCTCTTCAAAGGTGGGAGGTGACGCGAAAGAGGCCCCGTCCGATCATGCTTCTGCACACGATCAGGGGCCTGAATTCCGCGACTGACCATGCCGCCGAACCGCATTAGCGTTCGAGACGGGCCGCGAGGGAGAGATATAAAAATCTCATAGGAGTTTTGGCGGTGGCCGGCTTGCCGATCACAGCGCTCTTTCCACGCAACAGTCATCGTTTCTGAAAATATCGAGGCCGCTCGAATAGTTCGCACCCGCCGAACGTACTTGGGAAAGATACAACCAATCTTGCGCCGTGCGTCACAAGGAACAACCACCGGTGTTTCACTGTGTTTCCCACCTTCGACACCGGCTGCCCAAAGTAACGGCGAGGGCTCGACACGGCTTGACTTTTGGGATGCTCAAACCCAGTGATGAACCGTGCATTTTTGGGGAAACTGCATGAAATATGCATCCGTGGGTTTTGCCTTGGGAGCGCTCTGTCTCGCCATGCCGGCGCAGGCTGACCCTTTGCCACGCCCATCCCCCGCCGCCGGATCTGTCATTGCCCGCAAATCCGGTGAGGAAGTCCGCTTCGTCGATGTTTCCGGCTGGCGTTATGTCGATCTGCAGCAGGACCTCCTGAGCGGCGACGTGCTGCGCACCAACGCCACCGGCCAGCTTGCCGTCCTGTTTTCCGACCGTACCCAGGTTCGCCTCGGCCGCAACACCTCGCTTCTGGTCAAACAGATGGGCGGCAATGGCGATACCGGGCTGGAGCTGCAATCCGGCACGATCTGGGCCCGCGCCGAACGCGGCGGCCAGGGCGTGGTCATCGACACGCCGGCAGCGGCGGCCGCCATTCGCGGCACGGACTGGACAATGACCGTCGGCGCCGACGGCAAGACCTCGCTGATCGTGCTGGAAGGGCTGGTCGAACTGAAGAACGAATTCGGCAGCGTTGAGGTTGCGCAGGGCGAAGGCGCCGTCGCCGCGATCGGCAAGGCTCCGTCAAAGATCATCATCGCCAAGCCGAAAGAGCGCGAGCAGATGCTGTTCAACCTTTCGCTTCGCGACTCCTTCCGCTGGATACCGCCGACCGATCTGACGGCCCAAGAGCAACGCCGGCTTCGAGACCAGGTGGAAGCCAAGCCGACGCAAGATCGCACGGCGGAAGAATGGCTGGGGCTTGCCGAGAGCTCGGTGACGCTCGAAGGCCGGCAGAAAACGCGCGCGGCCCTGGAAGGCGCACGGGCGAAGGGACTTGATCGTCGCCAGCAGGCACGGGCGACACTCATCGAGGCAATGCTCAGCGGCACGGAAAACCGCTACGCCGATGCGGCGAAACTTTTTGCCAAGGCTCAAGGCGGGCTCGATCCGCGCCGCGCCAATATCGCGCGTTATGGCGGTTATATCGCCCGCTCCCTTGCCGATCCCAACCACATTGAATCGCCGCCCGAGATGGTGGACAGCACCTCGTCCGCCATCGGCAAGGCCTGGGTTGCCGGTTTCCGCGAGGACGTGCGCACTGCGCTCGATGTTGTCAAGGATGCCGAACACGCTCACCCCGACGACGCCATGCTGCCTGCCGCGCGGGCCCAACTTGCCATCCTGCTTGCCGACGAGGCCGAGGCGAAGGATGCGATCGACCGGGCGCTCAGCCTCGATCCCGACAACCCGGAGGCGCTGGATGCGCGCGCCACCTACAAGATGGGGATCACTTACGATCGCAAGGGCGCCGTGGAGGACCTCATGCGTGCCGTCGCCGTCGCGCCGGGTGACAGCAATATCTGGAACACGCTCKGCCTTGCCCATTCGGACCGCGACGACAACAGAAAGGCCGAAGAGGCTTACAAGAAAGCGATCGAGCTCGATCCGCTTGACCCACTTCCGCACGCGAATCTTGCCATCCTCTATCTCGACGAGATGCGCATGGAGGAAGCCAAGCGAGAAATCGACCTCGCGATGGAAGTCGACCCGGGCTTTGACATGGTGCTCCTGGCGCGCGGACGCTACCACATGCAGATGGGTGACCTTGAGAAAGGTATGCAGGATCTACTGGCCGCCTCCGCGTCCAATCCCGGCATATCCAACACCCAGCTCATGCTGGCCGCTGCCCACTATGCCAAAAAGGAACGCGACCCGACCGCGCAGGCTCTCGACAATGCCCAGCGACTCGATCCGCATGATCCTCTGGTCGCCGTCGTGCGCACCGCGATCGCCATCGACGAATATGATGCGGTTACAGCAATCCGGAACGCGCAGGAGATTATGCGCCTGACGCGCGCGCGCGGTGGCGACTATGCCTCTCTCGGCGCCAACCAGACGGCCGGCTCCACCCTGAATGATGCCTTCCGCCTGCAGGGACTGGATGCCTGGGGGCAGTATTACGGCGACGCCGTCTTCGACCCGTTCACCGCGACGAGCTATTTCGACCAGGCGGTACGCGGAAGTATCAGCCCGTTCCTCAACAGCTATTCCACCGCGCTGACGCCATGGTCTCCGCTCGGCAACCAGGACAGCTATTCCGCCTATATCCAGGGCCTGCTGCTCGGGCCGCACATGCTGGCAAGCCGGGAGCGGACGACCAATCTCCTGGACCAGCCATTCTTCGAGACGGAGCTAACGGGCGGCTTCGTGACTGGTGGACGTGAAACTACCTATACGGGCGGCGCCGAAATCCGCGGCCTCACCTTCAGCCCCTTCCCGATCAGCATCAATGCCGATCTCAGCTGGAGCCGACCGAGAGACGAGGTCCGGAGGATCGATGATGGAAATGTCCTATTCGATACCGACATCACCAGCGGCACCGGCTATATCACGATGTCGCCGACGCCGGACGACCGGATTCTGGCATTTACAAGCTATGGTTCGTCGGAAGCCTTCCGCAACGAAATACCCGTCACAATTTTCGACGGACTGATCCAGGATCTCGATGTCTCGGAGCTGTCGAGCGGTTTAGCCTGGAGCCATACATTCGACTATAAGAATATTCTCAATATTGGGCTGTTCTACAACGATCAAAAAGTAAATTCTCAAACCGAGACAGTCGATTTGGTCCTCAGAAATGGCCGACTTGCTGCTGCTCATGGCCTCAATGTTGGGGAGGCCAGGGTCAAGAGCTACACGGCGGCCATGAACCATATGATTGGCGATGACAACCTTACCTGGCGTTATGGGGTTGAAGGTAGCCTTGTAAAAAACTCATCCAGTTCTGAGACCCTTGTCCTTTTTGACTTCAACGGCGACGGCGTTCCGGACGACTTCGACTATGACAAAGATATCGTCGATACCGATGATCGTCTCGCCCGCGTCTATCTCGACGCCCGCTATGAAATAACTCCGTCTCTGACCTTGGAGGCTGCGGCGTTCGGTCGTTTCCTCGACAGCGAGGACGACAGTCTGGCGCGCTTCGAGCCACGCCTCGGCCTCGCCTGGAGCCCCATTGAAAACCATTGGCTGCGATTCGCCTATCTTCGCGAAGGCGAAAATTTCGAGGCGCCGACGCTTGCGCCCGTCGGTATTGTCGGGCTGCAGAGCAACCAGATCGGTCTGGACGGCGACGGCTATATCGACACCGTCGCCTTCCGCTGGGATGCGCAATGGTCCGATCGCTTCTTCACCGCCTTTGATTACCAGCGGCAGGAGGCGCACAAGGTTTCGCTCGTTCAGCCACTGGAAATCCCGACGCTCGACTTCGACAGGGCGCGCATCGACCGCGCCGCCATCACGGGGAATCTGGCGCTCGGACACGGTTTCGGCCTTTCGGCCACCTATGCCCATCTCGATTCGAAGAATCTCGATCCGCTGACGGGCGGTTATGGCGGGTCGCTGATCTTCGTGCCCGACCAGACCGGCCAGATTGCCGTCACTTGGGTCAATCCGGCCGATATCAAGCTGACGGTCGCCGCCAACTATGTCGGCGAACGGGTTGGAGACGATGATACAGGCGAAGAACTGGACGACTACTGGACACTCGATGCCAGCCTTGTCTGGGAACCTTTCGACAAACGCGCCGAGCTGGAAATTTCCGCCTATAACCTGCTCGACGAGGATTTTGAACTGGCGCCGGGCGTCAAGGGCTGGGGACCGACCGTCAAGGGCACGCTTTCGGTGCGCTTCTGATGCAGCCCCGAAATAAGAATGGCTACGGAACCAGTGGATCGACGCTGCAGAAGGCGCGCTGGCGTCAGGCTCGCCTTGTGCTGCTCGGCCTGTTCGTGACGGTGGCACTGGCGTTGTTTTCCCTCACCTCCCCTTTCTCGCTCGCCGAACTGCGCAGCTTCGACTACCTCTCCACCCTTAGGCCACTATCGCTTCCGAGAGACGGCCCCGTCATCGTCGCCATCGACGAGCCCTCGATGGCCGAGATCGGCAGCCAGTGGCCATGGCCCCGCACCTTGCATGCCCGGCTGGTAAACGCCCTGCGCGCCGCCGGAGCAAAAGCCATTGGCCTCGACGTCATCTTTGCCGAACCTTCGGCTGACCCGCAAAACGACGCCGCCCTTGCAGACGCGCTTGGCCCCGATGTCGTTCTGGCCGGTGACGAAACGCTGATCGAGACGCCACAGGCGGACCAGTTCGTGCGGACGGAGCCGTTGGCAGAATTTGTCGCGCGCGGCGCACGGACAGGGATCGCGTCGGTTCACTTGAGCGGCGACGGCACGTTGCGGCAGGTACCTGCTTATGCCGATGGTTTTGCCGCGCAACTGGCCAAGGTTGCGGGCCGGCCGCAACAGCCGATATCCGCAACGGCCCTGCTGCAGACATTCGGTCCGGCGCGAACCTATCCGACCGTCTCCTACTATCAGGCCCTTGATCCGGGCCAGTTCCTGCCGGACGGTTTTTTCCGCGATCGCGTCGTCATTGTCGGCCTCAGCCTGCAGAATGCGCCGACCCTCCAGGCCGGCGGCGCCGATGCCTTTGCCACTCCGTTCACCGTCCACTCCGGCCATCTGGTCGCGGGCGCTGAAATCCAGGCGACGATCTTCGACAATATCGCCCATGGCCTGTCCATCACCAAAGCGGGGCATACGGCGGTGATCGCGGCGATCGCGCTTGGCGCACTCCTGGCCTGCGGCGTGGTTTTCCGGGCAACGGGATGGCCGACGACGGTGATCAGCATCGTCGTGCCGGCTCTGCTGATTGCCGCAAGCTACGCGATATTGCGGCTTAGCCATATCTTCATCTCGCCGATCGGACCGGTCCTGGCCTATCTGTCCGTCGCTGCCGGTCAGGCGGGACTGGACTATGCCACTGAGCGCCGCAGCCGCCGTGACATCACCCGGGCCTTTTCGCGCTACCTCTCACCGGCCCTGGTCGCGCGACTTGCCAACGATCCAGAGCAGCTGAAGCTGGGCGGCGAACGGCGGACCCTGACCATTCTTTWTTGCGACGTGCGCGGTTTCACCACCATTTCCGAGGCTCTGAAGGACGATCCCGAGCAGCTGACGATGCTGATCAACCGGCTGTTGACGCCGCTGTCCGACATCGTGCTGGAAAGCGGCGGCACGATCGACAAATATATCGGCGATTGCCTGATGGCCTTCTGGAACGCCCCGCTCGACGAGCCCCGCCATGCCAGTCTTGCGGTCGGCGCGGCGCTCAAGATGCTGGAAGCGATCGAACACCTGAATGAAGACTTGCAACGGGAAGCGGCACAGGCTGGCATAAAGGCGCGAGTGCTCAAGATCGGCATCGGCATCAACACCGGCGACTGCGTTGTCGGCAATATGGGCTCTTCGCGCCGGTTCGACTATTCCGTGCTCGGCGATGCCGTCAATCTTGCCTCGCGCCTGGAGGGCGAATCGAAGAATTATGGCGTCCCGCTTTTGCTCGGCGAACGCACGGCATCGCTTAGCGACGCGGATTTCACCATCGCCGAGCTCGACAGCATCACCGTCAAGGGCCGCACGACATTGTCGCCGATCTTCACGGTGCTTCCAGCCGTAAAGGCCGAACCGCTTGCGGCGCACCGCCAGCTGATCGCCGCCAAGTATGCGGGCAACCTGAGCAGCAAAGATCCAGCTTTCGGGGAACTCGAAGGCGAGATTCCCCACCTTGCTGGCTATTACCGATTGCTGCGGTCGCGACTGCCTTCATGACCGGCCACGCCGCGTCAAAATTGTAGACCCGATTGACTTGCTACCGCGAAGGATTAAGCTTTCTTCGATCACAAACACTATGCACCCGGGAATCGTGGCGTATGGTGAAAGTGGCTGGGCATCCTTGAGGAGGATAAGGTTTGCCATGGATTATCGTGATATTCTGCTGATCGCCGCATCCGTCATCGCTCTTTCTTCGTTTGATGCCCGATCCGAGGAGGGCGATGCGGCGGCAGGCGCCACCGTTTTCAAGAAATGCGCGATCTGTCATATCGTTGAATCCGACAAGAACAAGGTCGGTCCGTCGCTCAATGGACTGTTTGGCAGAAAAGCCGGAACGCATCCCGATTTCGCCTATTCGGCGGCGATGAAGGCGGCCGGCGACAGCGGTGTCGTCTGGGACGAGACGGCGTTGCGCGACTATCTGCACAATCCGAAAACCAAGGTGAAGGGCACAAAGATGGCCTTCGCCGGCCTGAAGGACGATCAGGAGATAACCGATCTGATTGCCTACCTGAAACAATACTCCAAGTGACGGGTTGCGTGATAGCCGCGCGGCACATCCGTAAAGCGCTTTAATTATTTTTCGCTTCTGAGACACTATAACGGCATTCTGTAGATACGGCTTCATGTCCATGGTCGAGTCGGCTCAGGGAGGGTCGAAAATGGCTGTCGTGCTGATCCTCGTCTTACTGGTGGTGGGCTCCGTGCTGTTCCACCTTTTGAGCCCGTGGTGGTGGACGCCGATAGCGTCCAACTGGACCTATATCGACAGCACACTCGTCATCACCTTCTGGATCACCGGTATCGTCTTCGTCGCTGTCGTCTCCTTCGTCGCCTATTGTGTCTGGCGCTTCCGGCACAAGCCGGGCCACCGGGCGGCCTACGAGCCGGAAAACCGGAAGCTGGAATTGCTGCTGGCATCCGGAACCGCCGTCGGTGTCGCCGCCATGCTTGTACCCGGCCTTTTCGTGTGGAACCAGTTCATCACCGTGCCTGACGATGCCGCACCGGTCGAGGTTGTCAGCCAGCAGTGGTTATGGAGTTTCCGCCTGCCGGGCGTGGACGGAAAGCTCGGCCGTTCGGAAACGCGTGACATCAGCCCGGAAAATCCGCTGGGCGTCAACAAGAACGATACGGCCGGTCTGGACGACGTCATCGTCGAGGGCGGCGAGCTGCACCTGCCGGTCGGCAAACCGGTCCGCATCCTGTTGCGCTCCATTGATGTCCTCCATGATTTCTACGTACCGGAATTCCGCGCCAAGATGGACATGATACCCGGCATGATCACCTATTTCTGGTTCACGCCGACGCGGACGGGAACCTTCGATATTCTCTGCGCCGAACTTTGCGGTGTCGGCCATCCGCAGATGCGAGGGACCGTCGTGGTCGATGAAGCGGCGGACTATCAGACCTGGCTGCAGCAGCAGCAGACGTTTACCCAGCTTCTGGCATCGGGAGAACCGCAGCCGGCAAACTGAACACGGCAGGACGGCATCGGAGCGAAAGGGAAGAAAGATCATGGTCGAGATTCCAGCCGGCAGCGCAGACGCCGTCCCGGCCGCCGAAGTTGAGGACATGGAGCTTTACCATCCGAAAAGCTGGTGGACGAAATATGTCTTCAGCCAGGATGCCAAGGTCATCGCCGTGCAATACTCGGTCACGGCCATCTCGATCGGTCTTGTGGCGCTCGTGCTGTCCTGGCTGATGCGTCTGCAGCTGGCCTTTCCCGGCACCTTCGCCTTCATCGACGCGGATCACTATTATCAGTTCATCACCATGCACGGCATGATCATGGTGGTCTATCTGCTGACCGCCCTGTTTCTCGGCGGTTTCGGCAATTACCTGATCCCCCTGATGGTCGGCGCGCGCGACATGGTGTTTCCCTATGCGAACATGCTGAGCTACTGGATTTATCTTATCGCAGTGCTGATCCTGGTCGCGGGTTTTTTCGCCCCCGGCGGACCGACAGGAGCCGGCTGGACGCTCTACCCGCCACAGGCTGTTTTATCCGGCACGCCCGGCGGCCAGGACTGGGGCATCATCCTCATGCTGTCCTCGCTGATCGTCTTCATCATCGGTTTCACCATGGGTGGCCTAAACTATGTCGTTACCGTGCTGCAGGGCCGTGCGCGCGGCATGACGCTGATGCGCATGCCCTTGACCGTCTGGGGTATCTTTACCGCAACGGTGATGGCGCTCCTGGCCTTCCCCGCCCTTTTCGTCGCCTGCGTCATGATGCTGTTCGACCGCCTGCTCGGCACCAGTTTCTTCATGCCGGCCATCGTCGAGATGGGGACGCAATTGCAGCACGGCGGCGGCAGCCCGATCCTGTTCCAGCACCTGTTCTGGTTCTTCGGGCATCCGGAGGTCTATATCGTTGCGCTGCCTGCCTTCGGGATCGTCTCGGACCTTATCAGCACGCATGCGCGCAAGAACATCTTCGGTTATCGGATGATGGTCTGGGCGATCGTCATCATCGCAGCCCTGAGTTTCGTCGTCTGGGCGCATCACATGTATGTCAGCGGCATGAACCCTGCCTTCGGCTTCTTCTTCGCCACCACGACGCTGATCATCGCCGTCCCGACGGCGATCAAGGTTTACAACTGGGTGCTGACATTGTGGCGCGGCGACATTCACCTGACGCTGCCCATGCTCTTTGCACTGGCCTTCATCGTCACCTTCGTCAATGGCGGGCTAACCGGCCTGTTTCTCGGCAATGTTGTCGTCGATGTCCCGCTGTCCGACACGATGTTCGTCGTCGCCCATTTCCACATGGTCATGGGCGTGGCACCGATCCTCGTCGTCTTCGGGGCGATCTATCACTGGTACCCGAAAGTGACCGGGCGCATGCTGAACGAGGCGCTCGGTCATATCCACTACTGGGTCACCTTTCTCGGCGCCTACCTAATCTTCTTTCCGATGCACTATCTCGGCCTGCTCGGCGTGCCGCGCCGCTACTACGAGATGGGAGAGACAAGCTTTGTTCCGCCTTCGGCTCACACGCTGAACATCTTCATCACCGTCATGGCGCTTGTCGTCGGGGCCGCCCAGGTGGTCTTCCTGTTCAATCTGATCTGGAGCCTTTTCAGAGGCAGGGAGGCAGGCGGCAATCCATGGCGTGCGACGACACTCGAATGGCAGACGCCTCAGACGCCGCCGGCCCATGGCAACTGGGGCAAGGACCTGCCGGTCGTCTATCGCTGGGCCTATGACTACAGTGTGCCGGGGGCGCCCGAGGATTTCATTCCGCAGACGCAGCCGGCAACCGACGGCGTAACGCGCGAGGTCATGGCATGAACGTCACGCTGCTCTTCCTCGCAGTCATCGRCGCCATCATCGCCTGGTGGATGGCGGGGCAGCGGCTGACCTCTAAGCCGTGGCTTGAAGCCAGCCCGGTGCAGGCGGCAACCGGCCTGGAAGATCCGCCTGTCCCGACGATAAAAATCGGCCTCTATGTGTTCCTCGGCGTCGTCGGCGCCCTCTTCAGTCTTTTCATCAGCGCCTATTTTATGCGTATGGCTTCTTCGGACTGGTGGGGGATGCCGGTTCCGCGGCTGCTCTGGGTAAACACCGCCCTCATCGCCGCCAGCAGTGCAGCGCTGCAATGGGCAAAAAACCAGGCGCAGCATGGCCGCATGGAGAACCTGCGGCCTGCGCTTGCCGCCGCCTTCCTGTTTGCGGCCCTCTTTCTGATAGGACAGATCGAGGCTTGGCGGGAACTGAACGCAGCCGGCTACGTGCTGGCCGACAACCCCGCCAACAGTTTCTTCTACATGCTGACCGGCCTGCACGGCCTGCATATTCTCGGCGGCCTTGCCGTTACCGGCCGCACGACACTCAGGGCATTCGCAGCCGATATCGAACCGGCGCAGCTTCGCCTCAGCGTCGATCTTTGCACCGTTTATTTCAATTTCATGCTCGCCGTCTGGCTCGTACTCTTCGCGCTCTTTGCCGGCTGGGCGAACGATTTCGTCGATCTCTGCCGCCAACTGCTCAGCTAGGAGATTTCCAGATGACCCAATCTGCCCAGACACACGGCGATCCGGACCTTCGGCCGGCCGGCCTGCGCGGCGTCGCTGCCGATTTCGGCTCGGATCAGCGCGCCTTCAAAACCGCCTCTTGGGGCAAGGCGATGATGTGGATCTTTCTCCTCAGCGACACCTTTGTGTTTGGATGCTTCCTCTTGGCCTATATGACCGCCCGCATGTCGACCCCCGTCGCATGGCCCAATCCGAGCGAAGTCTTCGCACTGCATATCGGCGGGCAGGACGTTCCTTTGATCCTGATCGCGATCATGACCTTCGTGCTGATCTCAAGCAGCGGCACCATGGCGATGGCGGTCAATTTCGGCTATCGCCGCGAACGCGGCAAGACCGCCGTCCTGATGCTCGCAACTGCGCTTCTCGGTGCGACATTCGTCGGCATGCAGGCTTTCGAATGGACCAAGCTGATATCGGAGGGCGTGCGCCCCTGGGGAAACCCGTGGGGTGCCGCGCAATTCGGCTCGGCCTTCTTCATGATTACCGGCTTTCACGGCACCCATGTCACGATCGGCGTCATCTTCCTCCTCATTGTCGCCCGCAAGGTCTGGCGGGGTGATTTCGACACGGAACGGCGCGGCTTTTTCACCAGCAGGAAGGGCCGCTACGAGGCCGTCGAGATCATGGGCCTTTACTGGCACTTCGTCGATCTGGTCTGGGTGTTCATCTTTGCCTTCTTCTATCTGTGGTGAGGAATAGGGTCATGAGCGAGACAACTGCGCATGCACAAGTGCAAAGCGGACAGCATCACCCGATCCGGCTCTACCTTGTCGTCTGGGGCCTGCTCTTCGTGCTCAGCGCCTGTTCCTACATGGTCGATTATCTCGGGATTCTGGGCTATCTGCGATGGTCACTGATCCTTCTGTTCATGATACTGAAGGCGGGGCTGATTGTTGCCTTTTTTATGCATATGGCCTGGGAACGTCTGGCGCTCGTCTACGCCATCCTGCTGCCGCCGCTGCTCGTGCTGATTTTCGTCGCGCTGATGGTATCGGAATCGAACTATACGATCTTCACCCGGCTCGCCTTCTTCGGCGCCGCGCCGTAGCCCATCAGCTGGAGGCGGTGTTTTCCGGGTAGAGCCTTACCGGTGGCCTGGTCAGACCCGCGCCCAGAACGCCAAAAGCCCGCGACATTTTGTGCGGCGGGCTTTGTGACTGGTTACGGGGCCGGGTTGCACAGAAACTTGCGCTTTGATCGCACGTCACGCCCGATGGCAGCGCAAGATTTTTGTCTGTCCACTTGGCTGCGCGCAGGCGGCTCCCGTGAGCCGCCGCGCGGATCACAGCGCCTTTTCAAGCTCTGGCAGGATGGTGAAGAGATCGCCGACGAGGCCGTAGTCGGCGACCTGGAAGATCGGGGCTTCCTCGTCCTTGTTGATGGCGACGATGACCTTGCTGTCCTTCATGCCGGCCAGATGCTGGATGGCGCCGGAGATGCCGACCGCAATGTAGAGCTGCGGCGCAACGACCTTGCCGGTCTGGCCGACCTGCCAGTCGTTCGGGGCATAGCCCGMATCGACSGCGGCACGCGATGCGCCGACGGCGGCACCGAGCTTGTCGGCCACCGGCAGGATGACCTCCTGGAATTTTTCCGACGAGCCGAGTGCGCGGCCACCCGAGATGATGATCTTCGCCGAGGTCAGCTCCGGACGGTCCGACGAGGACAAAGCGTCCTTGACGAAGGTCGAGAGACCCGGGTTGGCGGCAGCCGCGATGGTTTCGACCGGGGCCGAACCGCCTGCTGCAGCCGAGGCGAAGGAGGCCGTGCGCACGGTGATCACCTTCTTGGCCTCGCCCGACTGCACCGTCTGGATGGCGTTGCCGGCATAGATCGGCCGCTTGAACGTATCGGCCGAGACGACCTCGGTGATCTCGGAGATCTGGGCGATGTCGAGCAGCGCGGCGACGCGCGGCAGAACGTTCTTGCCGACCGAGGTGGCGGCCGAAATGATCGTGTCGTAGGAGCCGGCCAGCGACACGATCAGGGCGGCGAGCGGCTCGGCCAGATTGTTGGCCAGGTCGCCGCTGTCGGCCAGCAGCACCTTGGCGACGCCGGTGAGTTTTGCGGCAGCGTCGGCGGCGGGCTTGGCGCCCAAGCCGGCCACGAGCACATGCACGTCGCTTCCAGTCCCACTGGCGATCTTCGCGGCAGCCGTCAGCGCCTTGGCGGTCTGGTCGGACAAGGTTGCGTTGTCGTGATCGGCGAGAAGAAGAATGGTCATGATCGTAGTTCCTTTCGCGATCGTTAGAGGACGCCGGCTTCGTTCTTGAGCTTGTCGACCAGTTCGGCCACCGTCTTGACCTTGATGCCGGCCTTGCGGCCACCCGGCTCCTCGGTCTTCAGAACGTTCAGACGCGGTGCGGTGTCAACGCCGAAATCGGCTGGCGACTTCTTGTCGAGCGGCTTCTTCTTGGCCTTCATGATGTTCGGCAAAGAGGCGTAGCGCGGCTCGTTCAGGCGCAGGTCGGTGGTGACGACGGCCGGCAGCTTGATCTCGATGGTCTGCAGGCCGCCATCGACCTCGCGGGTCACCTGGGCCTTGCCATCGCCGAGTTCGATCTTCGAGGCGAACGTCCCCTGCGCCCAGCCGAGCAGCGCCGACAGCATCTGGCCGGTCTGGTTTGAATCGTCGTCGATCGCCTGCTTGCCGACGATGATCAGGCCGGGCTGTTCGGCCTCAGCCACGCCCTTGATGATCTTGGCGACGGCCAAAGGCTCGACCGCGTCGTCGGTCTCGACCAGGATCGCCCGGTCGGCCCCCATCGCCAGCGCCGTGCGCAGCGTTTCCTCGGCCTTGGCCGGACCGACGGAGACGACGACCACTTCCGACGCCTTGCCGGCTTCCTTCAGCCGCAAAGCCTCCTCGACCGAAATCTCGTCGAACGGGTTCATCGACATCTTCACATTGGCAAGCTCGACCCCCGTGCCGTCCGGCTTCACCCGGATCTTCACGTTGTAGTCGACGACACGCTTGACGGTGACCAGAACTTTCATGATGTCCTTCCTTACGAAACGTTTGCGAGAAAATGCGCTTTAACGCAGCGGCCTGATTGTCGGTTGGCGACATCGATACGCGTTTTTTCTCCAATTACAATCTTTGCCCCTTGGTTCCCTCGCAAGATTGTCATGGGGAAAATACTGACGTTTACGTGCGCGTCAATATTAAACTGGAAGAGTGCGACCATCTTCTGCGAAGCCTTGGCGTCTCATGGTCATGGTCGCCCCGTCAACGCATTGGTTTCAATCGGATATCACAGCAATTCCGTGCTTGTCCGGTCAAGGTCACATCGGTCTGCCCCAGGGCGTGGGCTTCTTGACAGTCTCACCGACAGAAGACGGCGCGCCTGCCGCTGCTGCTTCAACATGCCGCACGGCGCGCGGCGTGACGATCGTGCGGTCGAAAAGCGGCACGTCGCGGCGGCGCAAAATGACAACCAGGATCAGCCCGGCGATGATGCCGCCGACATGCGCGCCCCAGGAGACGCCGCCTTCCGGATCGACGGCCAGCATGAAGAACTGCTGGCCGATCCAGAAAGCCAGCGGAATGAAGGCGGGCAGGGGAAGCGGAATGCGGAACAGCACCAGCACCCAGACGCGCACCTTCGGATGCAGGAGGAAATAGGCGGCGACGACGCCTGAAATGGCGCCGGACGCCCCGATCAGCGGCGCCTCGGAGGCCGTGTTGACCAGCCCATGCGTCAGGGCGCCGGCGGCAGCGCAAAGAAGGTAGAAGATGAGGAAGCGGAAATGCCCCAGCGCATCCTCGACATTGTCGCCGAACACCCAGAGGAACAGCATATTGCCGGCCAGATGCCAGAAGTCGCCGTGCAGGAAGGAATAGGTGAGGTAGGTGGCATCATCGGGAACGAGCACGAGGTTCGGCGCCAGATGCGCGTAGTCGAAGACGATGGCGGGGATATAGCCCAGGCCCATCGTCGCGGCATTGGTAAGCTCCTCCGGCGCCAGAAGCGGCCCGGTGATCAGCCAGACGAGGGTGTTGATGACGATCAGGCTGATCGTGACATACTGAACCTTGATATGTTTGAGGGAATTCGCGTCATGCAGCGGTATGAACATAGGCGCGCCGGTCCCTCGAAGTGGTGATGAGCGTCAAGCTTATCTGTTTTTTCCGGGAACCCAAAGCACATCCGACTTGCCCTTGCCGTTGGTCCAGCGGGCGGCGACGAAGAGGAAATCCGAAAGCCGGTTGACGTAGGCCAGCGCTTCGCTGCTGACGATCTCGCCGTCCATCCGGGCAAGATCGACCATCAGCCGCTCCGCCCGCCGCGCCACGGTGCGGGCGATGTGCAATGCGGCCGCAGCGCCACTGCCGCCGGGCAGCACGAACGAGCGCAACGGATCGAGGTCGGCGTTCAATTCGTCGATCTCGGCCTCCAGTCGCGTCACCTGCGAGGCGATGATCCGTAGCGGCTCATAGGCCAGCGTCTCGCCGGTATCGGGCGTCGAAAGGTCGGCGCCGAGGTCGAACAGGTCGTTCTGGATGCGCATCAGCATCGTATCGAGCGTGGCGAATTGCTGCGTATGCTGGCGTGCCAGCCCCACGAACGAATTGGCCTCGTCGATCGTGCCATAGGCATCGACACGCAGATCGCTTTTCAGGCGGCGCGGACCGGTGGCAAGGCCCGTCGTGCCGTCGTCGCCTGTCTTGGTGTAGATCTTGTTCAGCTTCACCATCGCTCAGCGGCCGCCGCCGGTGATCCACAGCGTCAGCATGATCAGAACGATCGCCACCGCCTGCAGGAACACGCGGGCCTGCATCAATTTATTGGATGTGTTGCCGTCGCCGCCCTTTGCCATGTTTACGAGGCCGCGGATGAGGACGATGGCGACGAGGCCCATGACGAGCAATGTCAAACCGGTCATAAAACTGTTCATGTGTATTACCTTCGTCTTTCCCGTCAGCCGAGCCGGCCGATAATGCGATAGAACAGCCCGGCCGGAAGCAGTTTCTTCAGAATCGCGCCCTGTTTGGCCGGCTGCGTCACGATGTAATGCGGCTTCGGCTTCTTTGCGGTCAATGCGCGTTTCAGCGCAGTATACACCGCATCGGGTTCGAGCTTGCCTTTTGCCGGAGCGCTTTCGCCCCTCAGCCGCCGCATCTGCCGTTCATATTCCTTCGCATGCACCGAACCTTTGAGGTCGATGAAGCGCTCGATATAGGGGACGGCATTGGCGGTGAAGCGCGATGTGATCGGACCCGGTTCGATCAGGCTGACCTCGATGCCGCTGCCTTCAAGTTCCATGCGCATCGTCAGCGTCAGGCCTTCCAGAGCGAACTTCGAAGCATTATAGGCGCCTCGCCATCGATAGGGAACAATCCCGAGAATGGATGAGCATTGCACGATCCGTCCATGCCCCTGCGCCCGCATCGCCGGGATGACGCGCCGCGTCAGGTCGTGCCAGCCGATGACATTGGTCTCCAGTTGCAGCCGCAAGGCCTCCGCGGGCAGGTCCTCCACAGCGCCGGCCTGGCCATAGGCGCCGTTGTTGAACAGCGCATCCAGCCTGCCGCTGGAACGGGCAAACACGTCGTCGACGAGATTGGAGATGCTGTCCGGTTTGGTATAATCCATCAGGAAGGCTTCGATGCCGTCGTTCTCGAGCGCGGCAAGATCCTCCAGCCGCCGGACGGTGGCAAACACCCGCCAGCCGTCCCTTGACAGTGCCCGCGCGCACCAGGCGCCGATACCGGAAGAGCAGCCGGTGACGATTATCGTGGGACGGTCGGTCATAAGGGTCGTTTCCTGTAGAAATTGCCGTCCGGTTTCCCATATTCATGAACGGGTTACAATCGTAGAACGCTGCTGGAATTATTGGAGAAAGAATGCCGGCCTTCATTCGCATAGCCTGGAAGGTYGTCTTCGATGCCGTGTGGCATTTCAGCGAGGACGACGGCTGGGCGATGGCGAGCCATGTGGCGCTCTCCACCCTTTTGGCGATCTTTCCGTTCCTGATCTTCGGCACGGCGCTCGGCAGCTTTCTCGGCGCTGACCAGTTTGCGACGACGGCGGTGCATTTCATCTTCGATACGTGGCCCGAATCGATCGCCAAGCCGATTTCCGATGAGGTGGTGCGGGTGCTGACCATCCCGCGCGGCGGGTTGCTCACCCTGTCGGTCCTGGCCGCCGCCTACTTTGCCTCCAACGGCGTCGAGGCGTTGCGCGTCTCGCTCAACCGCGCCTACCGGGTTGCCGAAAGCAGGCCCTGGTACAAGACCCGCGTGGCGAGCCTTGTTTTCGTCTTTGCAGCGGTGCTGGTCCTTGCCATCGTCAGCCTCCTGCTGGTCGCCGTGCCGCTCGCCATCCGCTATTTCGGTATCTATCTTCCCTGGTTCAACACGCTCCTGACCATGATCGACAGCTGGAGCCTGCCCGGCGTCTTCGTCATGCTGACCACCGGTCTCGTCGTCAGCCATCTCTGGCTGCCGGATGGGCGCCGCAAGATCATGGATGTCCTGCCGGGCATCGTCCTGACGCTGATCGCCTGGTCGATCGGCGCCTATGTGTTTGCCTCCTACATTGCGACCTTCGCCAATTACGTTTCGACCTATGCCGGCCTTGCCTCGATCATGATCGCGCTGGTCTTCCTCTACATCGTTGGTGTCATCTTCATCCTTGGTGCCGAGATCAACGCAGCGATCCTGAAATACAAGGTGAAGCGCATGGTGTTGCGCAGTTTCAGGGGGCCGAAGGACGATGCGATCAAACCGGTGGATGGGCCGGGCGAGGCGGAAGCGTCCAAGGAAAGGGCCCTATAGAACCATCGTCCGGACATCGTCCGGCGTCTTGCCCGCCTCGCGGAAGGCGGCGATGCCGGTGTCGCGGTTGCTCTTTGACAATTTGCGTCCATCCGGACCAAGGATCAGCCGGTGGTGGTGATAGGCCGGTTGGGGAAGGTTGAGCAGGCTTTGCAGCAGCCGGTGCACCGATGTCGCATGGAAGAGGTCGCATCCCCGGACCACATGCGTCACCTCCTGCAGAGCATCGTCCACCGTCACCGCCAGATGATAGCTCGATGGCGCATCCGAGCGGGACAGCACGACATCGCCCCAGGCGGCCGGATCGGCGGGCATCGCGCCGGTTTCCCCATCCGGACCTGTGCCGGTTTCCTGCCAGGTCAACGGCTCCTTCAGCTCAGCCAGCGCTTTGGCCATGTCCAGCCGCCACGCATGCGGCTTGCCGCCGGCGAGCATCCGTTGACGGGCGGCGGCCGATAGTTTCCGTTCCTCGCCGGGGTACAGCGGTGCGCCGTCCGGATCGCGCGGCCAGGCTTTGCCCGCTGCCTCGAATTCGGCGACGGCAGACTTGATCGCACCGCGCGTCAAGAATGCCGGGTAGACGAGATCCCGGTCGATGAGCTTGCCCAGCGCCTGGCGGTAAAGATCGAGGTGCTCCGATTGCCGCCGCGCCGGTTTTTCCCAGTCGAGCCGCAGCCATTCCAGGTCTGCGATGATCCCGGCCTCGAATTCCGGCGTACAGCGGGCAATGTCGATATCCTCGATCCGCAGCAGGAAGCGCCCGCCTTCCGTTTTCGCCATGTCGTGATTGAGGATGGCCGACAGCGCATGGCCAAGGTGAAGCTGGCCATTCGGGCTTGGAGCAAACCGGAATACAGGTTGTTTTGACGGAGCTTTGTTCATATTTACGTCTTGGCACGGAAGTGTGCTGGCGGCCATTCGTTTCGCGCTTGGCAAGCTTCACGCCGATGATGTGCTGGAGGATTTAAGATGCGGATCATCCGCACGCACGAGGATATCGCCGCCGGCCTGAGCGGGCTGGTGATGCTGGATGCACGGCTCGAGCACGTCGTGTCGAAAGCCGGTCCCGTGCCGCTGCGCCGCACCGATCCCGGTTATCGCGGCATCGCCAATATCATCGTCTCGCAGATGGTGTCCAAAGCCAGCGCCGCCGCCATCTGGAGCCGCATGGAGACGGCGCTCGGCAGCATCGATGCCGCCACCGTCACAGCCATGTCCGACGAGGATTGCCGCCTGGTCGGCCTGTCACGCGCCAAGGCCGATACGCTGCGGCGGGTGGCCCGCGCAGTGCTCGACGGCGAGCTCGATCTGGAGGCGATCTGTTCGGTCGAGGGCCGTGCTGCAATCCGCGAGATGACGGCGATCAAGGGCGTCGGCCGCTGGACCGCGGAGGTCTATCTTCTGTTCTGCGCGGGGCATCCGGACGTGTTTCCGGTCGGCGACGTGGCGCTGCAGAATGCCGTCAGTCATGCGCTGATGCTGGAGATGCGCCCCTCCATCCGCGAACTTGATTCGCTGACTGAACTCTGGGCCCCATGGCGCAGCGTTGCTGCGCGTTTGTTCTGGGCCTACTATGCCACCGAAATGCGCCGGGATGGCACGCCAGCCACTTCATAAGACAAAAAGCGAATCTTTGTTTCCTTTTTCCTTTTGGCTTCACAATCCTGACGCAACGGGCCTAATATAGAAGGTGCAGGTGCCGAATCGAGCAGGAGTATACTGGCTTGACGATTGCAGTCTCACCACACGGCCTCCCAGCGCTCGTGCTGAACGCTGACTATAGGCCGCTGAGTTATTACCCCTTGTCGCTGTGGTCCTGGCAGGACGCGATCAAGGCCGTTTTCCTAGACCGCGTCCATATCCTGGCTGAATACGATCATCAGGTCTCTTCTCCCAGCTTCTCCATGCGCCTGCCAAGTGTCGTCTGCCTGAAAAGCTACGTGCAGCCGTCGCGCCATCCGGCCTTCACACGGTTCAATGTGTTCCTGCGTGACCGGTTCGAATGCCAGTATTGCGGCTCGCCGGATGATCTGACATTTGACCATGTGATCCCGCGCTGCTGCGGCGGCCAGACCACATGGGAGAATGTCGTTGCGGCGTGCTCTCCGTGCAATCTGCGCAAGGGCGGCAAGCTCCCACGCCAGGCTGGGATGTTCCCGCACCAGAAGCCGTTCCATCCGACGGTGCAGGACCTGCACAACAACGGCCGGCTGTTCCCGCCAAACCATCTGCATGACAGCTGGATGGACTATCTCTACTGGGATGTCGAACTGCAGCCGTGATGCCTTTGGCCGGTGAAAGGCGGCTGCTCTGGCAGCCGCTTTGATCTTTATGCCTTGGCAGCGCCACGCAGGGCAATGGCTGCCAGGATCAGGCTGGCGATGACGTTCCAGCCGGCAAAGGAAAGCCCGAGAACGCGCAACGCTGCATCCGTGCAGGAGGGGCCGTGCTTGCTGTCGAGATCGCCAAGCAGGTCGCCGACATTGCCGGAAACACCCGAAGCCGACGTGGCGCAGGTCGCCGGTCCTTCCCAGAAATGCCATTCGACGCCGGCGTGATAGACGCCGATGCCTGCGCCGACAAGCATCAGGATGCCGATGACCAGAAGCAGCGCCCGCGTCGTCCAGGCGGGAAGCCGCAGAACCGAAGCCGCAATCGCGGCGATGCCGATCGGAATGCCCCAGTAATAGGGCGTTCGCTGCATCAGGCAGAGCGCGCAGGGGATATAGCCGCCGATATGCTCGAAGGCGAGCGCGCCGCCGACAGTGCCCGTCATGCCGATCGTGGCGAAGAGGGACGGCAGAAGGCTGCGGGTAGATTGGGTCGGGCTTGCGCTCACGGAAGGCTCCATCGAAATATCAGGCAAGAAAACGGTAAGCGGCGAAGATGGCGATCAGCAGGCCGGCCACCGCGGCGGCCAGCATGCCCAGCCGCTTTTCGATGAAATGGCGGATGCCTTCGCCGTAACGCTGCAAGAGCCACGCCAAAAGAAAGAAGCGGGCGCCACGGGCGATAATCGCCGAGATGATGAACAGGCCGAGATTGATGTTGGCAGCGCCGGAAAGGATGGTCACGACCTTGATCGGCGGCAGATGCGCAAGGCCCGAGGTGACCAGCAGAAGGAYCAGCGTCTCGTAGCCGACCGATKCCTTCATCGCCTCGAAGGCCTCAAGCTTGCCGTAGAAATGCAGGATCGGCCTGGCCAGCGCCTCGAAGGCGTAATGGCCGATATACCAGCCGGCGATGCCTCCGAGCACGGAGGCGACGGTCGCGACCAGTGCATAGCGGTAGGCGCGCTCCGGCCGGGCCAGTGCCATCGGCAGGAACAACACATCGGCCGGGACGAGGAAGACGGAACTCTCGACGAAAGCGATGACTGCAAGCCACACTTCGGCGGATTTCCGGGCGGCAAGCGACATGGTCCAGTCGTAGAGGCGTCGAAGCATCAAGGATTTCCAGTTTCGGTCCACGCCTTTTAGGCAGGATTGCCCATGCTGTAAATGATTTGCTGCGGATGCGAATTGCACAGTTTTGTGATTCCCGTCCGGCGATAATCAAAATCCCGGTTGACCGTTCCGAAAGGGTTCGTGTAAACGCTTTTTGCTACCCCGAAAGGTATCCGTGCCCCGTTGGCGGAATTGGTAGACGCGCCTGACTCAAAATCAGGTTCCGAGAGGAGTGCTGGTTCGATTCCGGCACGGGGCACCAACACTTAAAACTCCAATTGATTTTGTTTGTTTTTTTGCGACTGAATGCCCAGAACTACCGCATCAGGTCGTCGGCTGGACACATTTACGTTCATCATCTGTTTTTCGCGGCGATTTCGTGCATCGTTTCAACCTAACAAGACAGGCCGGACGTCAACTGCGTTGCCATCACCCACGCCTAGGTTCCCAAGGCACTTAGCGTTTCGTAGTCGAAGTGAGTGCTACTGTTTGGCGTCAGCTCTATGCTCCTGTCGTGTCGCATGGCGGTCAGTCCCGGTCATAGCTCGGCGTCCAGCCTAGCGGATGCCCGTCTCGGCTTACTTCAAGGCAGGTTTGTTTGTGGTCGCCGCGGCTGTCGCATTGTTCGCAGCGGCCGGTACGATCGCTGTCCCGGGCTTTTGGGCCTATCTGGCAATCTTCGCTGTCGTCATGATCGTTTCGTTCGCGGCGCTCGATCCGGATCTCCTGCGCGAACGCATGCGGCCGGGTGGCAAGAAGCCGCCGCTCTCGCTGAGGGTCTTCTCGCTCGTTCTGTTCATGCACTGGATCGTTGCCGGGCTTGATCGTGGCCGTTTCCATTGGAGCGACAGCGTGCCCGATTGGCTTCAGGGCGGTTGCCTGTTCACGGTCGCGGCCGGCTACACCCTTGCACTATGGGCGATGCGTGTGAACCGGTTTTTCTCCTCAGTCATTCGCATCCAGGCCGACCGCGGCCAGCACGTCGTCAGCACGGGGCCTTATGCCTTCGTCCGCCACCCTGGCTACACCGCTGGATTTTTGATCATGGCGGCAAGCGGACCCGCGCTCGGATCATGGCTTGCGGCTGCGCTCGTTGTGCTCTTCAGCCTGCCGTTTCTGTTCTACCGCACCATCACGGAGGACCGAATTCTTCGCGCAGAGCTTGCGGGCTATTCGGATTACGCCGCGCGGGTCCGATGGCGGCTTGTCCCGGGTATTTGGTGAGAGCCAAACCTCCTTAGGAAGCGTGCTTCGAAGGTCGTCGCGGCCTGCCAATGCAGCTAATTTTTGCCGTGGTCCCTTAGGCTCACGTCTTGGTTCCGATGTCTGAAATTGGCGCAAAGCTGCCCCAGCCTCTTTCAGTTTGCAGTCACACAGTCAGCTTCTTCCATGCGTTTTCGTACAGCTGGGTGCGCTGCCATTAGTATTTGGGCCGGTAGTCGGTCATCAGGCAGAGATAGCGGCCAGACACATTTTCGAAAAGCATAATGATTACCGACGATGTAGATGTGTCCAGAAAGTCGCAGAAGTGCCGGAAAGGTTCACTTTCTGCAGTCCGGCACGGGGCACCAGCACCTAAAAATCCAATTGATTTTACTTGGCCTTTTGCCGCTGCCCAGACATGAGGCATCACGTCGGAAGCTGGACACATTTCTGTTCCGCTTTCGTCTCATTCGTCCGGCTCATCCGGCGCGGTCATGCGCGCCGTAAAATCTAAGAAGCGACACTGCCGGTTTCTAGACTAGGCTGGAAACCGGCGTGTGAAAACGTTACTCGCTGTCGTCTCCGCCACTGTCGTCCGAAGACGCATCGTCGCCGCCCGAGTCGTCGGCGGCAGCGTCGTCGTCTGCAGCGCTGTCGTCATTCGCTTCGGGGGTGTCATCCGCGGTATTATCGTCTGCCGCTTCGCTGTCATCCGCCGCCGCGTCATCGGCTGTCGAATCGTCGCTGGTTGTTTCTTCGGACGATGCCTCGTCGCTCGACGTCTCTTCTTCACTCGTGGTTTCTTCCGAGGATGTTTCCTCGGATGTTTCCTCGTGCGAAATCGCTTCCTCGACTACAGATTCCTCGCTGGTGTAGGTTTCTTCGATCGACTGTGTTTCTTCGGAAATATATTCGGAATAGGAAAATGAACTTTCGAAGCTCGTCGTCGTTTCCCAGCTCGACAATTCGCTGACACTGTACGTTTCGTTGTAGATCTCAAGCGTGATGACGGTCGCAACGACCACCATCGCGCCAGCGCGTTCCACATCGAACTTGAAATTCGAGTTTCCTGCTTTCAACTGGCGGCTGACGGCGATATCCACATCGATTGGCTTGTGCACCTTTCGGCCGAGGACTTCCACGAGAATGTCGCCTGCCTCTATGCCTTGCTTGTCGGCTGCCCCATTCGGCTTGACGGAAAGAACAAGCAGCCCCCGGTCCGACTGGTCGAGCTTGAATTTCTTGATCACCTGCGCGTTGATCGGGAGCAGAAGCGCGCCGAGTGCGCGTGAAATCGCGGGCTTCGGCAGTCCGTCTGCCGCAGCTGAGGCGGCAGCAAAGGCCGGGTCGAAACCGGCAATGGGGGCGGCAACATGTGTCAGCAAAAGAGCGATTGCTGCGGTGGCGACGAATATCTTGTTTTTCATGAAAAAGGTCCCGCCCGGGATTGGGCAATATCTACTATATCGCGTGCTTGTTTAGAAAAAGCCAAAATGCATGATGTGCCTCACAATCACCAAAAATGGTTAGCCGCGGTTCGAATGCAGGATGAAGGTTGTCTTCGTCATCAGCATCGAAGGCTGCAAGCACCACCAGCTTGATGGACTTGCTCAAAACAGAGCTGGCGGTTCCGGTTCGATTTCCTCTATGACCTCTGGGCCGTCATTTTTCGGCGAGCCCACGTTCCTGCCGATCGGCCACATTGTCATGAGCTCGGAAGGGAACGGCTTCATCAGGTCGCTCGGATCCTCGGAACTGGAAATCCAGCGCTGATAGTCTTGCGGATGCAGAAGCACCGGCATGCGGTCATGGATGGTTGCCATCAAATCGTTCGACGCACAGGTGAGGATGGCAAATGTCCGGGTATCTTCGCTGGTTTCCGGATCGCGCCAAGTTTCCCATATGCCCGCCAGCGCAAAAGGCGCTCCCGACTTTAGTGCGATGGCATAGGGCTGCTTGTTCTTCCCTGTCCCATGGATATCCTTCCACTCAAAGAACCCGTCGATAGGCACAAGGCAGCGCCGCGATCGATAGGCGGCCTTGAAGATGCCGTTTGTGGCGATCGTTTCACACCGGGCATTGATTGGCGGCGGACGGCCGCCGCCCTTTGGGTCCGTCGCCCACCTTGGCAGAAGGCCCCAGCGCGCGGAAACAAACACCGGGCCGAAGAGATCGGGATCGCGGATCACATCGCGAATGATGATCGGGTAGGTCTGAGTGGGCGCACCATTGTAGCGCGGCAGCTGATTGGCCAGGCCCTGAATGCGGTCGCTGTTTGCGAAGGAAAAGGCGCTGACCATGGTCTGAAGGTCCGCCTTTATGTAAACGCGTCCGCACATCTTGCCCTCCCTCCTCGCCATGCCGGCTTCGCACGGTGCGGGTCGATGACTTGCTTATAGCATCGTTCGACGCGCAGCGCCGCCTGGCGCTTGCGATGGAGGTGTGTCCTGCGTCCTGGCTGTTCAGGTTTCGGTTCGCTCGAAGCGCGGCGTCCAGCCGCGGGTGAAGCCGATGCTCATCCCGATCTGCGTAATGGCCAACTGTTCCCGCAAGTACTTGATGTCCGCCAGCAGCGTTCCGATGGTGGCGCGAACATCGCCGTCGTGAAAAGCGAGGGCGGCGGCGATCTCATCAACCGGGCCGGAATATTGGATGTCATACGCGGCGGCGCTAATCGTAGGCATGGCTTTTCCTTTTCCATTGCGCCGCAGCGATGGATCAAACGTGCATGGATTTTCAGATTGGCGTCCGCATCCGCCTTTGTTGTTCTTATTATGTTCCGAATGAGGCGAGAGTCAAGACAGCGTCGTGAAGGCTGGACACCTTTGAAAAAAACATAATGATCGCTGGCGATCCGGAACCGTCCAGAAATCGTTCGAGGTATTGAGAAGATTCGCTTTCGGCAGCCCGGCACGGGGCAGCATTTCGATTTCCGCTTTGAACTTGCTTTGCTGCCTCCGCTTTTTTGCCTGCCATTATACTGTTGATACTGTTGTGTTGCCGGGTGAACTCGATAGCGAAAGCCGCCGAACTGCACGGCGTCATGCAACAAATCGGCCTCCTCGTCGTTGTCTCCGCGGCGGCGGCGGTGTGAAATAGAGCAAAGAGGGGGCGCCGATAATGGAGGATTGGGGGGATGCCGCCGGACCGGGGAGCACAACGGGAGGATTCTAATGGCCAAGGCATTGGCGTTCTTGATTTTGATCTGGCTGATCAACCCGGCATGGTCACATGATTTCTACGAAGTCCCCTGCTGCGCGGGACGCGATTGCAAACCGATACCGGCAAGTGATGTGACGCCGACGAAGGACGGCTGGCTCATACGGACGACCGGCGAGGTCATCGCCTACAAGACCTGGCCTCTGAGGCGGTCACCCGACGGGCAGTTCCACCGCTGTGCCGCCTTCAATGATTTCGGCCCCAAGGGTCGAACCAAGTGCCTTTACATCCCGGATATGGGGGAATGACGTGAAGCGGGCCGGCGGCGCTATTTTCGCCTTTCCGGTGCCCGGCGGAGACCGGATCACCCCCATAAATTTCGAAACTTGCGAGTTTCAACTTTAAATGAGATATTGCTAATTTAGATTTAGGTGACGTTAGGGGGGCTCCAATGTCGACCATAAGTAGCAATGTCAATCTTGTTTTTAACGGTACGACTTCGTTTGCCATCGGAGGCGACCAGTATAACTGGGCGAGCAATGGCTTTCTGCTGGCAGTCGATATTTATGCAGATCCGGCCGCTGCCGTCCGCACCGCCACCATAAAATTTGAAGGCAGTTCGTGGGGGATAGGAACCTTAAGATTCGTCGGCAATGCGAAAGCGGTGATCACCGACACAGCGGCAGGAACCGACCGGAACATTCAACACCTCCTTTTAGGATCGCCCTCCGGCCATGTCGTAACGTTGTTAAACACCAATGTCGGCGCGATTGAGGGCGGCAATGGTATTGAGAAGCTCACCTTGTCTTCGGACTATTTTGGCACCATTAGCCTCAATGGTGGCAACGACAACGTGACGGTGAATGGCAGCAGCATCGACTATTTGAACGTTGGTAACGGTACCAATACAGTCTCGATCTCAACCGGATATGTTGGCGCAATTGTCGGGTTTAGCGGTGCCGATACTGTTGTTAGCACGGGCGGCGACGCTGAGACGATTAATCTTGGCGGCGGTAACAATCATCTGACTACCGGGTCGAGATACGTAAACAGCTTTATTGCCTATTCCGGAAACGATACAGTTTCCATCGGCAGTGGCGGTGCGGAATCGATCGGCGCGGGTTCCGGAAACAACATCATCACCACTTCCACGGGTGAGGTGACATCCATTTTTACTTACGGCGGATCCGACACGGTGAATCTGGGAAGCGGCGGCGGTTCAACCGTATACGTGGGTGGTGGGAACGATATCGTCAATCTGACGCCATTGGTGAACAACAACAGTTTTGTCATCATTGATGGAAGCGGCGGGGTCGATCGCGTCAGCTTCGCAAAATTTACCGAAAATCTCAGCGTTTCACTCGATACGCTTGGTCTCGCAGATGTGAGCACGGGCTCTTTCTTTCTTATCAGTTTTGAAAACTTGACCGGCGGGTCCGGTGCAGATGTCCTTGTCGGATCCGGTAACAATCAAACGTTCCAGCCCAACAACGTTTTGAACGGTGGTGCGGGCAACGACAAGCTCACCGGCCTTGCGGGCGCCGACAGCCTCTATGGCGGCACCGGCGCAGATATTTTCATCTTTAACTCGACCAAGGATTCAACCGTCGCTGTTGGTGGGCGCGACACGATATTCGACTTTACCGCAAGCGATGATATCGATCTGCGGTCGATCGATGCCAAGACGACCGTGGCCGGCAACCAGGCGTTCAGCTTTATCGGGACAGCTGCATTTCACGGAGTTGCCGGTGAATTGCGCTACACCAAAGATGTCTCCGACACTTACATCTATGGAGACGTCAACGGCGACAAGACGGCGGATTTTGCCATCCGTCTGGACGATGCAGTAACACTGCTGCCAGGTTATTTCCTGCTGTAGAGGCCGGCTTTGTGACGCCGGGTTCCGGCTTGCGCGCTCCATTTCCCGGTCAGCATCGGCCGGCAGGCTCTTCGCGCCGGGCGCGCTTGCGTGTTGTAAATGCAACCATACGGCGTGCGCGCTGTGGATATGGCCGGCGGAGTGCGCCAATTCAGGACGGTGCTAGCAGGATGTTAACCGCCAATCCGCGTCGCGATTGCAAAACTTTTCCCCGATGCCAGTCTGGTACACACCAATCCCCAAATCGGCACAACCAGCCGCATGCCAGGAGATCGCATATGTCCCAGTCTGCTACGGCCCGCGTTGTTTTCGACGATGTTGAAGCGCTGTCCGGCGCGTTGTTTACCTGGTGTGCGGAACGCAGTATCGGTTTGCGTAGCCAGGCAGGCGTCAGCGCCGCGGGTGTGGTGATCGACCTGTTTTTCGCAGGCTATACAACCCAGGACGAAATCCTTGGAGCATTGAGCGACCGTGACGGCCGCGAGGTCGTTTTCGCTTCGTAATCTCAGGGATAGCGGACACTGGCGGGATCGCCTGGCCGCACGCGCCCGGATGTGCTTCGACAGCACATCCGGCTGAGGGCTCAAGCTCGGACGTATTCTTCCCGCACCGGCCTTTTGACTATCAGACGACGAAGAAGTCGGCCGCTGTCAGAGCCACTTTATTCTCGATCGTCGCGAAATGCACGCCGCCGCCTGCGGCATTGCCGTTGCTGTCGTAGTACAGTGCGCCGGTGTCGGTTTCGTAGATGATGCGGTCGCTGCTGTTGGCGGCCAACCCGGTCGTGTTCGCGAGAAATGCGGCGCTTGCCAGCGTGCCGGTCGCTGTCAGGGCGGAAAAGATCGCATTTTCAAGGCGTATCGTGTCGGCGGCAGCATCGAAATCCCGGATGCTATCGACATTGGTTGTGGCGTTCAGGGCTGTGTTGAAAACGAATGTATCACTGCCACCTTCGCCGCGCAGCCTGTCGTTGCCCAGGCCTCCGGAGAGAAAGTCGTTGCCCCCGCCAGCGCGCAAGAGGTTGTCGGCTGAATTGCCATATAGGATATCAGATGCGCTGCCGGTGCGGGCGCCCTCGATATTCTTCAGAGTGTCCACCTGGCCAAATCCGTCGGTCGCCCTCTGGCTCAACAGACTAACGGTCACGCGGCCTGTCCCTTCGCGGCGCTGATCGCCATCATATCGGACAACATCGAAACCGCCGCCGCCGTCGATCGTGTCGCGGCCGCCAAGCCCCATAAATTGTTCGTCTATGCTCGAGCCGATGAAGCTGTCCCTGAACTGCGTTCCGCGGAAATTTTCGAATTCTTTGAATGTTTCGACATTGCCCCACGCGTCAGTAAGCATCCCTTTGGTGGAGTCCAGAGCGACGCCACGATAGGCTGTGGGCGTATAATACGCATCGTCAAAGGAAAGCGTATCGCGGTCGCTCCCGTTGCCGTCATAGGTGTCCTTGCCTTCGCCGCCTTGGACGAAGTCGCCCCCCGCTCCGCCGATGAAGGTGTCATTGCCGGCATATCCGACGAGGGTCTGATCACCGCCATTTCCTGTCAGCGTATCGTTGCCACGCAGCAGGAACCGCGCCAGATCATACTGGTTATAGGCGGCTGCGGCATCCAAGAAAGTCTCAAGGGAGATATTAAGTCCCGTCAACTGCTGCATTTTGGTGGTGCCGTTATGGAGGTAGACCACAAAGCCTGTCAGTGTCCCTCCCGTTGCGTGTCCACCTGAACCGAACGTAAACCCGCTCCCAACGAGCTGCAGTTTCAATCCATTCGCGAGATCAAAATTGATGGCACTCGAGGTGTTCGTGGTCCGGGTCGCTTTATCGAAATCAACAATCTCCTCGAAAAATGGGAGGTAGTCGAAACCCGGCAGTGGAGGACTGTAGTGATCTGGATATATTCCGCCCGGGAAAAACGATGTGAAATTTGCCATAAAAGAATCCTCCCCTTCGTGGCTAACGATTAGGTAGATTAGCAAACCATAATATTATATCGATGGAACTGCAACTGAGACCGTCCTGTAACTGGAGTTGAAGTCTCTTCACCAGAAGTGTTAGGTGCGCTGCAGCGAAATATTTTGCAGCAGGCACATGCTTCCGATCAGCGATACCTATGAAAATCTCCGCCGGGACTTCCGCTGGCGGATTCCGGAAAAATTCAACATCGGCACGGCCGTCAGCGATGTCTGGGCCGCGCGCGAGCCGGAGCGTGTCTGTCTACAGCATTTCAGTCCGGACGGTGCGCACCTGTCACTGACCTATGGTGCTTTTGCAGCCCAATCCTCCTCCTTTGCCCGGGGTCTTCTGGGGCAGGGCGTCAGGCCCGCAGATCGGGTGGCGATCCTTCTGCCCCAGAGTTTTGAGACCGCGATCGCCCATGCGGGCATCTACAAGATCGGCGCCATCGCCCTGCCGCTCGCCCTTCTGTTCGGTGTCGAGGCGCTTGAGTACCGGCTGCGCGATGCGGGTGCCGCGGCCATCGTCACCAATCGGTTCGGCTATGAAAAAATCGCCGCAATCCGCAGTCGGCTGCCGGCGTTGAAATCCGTGGTGCTCACCGATGGAGACGCGCCGGAAACCGTCGCCTTTATCGCCCTTGCGGAAGGTTCTCCGTCCACATTTGCCGCCGCCGATACGACGCCGGATGATCCGGCGATGATGATCTACACGTCGGGCACGACCGGGCCGCCCAAAGGCGCGCTGCACGGGCATCGCGTTCTGCTCGGCCATATTCCCGGCTTCCAGTTCCACCACGCCTTCCTGCCGCAACCGGGTGACCGGATGTGGACCCCGGCCGATTGGGCCTGGGCTGGCGGTCTGCTCAATGCGCTTTTGCCTTCGCTGCTGCTCGGCGTTCCCGTGGTGTCCTCACCCGGCCAGAAGTTCGATCCGCACATGGCTTTCCGCATCCTGGCGGAGATGGACGTGCGCAATGCCTTCATTCCGCCGACAGCGCTGCGGCTGATGAAATCGGTCGACAATCCACGCGCGCTCTACAGCCTCAATCTGCGCACCATCGGTTCGGCAGGCGAATCGCTCGGCCGCGAAACCTGGGAGCAGGCAAGCGAGGCCTTCGGGGTTCCGGTCAACGAGTTCTACGGCCAGACGGAGTGCAACATCGTCTTGTCGTCCGCTGCCAATCTTGGCGTGCTGAAGCCCGGCTCGATGGGCAAGCCGGCGCCCGGCCATGATGTTGCGATTATCGATGGCGAGGGCAGGCTGCTTCCCGCCGGCACCGTCGGTCAGGTTGCCGTGCGCCGGCCCGATCCGGTGATGTTCCTTGGCTACTGGAACAATGATGCGGCGACTGCGGCAAAATTCATCGGCGACTGGATGACGACGGGCGATCAGGGCGTTCAGGATGAAGAGGGCTACATCACCTTCTTCGGCCGTGACGACGATGTCATCACCTCGTCCGGCTACCGGATCGGCCCCGGCGAAATCGAGGACTGTCTGGCGGGGCATCCGGCCGTGCAGCTGGCTGCGGCCATCGGCAAGCCCGATCCGGTGCGAACCGAGATCGTCAAGGCCTATGTAGTGCTGAGGCCTGGCCATGCGGCAAGTGCTGAACTTGCGGCGGATATCCGCGATTGGGTCAAGACGCGGCTGTCGATGCACGAATATCCGCGCGAGATCGAGTTTCTCGACAGCTTGCCGCTCACCACCTCCGGCAAGGTCATCCGCCGCATCCTGCGTGATCGGGCTGTCGCGGAGGGCTGATTTGCTTGCCCGGAATGGGGCATTCCCTACCGCAAGACGCGTGGTGCCAGCGACCGGATCTTTTCGCGCAGCAGCCGCGCCATGTTGCGGGTATTGCGGTAAAGATGGAGCTGGGCCGCCACCTGCCGCACGTCGCGATCCCGGTTCTGCTTGAGGCCGATCACAAGTGTTCCCATCTCCTCGCGCTCCTCCCAGAAACGGCTCATGACCGGATGATCGGGAGCCGCACAGCTGTCGGAGCGCATGATGTTGGCGTCGTCGAGATGCCATTCCGTCAACTCGGCCAGCAAAAGCTTGCCCGGCGAATATTTGGCATATTGCTCGTCATAGGCCGTTTTCCACGTATAGGCCTCGCCCGCCATCATGAAGACGATCATTGAAGCGATCGCCGTGCCGTCGAGGTCGAGCGTGTGAATGCGCACGCTGTCGGCTTCGGCAAGGTTGGTGATCGCCTCGCGGGCAAAGGCGGCGCGGTAGCGGTCGAGCACCATGGCGGTGTGGGCCCGGCCTTTCCAGCCGCCCGCTTCCAGCGCCAGGAACTCCTCCATGCGAACGCGGATGTCGGCCGGTTGGCGGGCGACGTTGTAGGAGACGCGGCCGGTCCTTTCCAAAAGCTTCCACTGCCGGCGCAATTCGCGCAGATGCCCCGCGCTGATTGCGTGGCGCAGATAGGTCTCGCCGTCCTGCAGGCTTTCCAGCATCGGCCGACTGAATGTGTCGGTGACCGTCAAAGGCAGGTTGCGGCCAATGGCGACGGCGCGGGCCAGCTGCGCGAACTTGCCCTTGAGACGAATGTCGGGAAGCACAAGAACGCCGGGCAGGCCCACTGCCGGGGAGGTGAGCGCCTCGTAGAAATTGTCGATGGTTTCGGCCGCGTCCTCGGCGTCGAGCAGGGGTACCCCGAGCGGGCCGAACGGGTTGGACCAGGCTCGGATGATCGGGGCCCCGATCGAAAAACCCGGCTTTTCGATCGAAAACGGCATCAGGAAGCGAATGCGGCTGCGGCGTTCGTCGGTGTCGCGGATCAGCGCCAGGCGGATGATACGGTCTTCCAGGCGCGGCATGGCCGGTGCGAGGAAGCGGCCGGTAAAGAACACGTTCGGCTCCATTGCGCGATTGGACAGAAAATCCAGTTCCGCCTGCAACTCATAGCCCTGGCGCGCCGGATAGAAGCAAAGCTGACGGCCGGGGCGGCCGATGGCGATGGTATTGTCGGCAACGGGCTGATCGGGCGCCGGCGGAACGAGGCCGCCGAGAATGCGTGCCGACCGGCTGTTGGCGTCGTCTGGAAAATGCGGATTGCCGGTCATGAGCGGGGTGCCTCTGATTTGATGGTTCGGGCATGCGGGTCGGCAAAGGCGAAGAGAACGATGCCGAAGGTGCGGCGGACGGCCACATGGAGCAGGATCGCCTCGACGAACATGGCGCCGGCCGTGGCGATTGCGGCACCGGTCAGCCCGAACATCGGGATCATCGTGACGTTGAGCGCCAGATTGCAGACAAGCGCCACGGCGTAGAGCGCGACGCAAAGTTTTTGCTGGCCGGCCATGGTGAGAAACGCCTCGGCAGGCCCGACCAGCGCTTTTGCCAGGATGCCGGCAAGCAGGATGGCCATCAGCGGATAACCGGAGACGAAGGCAGGGCCGAACAGCGACAAGAGGAACGAGCCGCAGGCAAGGACCATGAGCCCGACCACGAGCGACGGCCAGAACGACCACTTGGCGCTTTCAATTGCGATGACGGCCAACTGCTGCCTGTCCGGGCTGGCCATGGCCGCGGAAAAGCGCGGCGATGCGGCAGCCTTGACGGAAAACATCACGAAATGCACCAGAGCCATGGTCTTGGCGGCGGCGAAATAGATCGCGACGCTTGCCGGATCGAGATAGAGGCCGACGATGACGACATCGGAATTGGTCAGCATGAAACCGAAGCCCTCGATCAGGAAGATCGGCAGAGCGACGCGGAACCAGGCGCCGAATTCGATGCGGCTCGGCCCTTTGACATAGCGCCTGCGCAAACGCCACGTCAGAATGAAGAACTGGCTGACGCTGGTCAGATAGGTGGCGGCCATCGCAGCGATCATGGCGGTGCGGGCGGTGTGCGGCTCGCCGATCGCCACCGCCAGCATCATGAAAGCCAGAATCAGAATCGGCCGAATGATGTAGGTCGGGCTCATCGCCGAAACGGCCCAGCTATGCGCGCGCGAAGTGCCGTCCATCACGTCGCCAAGCGCGATCATCGGCAGCGAAAAGGTGCCGAGATAGAGCGGTACGAGATAGTAGCTGTCGATGCGGTCGCCGAACACCCAAAGTCCGGCAAAGCCAGTGACAGCAAGCCCTGTCGCAGAAAGCATCGCAAAGATGCGCACGGTCGTCGTCAGCCCGCGGATTTCGGCCAGCGCTTCGCGGGCACGATATTGCGGCAGGAAGCGGATGATGGCGGTATGGAAGCCGAGGCAGGAGAGGTTGCCGAACAGCACCGCCAGTACCCAGACGAAAACGAAGATGCCGTATTCGAATTCGCCCATGACACGGGCGAGGATGATCTGCGAGACGAAGGCGATAGCGGCGCTGACGACGCGGATGGCAAAGGCGACAAGCGCCATGCGCTGCGCAAGATGCCTGGGGTCGTTGCTGGTCAGAACGGGCAGGAGCTTTTCAAGCAGCGGCGACAACCGGTCCCTCAATGCGGGCGGCAAGATTCGTCCAGCCGTTTGACACGCTGCCATGAACAATGGAGTACCCGAAACTACGCAAAACAGGATGCCAGTCTTGCCAGATCAGCGTTAACAAAGGGTGGAGAAAGGCCGGCGCCCCGCATTCGCCGTCATGAACCGGCTAAACGTGGCCGGCTGGCGGGTGCTGACAACCGCAATCGGTGTGCTATTCTCGGTTGCGTTCGACGGTGGAAGCAGCGTGCGCGGTACCAGCCCGTGCAACCGGGAAGACGGGCTCCCCGGCTGTGGCAACGGCCTTGCTGTCGAATCTGGAGGTGTTCTATGTGGCAAAAGCCATTTAGCATCACGCTTATGATGCGAAAAACCCGGACAGGCTGGTCAATAGCTGTCCGGGTCAATATCGCTAAATAAGTCCACGGTGGGCGGGAGTGCAATCCCGTCTGCCACTTCAGAAAATAAGCCCTGCTGCTCACGAATGCAAGGCTGGAGCAGCCTACGCTTCAAACGCGCCGTGGCAGTGCTTGTACTTCTTGCCGGAGCCGCAAGGGCAGGCCTCGTTGCGGGCGACCTTGCCCCAGGTCGATGGATCCTGCGGATTGCGGTTTTTCGGTTCGACGAAGTTCAGGTTGACGCTGTCTGCGAAGTCATCGACGCCGGTTACCGGGTCGATATGGTGGCCGACCATTTCCGGAGGCACCGGCTGCGGCGCTTCTGCTGCTTCGCGCACCAGCTCGACCCGCATCAATTGGGCCGTGACGGCCTGGCGAAGGTTCGCCAGAAGCGCCTGGAACAGTTCGAAGGCTTCCGACTTGTATTCCTGCAGCGGATCGCGCTGGGCATAACCGCGGAAGCCGATGACGGAGCGCAGGTGATCGAGGTTGACGATGTGCTCGCGCCAGAGATGGTCGAGCGTCTGCAGAACCACCGAGCGCTCGACATAGAGCATGATATCGGGGCCGAAACGCTCGGCGCGGTCCGCGGCGGCCTTGTCGGCCTCGGCGGTGATGCGCTCGCGAATATCGTTCTCGTCTATGCCTTCCTCGGCGGCCCATTCGACGATCGGCAGGTCGAGGTTGAGCGAGTTCTGCGCGTCCGCCTTCAGGCCGACGGCATCCCACTTTTCGGCATAGGCCTTTTCCGGAATGCGCTTGGCGACGATGTCCTCGATGACCTCATGGCGCATGTCGGCGACCGTTTCGGAAATGTCCGTCGCATCCATCATCTCGATGCGCTGCTCGAAGATCACCTTGCGCTGGTCATTCAGGACGTCATCGTATTTCAGAAGGTTTTTACGGGTGTCGAAGTTGCGGGCCTCGACCTTCTTCTGGGCCCGTTCCAGCGCCTTGTTGATCCAGGGATGGACAATCGCTTCGCCTTCCTTGAGGCCGAGCTTCTGCAGCATCGAATCCATGCGGTCGGAACCGAAGATGCGCATCAGGTCGTCCTGCAGCGACAGGAAGAATTTGGAGCGGCCGGGGTCGCCCTGACGGCCGGAGCGGCCGCGCAGCTGGTTGTCGATGCGGCGGCTTTCGTGACGCTCGGTCGCCAGCACGTAGAGACCGCCGGCAGCCAGTGCAACGTCCTTCAGGCGCTGGACTTCGGCCTTGATCGCGGCTTCCTTCTCGGTGCGCTCGGGGCCGTGTTCCATCTCGCCAAGCTCGCGCTCGATGCGCATTTCAAGGTTGCCGCCAAGCTGGATGTCGGTGCCGCGGCCGGCCATGTTGGTGGCGATCGTGACGGCACCCGGAACGCCTGCCTGCGAAACGATATAGGCTTCCTGCTCGTGGTAGCGGGCGTTCAGCACCTGGAAATTGGTAAAGCCGGCCTTTTTCAGCATTTCAGCGAGAAGTTCGGATTTTTCGATCGAGGTGGTGCCGACCAGGACCGGCTGCTGGCGATCCTGCGAATCCTTGATCTCGGCGATGATCGCCTTGTATTTCTCTTCCGCCGTCCGGTAGACTTCGTCGTCCTGGTCGAGACGCTTGATCGGCAGGTTGGTCGGGACTTCGACGACTTCCAGGCCGTAGATGTTGCCGAATTCTTCCGCTTCGGTCGACGCCGTACCGGTCATGCCGCCGAGCTTCTTGTACATGCGGAAATAGTTCTGGAAGGTGACCGAGGCCAGCGTCTGGTTTTCCGGCTGGATGGTGACCTTTTCCTTGGCTTCGAGTGCCTGGTGCTGGCCTTCCGAGTAACGGCGGCCCGGCATCATGCGGCCGGTGAATTCGTCGATGATGACGATCTCGTCGTTGCGGACGATGTAGTCCTTGTCTTTCTGGAAAAGCTTGTGGGCCTTCAGCGCGTTGTTGACGTGATGGACGATCGCGACGTTCTCGACGTCGTAAAGCGTTTCGCCCTTCAGCAGGTTTGCTTCGCGCAGCAGGTTTTCGAGCTTCTCGGTGCCGTCCTCGGAGAAGTTGGCCGAGCGCTGCTTCTCGTCGATTTCATAGTCTTCCGGCGACAGGAGCGGGATGAAGGTGTTGATGGTGTTGTAAAGATCGGAACGGTCGTCGAGCGGACCGGAAATGATCAGCGGCGTGCGGGCCTCGTCGACGAGGATCGAGTCCACTTCGTCGACGATGGCGAAAAAGTGGCCGCGCTGGACCATCTGGCTGCGCTCGTACTTCATGTTGTCGCGCAGATAATCGAAGCCGAGTTCGTTGTTGGTCGCATAGGTGACGTCGCAGGCATAGGCAGCGCGGCGCTGGTCATCGGTCAGGCCGTGAACGATGACGCCCGTCGTCAGCCCGAGAAACGAATAGATCCGGTTCATCGTCGCCGAGTCACGGGTGGCCAGGTAGTCGTTGACGGTGACGACGTGTACGCCCTTTCCGGCAAGGGCATTGAGGTAGACCGGCAGAGTTGCCACCAGGGTCTTACCTTCGCCGGTCTTCATTTCGGCGATCGACTTTTCATGCAGAATCATGCCGCCGATCAGCTGGACATCGAAGGGCCGCAGGCCGAGCGTGCGGCGCGCGGCTTCGCGGGCAACGGCGAAAGCGGGGACCAGCAGGTCGTCAAGCGTCTTGCCATCAGCCAGCTGCTTGCGGAATTCAACGGTCTTGGCAGCCAGTGCTTCGTCGGAAAGCGCTTTGGTTTCTGCTTCAAGGGCATTGATGGCATCGACCTTGGCTTTGTAGCCACGCACACGGCGGTCATTCGATGAGCCGAAGATTTTGCGGGCGAGGCCGCCGAGACTGACCATAAGAATGGTCCTTTCTTCTATATCGCCAACGCGGTCAATTTCCGCGAAATACTATGAAACGCCCGGAACTGTTCTGGACGCGAGGTTGCGTGACAGATAAGAGGGGGGTCGAATTATGTCAACGGAGTTGAGGGGCGCCAAGGCTACAGAACGGCCACAATCTGATGATGTGGAACGTTTCAGGCCGGCCGTGACCACGGTTCCGGATACCAGCGTGGAAGGTATGAGGATGTTGAAATACAAAATGCTTGCGGCGGTTGCCCTGATCGCTGTCATGGCCGCCCAAGGCCCGGCAGCGGCACAGGATGCTGCCGATCCGGTGATCGCCAAGGTCGGCGATACCGAAATCCACCAGTCGGAGCTGAACTACGCCCTCACCGGTCTTGATCCGCAGCTTGCACAGCTGCCGGAAGATCAGAAGCGCGCTGCGGCACTTTCCGGCCTGATCGACGTCAAGCTGCTTGCCAAGGACGCCGACAAGGAAGGTCTGCAGAACGACGCGGACTTCAAGAAGCGTCTCGCCTACCTGACCGACCGCGAACTGCACAACGCCTTCTTCAAGAAGCACGTTGTCGATGCCGTCAAGCCGGAAGAGATCAAGGCACGCTACGACGCGGAAATCGCCAAGATTCCTCAGCAGGAAGAGGCCAAGGCCCGCCATATCCTGGTCAAGACCGAGGAAGAAGCCAAGGCGATCATCAAGGACCTCGATGCCGGCAAGGACTTCGCGACGATCGCCAAGGAAAAGTCGACCGATCCAAACAAGGCCGATGGCGGCGATCTCGGTTATTTCACCAAGGACCGCATGGTTCCGGAATTCTCCGAAGCGGCCTTCAAGCTTGAAAAGGGCAAGTACACGGCGGTGCCGGTGAAGACGCAGTTCGGCTTCCATGTCATCCTGCTTGAAGACAAGCGCATCCAGCCGCCGCCGCCGTTCGAGCAGGTCGAGCAGCAGGTCAAGCAGCTCGTCATGCGCGATAAATACATCGAACTTCTGACGGCGGCCAAGAAGGAAGCGGGTGTCGATATCACCGATCCGGCGCTGAAGAAGGCGTATGACGACGCCAACAAGGCAGAAGCCGCGACCGCCAACTGATGACATCAGGCGTGATCGTTCGTCTTCGGACGGTCACGCCGTTCTGGTATCAATTGAACGACACAGGTCCCGGAGGCGTCAGGCTCTTCGGGATTTCGTTTGTGGGCCCGTAAGGCCGGGCCATCATCGCTAAACAGGGTTGATCATGTCCGGTTCCGTTTCTCCGCTTGCTCCGAAATCCTTCGCCGACATGCCGCCGGTGCGCGGCGTCCGTATGGCGACCGCCGCTGCCGGCATCAAGTACAAGAACCGCACCGATGTCCTCTTGATGGTTTTCGATGAACCGGCCGCTGTTGCCGGCGTCTTTACCAAATCGCGCTGCCCCTCGGCACCGGTCGATTTCTGCCGTCAGAACCTGGCGGGCGGTGTTGCGCGCGCCGTGGTCGTCAATTCCGGCAATGCCAACGCGTTTACGGGCAAGAAGGGCAGGGCGGCGACCGAGCTGACGGCACAGTCGGCCTCAAAAGCGGTTGGCTGCTCGGCCGGCGAAGTCTTTCTCGCCTCCACCGGCGTCATCGGCGAGCCGCTGGATGCGACGAAATTCGCGGGCGTTTTGAGCGACATGACCACGCAGGCAACCGGCGATTTCTGGTTCGAGGCCGCCAAGGCGATCATGACGACCGACACCTATCCGAAGGTATCGACGCGCAGCACTAAGATCGGCGGCGTGACCGTCGTTATCAACGGCATCGCCAAGGGCGCCGGCATGATCGCGCCCGACATGGCGACGATGCTGTCCTTTGTCGTCACCGACGCGGATATCGCGCCGCAAGCCCTGCAGGTTCTTTTGTCGGAAGGCACAGGCCCGACGTTCAATTCCGTCACCGTCGATAGCGATACCTCGACCTCCGACACGCTGATGCTGTTTGCCACCGGAGCCGCCGGCAAGGATGGACAGGCAAAGATTGTCACCGCGACCGATCCGGCGCTTGCCGGGTTCCGCGCTGCTCTCAACGATCTCCTGCGCGATCTGGCGCTGCAGGTGGTGCGCGATGGTGAAGGTGCGCGCAAGATGGTTGCCGTTACCGTCGAGGGCGCCGAGAGCGATGCCGCTGCAAAGCGCATCGGCCTGTCGATCGCCAATTCGCCGCTGGTGAAGACCGCGGTCGCTGGCGAGGACGCCAATTGGGGCCGCGTGGTCATGGCTGTCGGAAAGTCCGGCGAAATGGCCGACCGCGACCGGCTGGCGATCTGGTTCGGCGATGTGCGCGTTGCTGTCGATGGCGAGCGCGATCCGGCCTATTCGGAAGCGGCTGCAACCGCCGTGATGAAGGAAGAAGATATCGCCATCCGCGTCGAGATCGGTCTCGGATCGGGCAAGGCGACCGTCTATACCTGCGATCTGACAAAGGAATATGTCGAGATCAACGGCGATTACCGGAGCTGATGGCCGTGCAGGATACGATCTCGAAAGCCGATTTGCCGACCGTGCGGCGTCTGGAAGCCGTCGGCTTTCGCGCCTGGCCGGCGGCATCGGTGCAGTATGACGGCAGCTGGCTGATCCGGCTGACGGCGGGCCATGATTCCAAGCGCCTGAATTCGGTCAATCCGCTCGATCCGTCCGACAGCCGCGATATCGAGGTCAGGCTTGAGAAGGCCGCCAAGCGCTTTTCCGACTATGGCCGGCCGCTGACCGTGCGCCAGACGCCGCTGACGCCGCCGCAACTGATTGCCTACATGAACGAGCACCAGTGGCCGGTGTTCTCCGAAGCCATCGTCATGATGGCCGATATTCCACCGAACGACACGACGGAAGCGATCGAGCATCTGCCGTTGCGCGATGTCGGCCGTTTCGTCGATGCCCGGCTGCAGATTTGCGGTGAAAGCAGCCAGGACAAGGCGGGTCTCAGCGAGATCATCAACGCGATCAAGCCGGAATGCGGATTGTTCCTGTTCGAATCTCAGGACGAAGGCCCGATCGCGGTGTCGCTCGCCGTTCACGACAACGATCTCGCAGGTATTTTGCAGGTTGCCGTGGCTGAGAGCGTCCGGCGGCAGGGCGTGGGCAGCGCCATCGTCAACGCCTCGCTGCGCTGGGCCCGCCTGCGCGGCGCCCGCACCGCCTGGCTTTCGGTCGAGAGCGATAATGCGGCGGCCATCAACCTCTATCGCAAGTTCGGCTTCCGGGATGTCTACCGGTATACCTACCGGCGTGAAGGGGTGTGATGATGGACGTTACCGGCCGAAAGATTCTTCTGGTGGCTGCCTGCGCGCTGGTCGATAGCGACGGCCGGATCCTTCTCGCCCAGCGGCCGCAGGGCAAGTCGCTGGCCGGGCTCTGGGAGTTTCCCGGCGGCAAGGTCGAGCCCGGCGAAACGCCGGAGGAAACGCTGATCCGCGAACTGGACGAGGAACTGGGTGTTCGCACCAAGGTCGCTTGCCTCGCGCCGTTGACATTTGCCAGCCATACCTATGACGACTTTCATCTGCTGATGCCGCTCTATGTCTGCCGGCGCTATGAGGGCGTCGCCTATGGCCGGGAAGGCCAGGCGGTGAAGTGGGTTCGCCCCAAAGCGCTGCGCGATTACCCGATGCCGCCCGCCGACGAGCCGCTTATCCCCTACTTAATGGATTTGCTCTGAGCAAATCCCAAAAATTTCTATTTTATTAATCGAACATTTATCACCCTCCCGCAAAATCAGCTTCGAGTAAGTGCCGGTGTCTATTGGTTTGGGGATGAACCCCGTGACCGATGCCGGTTTTTTATAGGCGTCGACATGGTGAAGTGGTGCTTGAGCCGGCTTCAGGGAAACGCACGTATTCGAAGAGGCAGACGATGGTCGAAGACGATTTTTGGAGAACGGTTCAGGACAAGGATCTGGTGACGACCCAGAGCCGCCGCACCGGCGCGCTCAATCTGTCGCTGTTGTTCGGCACCGCCGTCATCGCGCTGACCCTCATCCTGACGCCGATGCTGACGTCGAAGACGGACAACAAGGTGCTTGCCGACGCGCCGATCAACTATGACAATATTTCGACCGGCTCTATCCCGAGCAGTCCGCCGGCCAAGCGCTATACGGTGCGCCGCAGCGTCCTGCAGGAAATGCCGGGCGCCGTCTGCATCATCGACGGCAATGGAAGCAAAAGCGGCTGSTGAGGGCTCTGTGGGCTGGGGACACCCCCCGGCGCTCCGTTCATTGCCAGTCCGGGGCGGGTATCTGCCCGATAGAGACAGTGCGTAATTCGTGCCTTTCGGGTGATGTCATCCGCTAGGGCATGCGCAGGAGCGGGGGAGCACATGACGGCACTGATTCGCCTCTTGAAAGACAAATCCGGTGCAACGGCGATCGAGTACGGTCTGCTGGCCAGCCTCGTTTCGATCGGCATGATCGTTGGGCTTGAAGCCTTCTCGGATTCACTTCTGGCCGTTTTTCAGACGGTCACGACAGCGCTCCTGGGTGCCGGGGGGACGTAAAGTCCGCGTCCGCACTAGGCAGTTCGCGCGTGCTCAGCGCATCGGACAGCCGTTGTTTCGCCGAACCGGGTTTCAGCGGTTTCTGCTGGCTTTCGTGCGGTGCCCAGCCGGAAATATAGATGATCGAGAATGTCGCGCGGATGCGGCCGTCCGGGTCGGCAAAGCGTTCGGCGTAGATTTCGGCGGCACGCACGAAAAAGCTCCGGGTGAGGGGCTTGCGGCTGCGGGCTGCGAGCGGATTGCCCATCCCCATCGACCGCAGGTCTTTCAACAATGAGAACAGCGACGCGTAGCGCACCGTGTAGGTCTCGGTATCGGCGACCGGCAAGCTGAAGCCTGCACGCTGCAGGAGCGCGCCGATGTCACGGACATCGGCAAAGGGGATGACGCGGGGACTGGCGCCGCCGGTCATTTCGCTTTCCGCCGCCAAGAGCACCTCGCGCAATTCCTGCAAGGTGCCGGAGCCGGGAATGGCGGCGAGGAACAGGCCGTCGGGTTTGAGCGCGCGGCGGACCTGGATGAACACGCCGGGCGTATCGTTGGTCAGGTGCAGCGACAGCGGCGAGACGATGAGGTTTGCCGATTCCGGTGAAAGCGGCACCGTCTCCAGCGAGGCGACGGAGATTTTCTCATCCTCAGCGGCAAAGGACGCATCCGTCTCGACCCGCTCGATCCCGGTAACCTTGCCGGTGTTGGCGATGTAACGGGCCGTCAGGCCGGTATAACCGTGCAGCTCGACCGCCTTGTCGAAATGGCGCTCGACGACAGCAAGGCGTTCGGAGAGTTCCTGTGCGGCAATCTCCAGCAGGAATTGCGCCTTCGGATCGCCGTTGCGCAATGCCCGCTTGCGGCGGGCTTCGATGAGCGTCTGGTCGAAAACGATATCCACGGCTGTGCTTCCTAAAAATCTGATCGCCCAAACATCCGAGCGCCCAAAATCTTGATCGCAAAGAAACCCGGCTCGCCGTAAAGTCAACCTCATGGAGAACGAAGGGGCAGAAAATCCGGGATGGCGGCTGGCCGATGGTCTGCGCAGAGGCCTGCGCGGCCTGATGACGGCAGCGGTGGATGCGGTCTATCCGCCGGTCTGTGCCGGCTGCGGCCGGCTGACCGGGCAGCATCGCGGCGTCTGCCCGGCCTGCTGGTCGACGTTGCGGTTGATCGAGCGGCCCTATTGCGAGGTTCTCGGCCTGCCGTTCTCGCACGATCTGGGGGCGGGCATTCTTTCGGCCGATGCCATCGCCAATCCGCCCGTCTTCGAGCGGTTGCGCTCCGTTGCCATCCATGACGGCATTGCCAAGTCGCTTGTCCACGGCCTGAAATACCGCGACCGCACCGATCTGGCTGTGATGATGGCCAAGTGGATGATCCGGGCGGGTGACGGCCATGTGCAGGCCTGCGATGCCATCGTCCCGGTGCCGCTGCACGCCTTCCGGCTGTGGAACCGCAAGTTCAACCAGTCCGCCGAGCTAGCGCGGGCGATTGCCCGGATTTCGGCCCGGCCTTACCTGCCCTCAGCACTGATCCGGATCAAGCGGACTGCCCAGCAGGTGGGGCTCGGCGCCAGCCAGCGGCAGGACAATGTGCGCGGGGCATTCTCGGTGACGGCGGCTGGCAAAGCGGCGCTGTTCGGCAAGCGCATCGTCCTGGTCGATGATGTCTATACCACGGGGGCGACCGTTTCTGCCGCGACGCGGGCTCTGAAGAGGGCGGGGGCGGCCGACGTAACCGTTTTGACCTTTGCAAGAGCCATGTCCGGTCTTATATGACACGGTAGATTGTGCTGGCGCAGGGCCGGCAAAGGAGCAGGTCAACGCATGGCTTCGGTCGTCATCTATACCCGTCAATTCTGCGGCTATTGTTCCGCAGCGAAGAAACTTCTGGAAACCAAGGGCGTGACGTTCGAGGAGCATGACGCCACCTATGCTCCCGAGGTCCGCCAGAAGATGATCGAGCGGTCGAATGGCGGCACGACATTTCCGCAGATCTTCATCAACAATGCCCATATCGGCGGCTGTGACGACCTGCATGCGCTGGACCGCGCCGGCAAGCTGGACGCGATGCTCGCCGCTTAAGGAGTGACTGCCATGACGTTCAAGGCCGCAGCGATCCAGATGTGTTCCGGTGTCGATCCGGCCCGGAACGCCGACACCATGGTACGGCTCGTTCGGGACGCGGCCGCACAGGGCGCAACCTATGTGCAGACGCCGGAAATGACCGGTGCGCTGCAGCGCGACCGCGCCGCGATGAAGGCCGCCTTGCGCGACGAGAGCAACGATCTGATCGTTGCTGCCGCCTCAAAGCTCGCCGCCGAACTCGGCATCTATCTGCATGTCGGCTCGACCGCGATCGGCCTTGCCGATGGCAAGATGGCCAATCGCGGCTTTCTGTTCGGCCCGGATGGCGGCAAGATCACCCATTACGACAAGATCCACATGTTCGACGTCGATCTCGACAATGGCGAGAGCTGGCGTGAAAGCGCTGCCTATACGCCCGGCGGCACGGCGCGGCTGGTGAGCCTGCCGTTCGGCAAGCTTGGCTGCGCCATCTGCTACGACGTGCGTTTTCCCGAGCTCTTCCGGACGCAGGCTGCAGCCGGCGCCGAAATCATGTCGGTGCCCGCGGCCTTTACCCGCCAGACCGGCGAGGCGCATTGGGAAATCCTGCTGCGCGCCCGGGCAATCGAAAACGGCATGTTCGTGATCGCCGCTGCCCAGGCCGGCGTGCATGAGGACGGCCGTGAGACTTATGGTCATTCGATGATCATCGATCCGTGGGGCGTGGTTCTCGCCTCGGCCGGCGGCACCGGCGAAGGGATCGTTCTTGCCGATATCGACGTCGGCGCCGTCGCTGCCGCGCGGGCGAAAATTCCAAACCTGAAGAACGGCCGGTCGTTCTTGCTGGAGGAGGTGGCGCCCGGCGCCTCCGGGGATGTGGCCGCTTGATCAAATACACGCTTGCCTGTGACAACGGCCATTCCTTTGAAGGATGGTTTTCCTCGAGCGCCGACTTCGATCGTCAGGCGGAGCTTAAGCTTGTTTCCTGCCCGGTCTGCGGTTCTGCCACGGTGGCCAAGGAGCTGATGGCGCCCTCGGTCTCGACAGCCCGCAAGAAAGACGAGACCAAGGTGCTGATGATGGATCAGGCCCGCAAGGAAGCGGTTGCCAAGATCCGCGAACTGGTCACCGCGATCCGCGAAAATGCCGAGGATGTCGGCACCAAGTTTCCCGAGGAAGCCCGCAAGATTCACTATGGCGAGGCCAAGCAGCGCGGCCTGATCGGCCAGGCGACGGTCGATGAGGCCAAGGCCCTGCTGGAGGAAGGCATCGAAATTGCAGCCCTGCCGGTCCTGCCTGATGATGTGAATTGAGATGACGGCCGGTAGTAGGCCGATCTCCTTGCCCATGCTGACGTTGAAAGTCTAGCGGCAAGGGCGGGGACGATGCTGTCGGAGTTTCTTGGCAATACCGACAATTGGTAGCAATATTTCCTACCGCTCAAGCCTGGAGATTGCGGGCGATATCGTCCTGCATTTCCGGAGGGAGATTCCGCGCGGTCGCTACCGCCTGTTCAAGAAGCTTTGTCATGCGCGCATTGTGACCCTGATCGGCTTACAAAAAAACTGAAATTGTCGCATCGCTCAATACGTCACATCGATGCTGCGGAAGCGGCGTTTTTTCTTGGCGATGTCGTTTTCGTTCTCGTCCTTGCGCCCGTCGTCGCTCAGCACCTGGGCGAGGCGCTTTTCCGGATAGAGGACGAGGGCTTCGGCTGTGAAGTCTTTCGGCAGCTGGAGCGACAGCCGGATCGGTGGCTGGTCGTCGCCGGTCCAGGAATAGAGCGCGAATGCGCCGTCCTGTTCGTCTTTCCCGCCGGCCTCGGTGCTGGGGCCGGCGAGAATGAGGTAGGTGGCGGGTAAAAGGCCGGCGCAGTCGATGCTGCGTATGCCGCGATTGCCGAGATCGAGCAGGTGGATGTCACCGAAGCGCGGTTCTTCGCCAAGACCGGTTATTTGGGCCGGGTTTTTCAGGCGCAGGACAGGCGCCATGCCGCCGATGAGAGGGCCGCGAAAGCCGATCAGCAGGTCACCGTCCGGCGAAGCCGCCAGACCTTCGATGTTGATGTCCGTGCCGGGGCTTTGCAGCACCTGTTTCAGAAAACCGCGCAGGTCTTCGAACGGTTTTCCGAGCGGCTTAAGCGTCGGGCCTTGCGGGGTTTGTACGATGCGGGAGGCGAAGAGGACGGAACGGCCCTTCGCATTTCCCTTGTTGCCCGGCCGCGAGAACGAACTGATCCAGTAGATCGTGTCGCCAATGCGGGCAGCCGCCTCGATGTCGGACTTTTCCGAGCCGATGAAACTCTTGAATTTGAGCGCCCGCACCGGCTCGGCTGTTCCGCGGCGATAGACCTGCAACGTGTTGGTCTCATCACTGGCGACGGCAAAATGGCAGTCGTCGAGGGCGGCCGCAGCCGAGGCCTCGCAGATGCCGCTATAGTACACGGGTTCGGGCTCATCCCCCGGGCCGGTGGATCGAAATTCCATCGCCGTCATCTCCGCGGTCCGGATCAAGCCGGGCGCTTGGCGACGATCATGTAATTGACGTCCATGTCCTTCGACAGGTTCCATTGGTTGGACAGCGGATTGAAGAAGACGCCGGTGCGGTCGGTCACCTCCATGCCGCTGGCGGTGACCGGTTTTTCGAGTTCCTCCGGGCGAACCAGCTTTTCATACTGGTGGGTGCCGCGCGGCAGCCAGCGCAGGAGGTTTTCGGCGGCGAAGATCGCAAGTGCCGCCGCCTTCATGGTGCGGTTGATGGTGGCGACGAACATCAGGCCGCCCGGGCGCACCATCGAGGCGCAGGTGCTCATGAAGAATTCGACATCGGCGACATGCTCGACCACTTCCATGTTGAGCACGACATCGAAGGTCTCGCCGGCCTCCGCAAGGGCTTCAGCCGTCACCGCGCGGTAATCGACCGCAACGCCGCTGCCGGCCGCGTGGGTTTTGGCGATCATGATGTTTTTTTCCGAGGCGTCGGCGCCGACCACATCGGCACCCATGCGGGCCATCGGCTCCGACAGAAGGCCGCCGCCGCAGCCGATATCGAGGATGCGCAGCCCCTTCAGCGGCTGTGGAGCCTTGGCTTCGCGGCCGAAATTGTCCGAGACGCGGTCGCGGATATAGGTGAGGCGAACCGGATTGAACTTGTGCAGCGGCCGGAACTTGCCCTTCGGGTCCCACCACTCGGCGGCCATGGCGGAAAACCGGTCGACTTCGGTCTGGTCGATGGTGCTGCGGGCCTGTTCACTCATGGTCGGAACTCCTTGGACGATACCCCTGTGAAGTCGGATGATCGGGATCGAAAGTCAAGGGTTGGCAGCGTCGCGCCGGGGCTGGCGGTCTTTCGGGCGGCGATCGAAATTCGGCAGAAAGTCGTCCGGATGGGCGATCACGTCTCTTTGAAGATCATCGAGGCGTTCCGCGAATAAGTTGAAGGCAGAAGCAGTGGCTGTTGCAATGCAGCGCGGCAGTTTTGCGCAGGCATTGCCGGACAGGCCGATTTCCCGCTGGGCGCGGATTTTGCGATCCTGATGCGCCGAGACGCGCATTTCCCCGCTGCAGGCCTTGTCGCGGCGGCATTTGCGGGTCGGGCAAATGAGCCATATGCCGTGGATGGTCAAGGTGGTGCGGCATTGGCGTTCGTGATCGGCCGAGACGCGTTTTTCATATTCGGAAAAGTCCTGTCTTGGCATGGGATACCCTTTGATATTTGAAATTGGGCGGAACAGGCGTTCGCGTTCACGCGGCGCGTTGCGCCCGTGGCATACGATCTGCGGTGATCTTTTTGCGCCGGGGCGCGGGCAGGATCGGCCGGGGCACATCGTGTGCCGAAGCGTTTGGTAGTAAATGACACGCGATGTGCCCCGTCTCGGTGGTTTTTACCTGCAACTGCGGTCTCTCTGCGCGGATGATCGGCGCCTTTTCCAGGGTGGCGCTACCGGAATT